>CANJTH010000055.1:0-7684 GCA_947477185.1 Actinomycetota bacterium
GATGCTGCGCACAGCATCGGATCCAATTACAAAGGAAGACCAGTTGGTTCTATCGCCGACATCACTACATTCTCTTTCTTTCCAACGAAGAATTTAACAACTGCAGAAGGCGGAGCGGTTGCTTCAATAAAACCAGAACTTCTAGCCAGAGCTCGAAGTTTTTCACGACAAGGGCTCGTTCGGGATCCTTTTAAATTTAAGTTAAAAAATGCAGGGCCGTGGCATCAAGAGGTGCATGAATTTGGCTTGAACTATCGTTTGCCTGATGTTTTATGTGCTTTGGGGATTAGTCAACTCAAAAGACTCACAATTTTTAAAGAAGAAAGGGAATCAATTTTTAACAATTACCTAAACGCGCTAGCGGGGATTGAGGGGTTGAGTCTTCCCGTCCGGCGAAGCTACGTAGATCCCATGTGGCATCTCTTTCCGATTAGAGTTCCCTCAAACCAGAGGTTGCGAATATTTCAAGAATTGCGCGATTCAGGAATCGGAGTTCAGGTAAATTATCTTCCCGTATATGCGCACCCAGCATTCTCAGATCAAGCTTATTTAGCTGATTTATACCCAGAGGCTGAACAGTTCTATAACTCTGAGATATCCCTTCCCTTGTTCACGGGGCTTTCGACAATTGATCAAAACAAGGTGACAGAGTCAACGATTCAAGCTTTATCGTCGGCCAACCATTCGTAAGTCTTAAAATCTATTTCATTCTTCAGTTCCCTAAATCCACACCTTTGAAACAACTGCATCGACGGAGAATTGAGACTGTTAACCACAGCAAAAACCTTCTTTGCATTTAGTGTATTCATTGCAAACTGGGAAGTTCGCTTAACCATGCTAATACCGTAACCCTTGCCTCTGTGACTGCCTTCCACAAGTACGCTGATATTAAGAAAATCTTCTGAGTCCTCTGTAAAGTCTAAGCGTGTCATCCCAATAGGTTTTCCCAACAACTCAAAAATAAATATAGGCTCCCTCCTAAGAATTTTAAGGCGATTGTGAAACCAAAGGTTATGTTCTTCAGGCGAAATCATTCTTTTACTTTGAGTAAAAATAACTACATCGGGAGAATTCCGCCATGTTAAGAGCAGCTCCTCATCACCTATATGGGCCAAACGCATTTGAAGTAGGTCTTGAATGTCGCTCTCTAGGCCCTGTTTCACAACTCAACGGTATACTAAATTTATGATTGATAGTTCTCCCAATGTGAATTTTGTGGCAGAAGTGTCAGCAAACCATTTAGGCAATTTGCAAAGAGCTCGAGAAATTGTGAAGCTTGCTGCGGAAAGCGGAGCAACGGCGGTTAAGTTTCAAACGTACACGGCTCGTACAATGACCCTTGATCTGGACTCTTTTGTAGTCAGTGAGGGACATGAGTTATGGGGAAATCGCAAACTTTTTGAATTATATGAAGAGGCACATACCCCTTGGGAGTGGCATGCCGAACTTTTTGATCTGTGCAGGGAACTTAAAGTTATTCCGTTCTCCTCCCCTTTCGATGGAAGCGCAGTTGATTTTCTTGAATCACTAGACGCACCAATGTATAAAATTGCTTCTCTCGAAACGGGTGATTTACCGCTAATTCGTAAAGTTGCAGAAACTGGTAAACCTGTAATTATTTCTACGGGCGCAACTACTTGGCAGGAAATTGAGGAGGCGGTTAGTACTGTGGGCCACACCGGCAATAAGAACTTAACGTTGCTTGTTTGCACGAGTTCATACCCGGCTGATCCAATAGACGCTCATATTAACAGGATGAAAACTTTGAGAGATGCCTTTGGTGTTGAAGTGGGGCTTTCAGATCACACATTAGGAATTGGTGTAAGTATTGCTGCGATCGCGCTAGGCGCGACTGTTATTGAGCGGCATATAACCTTGCGTCGCTCTGATGGCGGTGCAGATGCCGCATTTTCACTTGAGCCGGAAGAATTCGCGATGCTTGTGCGTGAAGGAAAAAAAGCAAAGAATTCACTGGGGTCTGCGACTTGGAGTATGCAAGATTCGGAAAAAGAATCTCGAAGGTTGAGAAGATCTCTTTATGTTGTGCAAGATGTAAAAGCGGGCGATTTAGTAACACCTGAGAACTTAAGAGCAATTCGGCCAAACGGTGGAGCTGCACCTAAATTCTATGATTCATTTTTAGGTAGAATCTTCAATACGGATGTAGTTGCTGGAACTCCTATGGATTCTGAGTTACTCAAGAGTTGAATTTTGCATGACAATTACTAGAGAGAAGCCAACCCTTTCATTAGGGACAGCTAACTTTGGAATGGCATATGGGTTAGGGGGTTCTGGGAAGCTCGCAGAAGTCAGTCAAGTCAAGCAGATTCTTAAGGCCGCAATAAGTGAAGGATTTTCTCACCTAGATACCGCAACCGCTTATAAAAATTCGGAAAAAATCTTGGGAGATTTACTGCAAGATGGCAGCAACTTTCGTGTTACAACTAAATTGAAATCCAGTGAATGTAGCGATGCAAAAACAATCATTCAAGCCGTTCGAGATTCTCTCCAGAGATCCAAGCAGACAAAATATTGGTCCGTGTTACTTCACAATTCGAAAGTCTTACTTGAAGGAAATTCAAAGGAAGTTCAATCAGGACTTCGTGAAATAGTTGATTGTGGACTTACGGAACGTGTGGGAATCTCAGGCTACGATGAATCTGAGATAGTACAGGCAAAATCGATGGCATCATTTCTGAGCGTTTTTCAGGTTCCTGATAATGTTTGTGATCAACGTTTAAGAGAATCCTCACAACTGTCCACGCTAGCCTTAGAAGATAATTTGATTTTTGTTCGATCAATTTTTCTACAAGGACTCTTGCTCATGGACCCACTTTCACTTCCCCCAAAAGTGGCAAGTGGATCTACTGGTTTAAGGAAACTAAAAGCTTTTTGTGATGAACACGGAATTTCTATTCTGGACCTTTGCATTGGGTATGCGAAATCTCTACCTTGGGTATCAGGTCTTATTTTTGGCGCAGATTCGGAAAAACAAATCCACGAGATTTCTAAATCATTTAATTCTACAATTAATGTAGATTATTCAATCGCGCCTAAACTTGATTCTTTTCTCTTAGATCCTAGGAATTGGTCTTAAATCAATGAACACTAATCAAAAAATTCCAGCGATATTGCAAGCTCGGATGTCGTCTACTCGTTTGCCTGGCAAAGTCATGTCATTGATAAATGGTAAACCAATGATTGAGTGGCAGATTGAAAGAATCCTAAGGGCAGAATCAGTAAGCCATGTAGTGGTTGCAACATCTATTGACTCTTCCGACGACGAACTAGCCTCTCACCTTGAGTCTCTGGGAATTAACGTATCAAGAGGGTCACTCGACGATGTTTATTCACGATTTGAAACTGTTCTTGCAGGTGAAAATGGAAATGCTTTCATAAGATTAACCGGTGACTGCCCAATGGTGATGCCAGTAATTATCGATGACATGGTTTCTTGTTTTCAAGATAAAAAATTTGAATATTTATCTAATACTCTTGTCCCAACTTTTCCAGATGGCTTGGATGTCGAGATTGTGAGTAATCTGGCTTTCAAGCGACTTGGTACCTTTATCCTTTCACCCGAAGAACGTGAACATGTGACTTTAGGCCTTTACAATCGGCCTCAAAAATTTCTACTGGGGAATTTTAAATACAAGACCGATTTGAGTGCAGAACGCTGGACTGTTGATTATCCGGAAGATTTAACATTTGTGAAGGCTGTTTTTCATGAGTTTCGAGGCGCTGAAGCAAGTTTTACAATGGATGACCTACTAAGATTCGTAGAAAACAATCATGCAAGTCGTAATAAACTCACTGGGGAACTAAGAAACGAAGCATTGCAAAATATGAAAGGGGCGCAAAAGTATGTTGAGTGATAGGTATCGAAACTCAATTCAACACTTAAAGCGCGCTGAGCAAACAATTCCTCTAGGGTCACAAACGTTTAGCAAATCTCGAACGCAGTATCCCGTTGGCATTTCTCCTCTTTTCATAGATAAGGCCAAAGGGCCATATGTCTGGGATGTTGATGGAAATAGATATGTTGACCTGGTAAATTCATTAGCGTCAATCACATTGGGATATGGCGATAAAGAAATTGAAAAAGCTGTAAGAAAACAATTGAAAAAGGGAGTTATCTTCTCCCTACCAGGAATTCTTGAAGCCGAAGTCGCAGAACTCATCGTAGATTTGGTGCCATCTGCGGAAATGGTTCGATTTGGGAAGAATGGTACTGATGCAACATCTGCATCAATACGTTTAGCCCGTGCCTATACGAACCGGGATCACATAGCAGTTTGCGGATATCACGGATGGCAAGATTGGTATATAGGCTCTACAAGTCGTAACAAAGGAGTTCCAGCTGGTGTTAGCGCTTTAACTCATCAATTTAAATATAACAACATAGAATCTTTGAAAACCATCCTTGAAGAATTACCCGGCCAATTTGCTGCAGTGATTATGGAACCAATGAACGCACAATGGCCAAATCCCGGCTTTCTAGAAGAAGTTAGAAAAATTACAAAAGATTTAGGCATAATTTTAATCTTTGACGAGACTATTACGGGATTCCGCTTTTCTCGAGGTGGGGCACAAGAGCTTTTTGGAGTTACTCCAGACTTGTCCACTTTTGGTAAAGGCATGGCCAATGGTTTTCCGCTTTCAGCTGTTGTCGGAGCAAAATCAATAATGATGGAAATGGAGCAAATATTCTTTTCGGGTACTTTCGGCGGTGAGCTATTGTCACTGGCTGCCTCCAAGGTAGTTCTCGAACGGCATCAAAATGAAGATATTTGCGGTGCGCTTTCAACAATAGGAGATTCACTTCACAAGAGAGTGCAAATTATTCTGGATCAGAATGGCCTATCAGAGGTTATTTCATTTTCTGGACACGACAGTTGGAAGTTTCTTAATTGGAAACCCACAGAACAATATTCAGTGGATCTTTTACGGACCTATTTCATGCAAGAAATGTTTAAATCAGGAGTTCTGATTCTCGGAACACATAACGTCTCTAACTGTTTTACGGAGAAAGTTGAGAATCGAACTCTTTATGCATACTCAAAAGCTATAGAGAGAATTGCAATTTCTATCCGAAGGAACGATGTCGAAGCTTCGTTAGAGGCTCACCCCTTAGTCCCAATTTTCAAATTGAGATGAAATCTCGTTTAGTTAAATGATTAGTTATGGTAGAAATTTCTTGTATTGTTCCTTAACCTCAAAATAAAGGGAGTAAGGGTCGATGAGCATCGAACTATGAAGATGAAATATTTCAAAAAGATACCAGTTTGTCTAAATATCTTAGGCGATTACTTTGGTCTTGATCCTGAGACTCGAGCATTTAAGAAATATCTGGTCTCGAGGTTCACTGAAAACGAAAAATCAACTAAAGTAATTTTAGTGGAGTCTCAGCAATGGTCGACCAATCAAATTGCGCTCAGCTATTTTCTTCCCCTTTTGAGGAAGGAAAAAAATTCGGAACTGGTTGCCTATCGGATGATGAAGATTGGTCGACTGAGCAAACTAAAACAAATTTTAAGACACAAATTTTCAGTTCTACCAAAAATGGGATGCAAGAAATTTTTACTTGTACCTTTCAGGCGCCAACTCGAAGCTAACAAATTGGTGCTTCACGTAGAAACAGCTGAGGAGTTGGAAACATTCGAATTTCATGGCGTACTTATAGGTGACCTAATTTATGATAGATATTTAAATGTATCACGCCAGCACACCCTTGATCTTAAAGATCCGCTGTTCCTTGAAACTTTTCAAGAATGCATACAATATTTTGAATTTTGGGAAAGTTACTTTTCAACTCACGATGTTCAAGCTGTTTGCGTTAGTCATTCGGTATATCATTTTGCAATACCAGCACGCTTGGCTGTAAAAAGAAATATCGAAGCATTTCAGGTATCGGCCGAGTCAATATTTAGGCTCACAATTTTAAATCCTCAAGCTTTTGAAACTTCAGATTGCCTAAAACAAAAATTCAATTTATTGCCAAAAATGCAACAAGAAAGTGGCATGTCTGAGGCCATAAATCGAATTAATCATCGATTAAAAGGTGGATATAGCACCGACATGCCGTGGTCGTCAGGGATATCCTTTCAAGAACCATTAACAGGAATATCTAAGGCGACGATGAAGAATGGAAAGCTAAAAGTATTGATCGCTTGTCATCATTTCTATGACGCACCTCATTTCCATGGGCGTGCTTTCTATCCTGATTTCTTCCTTTGGTTGAAGAGATTGAACGAGTTGTCTTACGCGGTTGATTATGACTGGTACCTGAAACCGCATCCTGATGCGAAGGGTGCAAAACTTGAAGTGCTCGAAGAATTCGTGCTAGCCTCAAACGGTTTTCATTTATTATCTGAAACAACTAGCCATAGGGAGCTTTTGGATCAAGGGATTGATGTAGCGCTAACTGTTTATGGAACAATCGCTTTAGAGTACGCAGCAATGGACAAACTTGTGATAAATGCAAGCAATAATAATCTTTCTTCTGGGTATAACTTCGCTATATCACCAAAGAATAGAGAAGATTACGAGCACCTTATTTTGAGTCTTGGACAGTTTTCTCACAGTGTCAATCTAGATGAAGTTTATCAATATTATTTTATGCGTCACATTTATACTTGGAGCAATTGGATTTTTAAAGATTACGGTCTTTTTGTTTCTGAACTTGGTAGTTATAGAAACTCAGTAAGCAAGTCTGCGTATGCCTATTTCTTAAAAACAAGCAATAGATATACCGAAGAGGAGGTGAAACCGGCTTTAATGGAATTCATAAAATCAAGAGATCAGTTATTCAGATATGGGTAGCATCACCGATTAGATTTGCTCAACTAATAAGTATTCTCAAACTCGTTATCCCAGAAAAAGTTGAAATTCTCGGTTTTAATAAGTTCGTAGCCTGACTTCTGGAGCGCTTGTAGTAGAAGTCTCGCTTTAAAGACCAATTTAAGCCTCTTTCTAAATTGCAGGAATGGAATAAGTGATAAGAAATCCATTTCAATCGCTAGAAAATCAAATTTATACTGCGACTCACAAATAACTCTTATCAGCTCCAATTCTGATCCTTCAATATCCATCTTTAGAAGTCGATATTGTGAATTTTTCAAGTTTTCAGATGCGTTATACAAATCTTCTAAAGTTATTACGTCGAAAGTCTTTGCAGATGAAGTAGCAGTGTTATGCAAATTTGAAGTGGACCATGAATCATGTGTTTGAATTTTTGGGGGGAAGAAGGTTTCCACCCCAGAAAATCTCCACAGTCCTTTATTGATGGATTCAAAACTTGGATAGTGCTCTAATTCTGCATTTGCATAAGTAATACATTCAGGTAAGGGATCAAGCCCAATAACAGAAAAACCTGATTCAAGGAGTGCTCTATCGAAAGTCACATCAAAACCTAATCCTGCTGATATCGCTACGCGGCTTATGTCACTTCTTTTCAATATACTTTGAGGTACCCACCATCCTCCATAAGAACTCCCCAAGCGAACCAAATCTAGACTTGCAGATGGTTTCTTATGGCCAGCAATTACGATTTGGATTACGAGCCAGTTTTGACACCGAACAAGAAAATGGCGAATTAAGAGCACAGTTAAATAGTATCGTGTTCTCGCTGCGGTGAGGCGTTAGTTCAAACCTGATAGCCCTACAAGTACGATATCGACATGAA
>CANJTH010000056.1:0-7475 GCA_947477185.1 Actinomycetota bacterium
CAAGTGCACGAAGTCATGGTTCCGCGCACTGAAGTAGATTTCATGGACGCATCCCTTTCAGTTGGAAAGGCGATTGAGTTAGCCGTTGATAAGGCCCACTCTCGCTATCCAGTTGTACGTGGTTCATCGGATGAGGTCGTTGGCTTTATCCATGTGCGAGATTTGCTCGATACATCACTTGCAAGTAAGTCGACCAAGATTGTCGAACTAGTACGCAGCATTATGTTTTTACCTGGCACTAAAGGTGTCCTACCTGCCTTGACCGAGATGCGTCTGCAGGGCCAACATGTAGCAATCATTCTTGATGAATACGGTGGCACCGATGGCATCGTCACGCTCGAAGATTTAGTCGAATGTTTAATCGGAGATATTCGCGATGAATACGATGAGGTTGAAAGTGATGTAGCGGTGGAGGTGCGTACGGGTGATTTCGAAGTTGATGGTCTGATCTCTATTGAAGAGCTCACAGAGCAGACAGATTTAGAGATCCCTGATGGCCCATATGAAACCGCGAGCGGCTTTGTGATGCATTATTTAGGTCGAATTCCACGCGAGCATGATGTTGTGAACCTAAATGGCCTGCGTATCACTGTGATTTCTATGGAGGGCAAACGCGCTGGGCAGTTGCTAATCTCTCGTAGCTCATGAAGTGTGAAAGAATCACACTATGAGTTTGAAGCGAGTCCTATCGGGTATTCAACCCACCAGTGACTCTTTCCATTTAGGTAACTACTTAGGGGCCGTAAAACAATGGGTTGCCCTCCAAGATGGCCACGATACTTTTTACTGCATCGTTGATTTACATGCTCTAACTATTGAGACTGAGCCAGCCCTCATGCGCAAGCGCACACTGGCATCGGCGGCGCAGTTAATCGCACTCGGAATCTCACCAGAAAAATCAACGCTCTTTGTGCAATCACAAGTGCCACAACATAATCAACTGTGCTGGCTAATGGAGTGTATGGCAGGCTTTGGTGAGGCAAGTCGCATGACGCAGTTCAAAGATAAATCATCCAAACTAGGCGCAGATAGCGCTCGTGTTGCTTTATTTACCTATCCGATGCTGCAGGCCGCCGACATATTGTTGTATCAAGCCGACCTTGTTCCGGTGGGAGAGGATCAACGCCAACACATCGAACTTACTCGTGACTTAGCGGGCCGATTTAATACGCGCTATGGCCAGACTTTTACAGTTCCAGATGGATATATTCTAAAGACGGCGGCAAAGATTAACGACCTGCAAGAGCCAACGGCCAAGATGAGCAAGTCTTCAGGTTCAGCCGCTGGAGTTATCGAGATTATGGATACGCCAGAAGTCAATGCTAAAAAGATTAAGAGCTCTATGACGGATGCCGGTAGTGAAGTTCGATTTGATGAGAAGGAAAAGCCAGGGATCAGTAACTTACTAACAATCCATAGCGCACTCTCCGGTTCGAGCATTGCAGCCCTTGAAAATGAGTTTGCCGGCAAGGGCTATGGTGACTTTAAGAGCGCAGTCGCCGAAGTCGTTGTTGAATATCTGCGTCCAATTCGCGCTAAGGCCCTTGAGCTATTACTGGATGAAAAGCATCTAATAGATCTTCTGCACGAGGGTGGCGCTAAGGCCCGAACGGTGGCTACAGGAACCCTTGAAAAGGCCTATAAAAACCTCGGAACGGTCGCCTAGCACTGTAAATAGTGGGTTGAGGGTTTGCCAAAACGTTACATCAACGACATCAAAATGGCGCCCCGCGTGTTGAGTTTCTATATGCCTAAAGACTAGGCTCACTAGTACACATCAACCTTCTATGTCACCCATGCGGGCCCCATAGAAGACCCCTTGGAGGAAAATTGAAGAAGATATTTCGTCTTGTAGCAGTCGTGGCTGCAACAACACTTGCAGTTACTGCATTTGTTGCACCATCGGCAACAGCAGCAAAATCAAATGTAAAAGTAGGCCTTGCATATGACATCGGCGGCCGCGGAGATAAGTCTTTCAATGACTCAGCAGCAGCTGGTCTAGATGCAGCCAAGAAGAAGTTTGGCGTTAGCGCCAAAGAGGTAACTGTTACTACAGGTTCAGATTCAGAGCGCACAGACAAGCTCCGCTTGCTTGCAGCAGCTGGATACAACCCAATCATCGCTGTTGGATTTCTTTATGCAGGGCCAATTAAGGCCGTTGCATCAGATTATCCAAATACTTCCTTTGGAATTATCGATGATTCATCCGTAGATCTTCTTAACGTTGCAGGACTTGTATTCGCTGAAGAGCAGGGTTCATACCTTGCTGGCGTTGCAGCAGCACTTGCATCAAAGTCAGGAAAGATCGGCTACATCGGTGGAGTTCGTATTCCATTGCTACAGAAGTTTGAAGCAGGATTCGTTGCAGGCGTAAAGGCAACTAAGAAGAGTGCATCAGTAGATGTTAAGTACGTAACTGAGTTCCCTGATTTCTCTGGCTTCAATGACCCAGCTAAGGCAAAGGTTATTGCTAAGGGAATGATCGATAAGGGCACTGATGTTATCTACTCAGCTGCAGGCGGATCAGGTGCGGGTAACTTCGCGGCTGCAACCGATGCAGCAGCAGCTGGCAAGAAGGTTTGGACTATCGGAGTTGACTCTGATCAGTACCTAACAGCATCTGATGCAGAGAAGAAGAACATGCTTACATCAATGATCAAGCGCGTTGACCGTGCTGTCTATGACGTAATTGCAACAGCAGTTGTTGGTTCTTCAGTTAACGATGTTCTAGATGCCAAGGCTGGTATCTATGGCCGTCAATACAACCTAGCCCTTGATGGAGTTGGCGTCTCATACTCTGGTGGTTACATCACCAAGTACAAGGCCCAGATCGACAAGGCAGCGGCTGCAATTAAGTCGGGCAAGATTAAGGTTCCAACAAAGCCATAATCGGCTTTTAGTAGTGGCGTTTGGCCCAACAATGGAGTTAAATCTCCTTGTTGGGCCACATGCTTTTAGTTGAGAATTTTATTCAAAGGAGAGTAAAGACGTGTCTGTAGCTGTAGAACTGCGGCACATCTCCAAGCGCTTCCCAGGGGTCATCGCCAATAAAGATGTCTCCATGAGCGTAGAAACCGGCACTGTACATGCCCTCGTTGGTGAAAATGGTGCAGGCAAATCAACGGTCATGAAGATTTTGTATGGAATGCAGCGCCCAGATAGCGGTGAGATTTTAGTCAATGGCACAGCCGTTCACTTTAAGAATCCAAATGATGCCATCGATGCAAGTATCGGAATGGTGCATCAGCACTTCATGTTGGCCGATAATTTCACGGTCCTTGAAAATATTATTCTTGGCTCGGAGCCAAAAAAAGGTATAACAATTGATTTTGCCGCAGCCCGTGCAAAGGTTGTTGCCATGGCCGCGCAGTACGGGCTCGAGATTGACCCCGACGTGTTGGTAGAAGAGTTGGGCGTTGGTGCGCGCCAGCGTGTAGAGATTTTGAAGGTCCTCTATCGAGGCGCACGTATTCTTATCTTTGACGAACCTACCGCAGTACTTGTTCCACAAGAGGTAGATGATCTATTTAGTGCCCTAGAGGGCCTGCGAGCACAGGGAATGGCAATCATTTTTATTTCGCACAAGTTAGATGAGGTTCTGCGCGTAGCCGATGATGTTACCGTTGTTCGTCAAGGCTCTACCGTTGCAGAAGTAAAATCTAAGGATGTCACTGCAAGGCAGCTGGCAGAGCTCATGGTTGGTAGCGAACTTCCACAACCATCTACACAAGGTGTTACCCGTCGCGATCAAATAACTCTCGCCCTCAAAGATGTCACAATTGCAACTTCAACTGGAAGTCGCGATTTAATTTCTAATATCTCATTTAACTTACATGCCGGAGAAGTTGTTGGAATTGCAGGAGTTGAAGGAAATGGTCAGGCCGAACTCGTTGAGGCGATTCTTGGTCTGCGCGACTACACGGGCTCGATATCATTTAATGGGGCGGCCATTGATAAATTGAGTGTTGCAAATCGTCATGATTTAGGAATTGGTTTCATTCCTGAGGATCGCCAGCGTCAAGCTCTCATGATGAACTCACCGCTGTGGGAAAATCGAATTCTTGGGCATCAACGCTCAAAGCCAGTAATGCGTGGCTTTATAGTAGATAAAAAAGCTACCATCACCGACACTGCCAGAATCATGGAAGAGTTCGATGTTCGTGCACCTGGTCCGCAGACTCTTGCCACCGCATTATCTGGTGGAAACCAACAGAAATTTATTGTGGGTCGCGAAATGAGCAAAGCACCTGCATTACTTGTTGCATCTCATCCAACCCGCGGTGTCGATGTTGGAGCCCAGGGTGCTATATGGGAAGAGCTTCGCAGAGCCCGCGAAAAAGGGATGGCGATTGTTTTGATTTCAGCCGACCTTGAGGAGCTCATTGGTATGTCTGATCGCTTGCTCGTTATGTTGCGTGGTGTTGTAACAGCAGAGCTTGATCCAGCAAAGACAACACCTGAACAACTCGGCTCAGCTATGACCGGTGCAGCATGAAGAAATTTAAACTCTCAACGGTTTTACTAGCAATTGCTGCTCCGCTCACGGCCGCGGTCGTTTCAATTATTATCTCCTCACTAGCCGTTCTTGCTACTAAGAAATCCCCTATGGATGCCTATACAACTATGTGGGAGTTTGGAACAACGTCGGGTTCACTCATGCAGATGCTCAATACGGCGACGCCGTATTACATCGCAGCGATAGCGATAGCTATAACTTTTCGCGCCGGTCTTTTTAACATCGGAGTAGAGGGACAGTTACGTTTAGGTGCAATGTTTGGAGCCTACTTAGGTGCGATGTTTGTTCTGCCACCAGTCATTCATATTCTTGCGATAATGCTTATAGCGATGACTGTTGGTGGCTTGTGGGCAGCAATCGCTGGATACCTCAAGGTTAAACGGGGCGTGAGCGAAGTAATCTCGACGATTATGTTGAACGCCTTGGCGGGTGGATTATCTTCATACTTACTTGCAAATCGCTTTGCCGATCGCACCACGGCTTCAAACAACTTGTCGACCAAAGAGATTCCAGCCTCTGGCCAGTTTCCAAATCTCATGCCCTTATTGAATAAATTGGGCGTAGAAGATCAACCAGGTGGCGGGGTTTATGGAATGCTAATTTTTGCGGTAGCCCTCGGAATAACTTTTTGGTTTGTGGTGAGCCGCACACGCTTTGGTTTTGAGCTTCGCGCAACAGGTGCAAATCCAATTGCCGCGCGCGTGAGCGGTGTGAATTCAAAGCGGATGACCTTTATCGCCCTTGCATTATCTGGCGCAGTTGCTGGATTGGCTGGATTGCCAGCGGTGTTAGGCGATACGCACGCCTTTAATATGGGATTTCGTACTGGAATTGGTTTTACTGCGATCGCTGTTGCACTATTGGGCAGAAATAGCGCAGTTGGAATGGCTATTAGCGCTCTACTCTTTGGCTTCCTTGAGGTTAGCTCCAGATCTCTTGAGCTCATTGACATCGCTCCTGAGACGTATGTGATTATGCAGGGCTCAATTCTTCTCTCTTCTGTTATAGCCTATGAAGTTCTTCGCCGATACAAAATCACCTTGCAGAGTAAAGAGCTTGCAAAGGCGGTTGAAGAATGAAAATTAAAGCCTTGAAATCACTTCGCTATGCAGCGCTATTGATTTTTGTACTCTCAATTATTCGCATACTTACTGGTGCCTCAGATTTAACAAGCATCGGCACGGCTTCGGCCGCGCTATTACTCTCAGTTCCTATCGCTCTTGCAGGTCTTGGCGGCTTATTCTCGGAACGCTCTGGTGTCGTAAATATCGGTCTTGAAGGCATGATGATTATGGGTGCTTGGGCTGGCGGCATGATTGGTGCACAGCACGGACCTTGGATTGGTTTAATGGCTGCAATCATCTTTGGTGCAGTTGGCGCACTTATCCATGCCATCGCAACCATTACGTTTGGTGTAGATCACGTCGTATCTGGGGTTGCAATCAATATTATTGCCGCTGGCCTAGTGCGCTATATCTCAACTATTTTATATAAGAGTGGTGCATGGCTTGGACCATCACAATCTCCTGATGTTGCCTCGATTGGCACTAATGGCCTACCCGTTCTCTCTGGCGGAACCTACTTCGGGTGGAAGAGCCCTGATGTACTAACTGTTTTAGCTGAAAAACGCTGGTTTTTCATCTCTGATCTCGCTGCAGTGCTCCGCGGTTTAACAGGCGACCTCTCTTACGTAACCATGATCGCAGTCGCACTAGTTCCGCTCTCAGTATTTATTCTCTGGAAAACCTCCTTTGGGCTGCGCCTTCGCAGTGCTGGTGAGGCGCCAATCGCGGCTGAATCACTAGGCGTCAATGTCTATGCCATGAAGTATGCCGGAGTATTAATCTCTGGTGGCCTTGCAGGTCTTGGCGGTGGCTTCTTAGCCATCGTTGCTGCAAATCACTACCAAGAAAATCAAGTAGCAGGACGTGGATATATCGGACTAGCTGCACTGCTCTTTGGAAACTATCGCCCAGGTGGAATCTTAATGGGCGCAGGTCTATTTGGTTTTGCCGATGCCCTACAACTGCGAGACTCAGCATCGATTCACGCGCTAATTTTATTAATCGTTCTAATTCTTCTCTTTCTTGTTGTTCGTGATGTGCGAAAAGGTAGAGTGCTTAAGGCTGTTCTTACGTTAGCTTTTGCATCACTCTCGCTATGGTACTTCTTAGCAGTCGATGAGCTTCCAGGTCAGTTAGTGACAATGACGCCTTACATTACGACTCTTCTTGTTTTGGCAGTTGCATCTCAGAGGCTTCGAATGCCTGCCGCCGATGGGATCCCATATCGCCGCGGTGGTATGCAATGAGCGAGATTAATTGGGAGCAGCTACACAGTGCGGCAGTAGCGGCGATGAAAACCGCCTATGCACCGTATTCAAAGTTTCCAGTAGGTGTTGCAGCCCTTGTTAGTGATGGTCGTATCGTCTCGGGCTGTAACGTTGAAAATGCTAGTTATGGTTTAGGGCTATGTGCAGAGTGTGGCCTGGTATCAAATCTGATTGCGACTGGTGGTGGACGCTTAATTGCAATCTCATGTGTTGATGGGCAGGGAAATCACCTGGCACCATGTGGACGCTGTCGCCAATTACTATTTGAGCATGGTGGATCTAGCGCACTTTTAATGACCGATGATGGACCACAGACAATGGCCGCCATGTTGCCATGGGCCTTTGGTCCAGATGATTTAGACCGTAACGAGCGGTAAATGTCGCAGGTAGAGGCATTTTCAGCCGCTGAAGTGATTGCGGCAAAGCGAGATCACCACGCGCTCACTGATCCTCAGATTGATTGGGTGATCGATGCATATACGCGGGGCGCTGTGGCCGATGAACAAATGTCGGCGCTCTTAATGGCCATACTTTTAAATGGTATGGATCTGCGTGAGATTTCTCGCTGGACCGATGCGATGATTAATAGCGGCGAGCGTATGAACTGGTCGGCCCTATCTCGTCCAA
>CANJTH010000057.1:0-7422 GCA_947477185.1 Actinomycetota bacterium
GATTAACCCCGCAACTGAAGAGGTTTTAAGTCAGATTGCATTGGCTGGTAAGGCAGAAGTTGATGCGGCAGTGAAAGCTGCACGCAAGGCCTATACAACTACGTGGTCAAAGATGAGTGGCAAAGAGCGTGGTAAATACCTATTCCGCATCGCACGCATCATGCAGGAGCGCGCACGCGAATTTGCTGTGCTTGAAACATTAGATAATGGAAAGCCAATCCGCGAATCACGCGATGTCGATATTCCACTGGCAGCGGCGCACTTTTTCTATCACGCAGGGTGGGCCGACAAGCTCGAATTCGCAGGCCTTGGCACTTCGACTAAGCCGCATGGCGTTGCAGGCCAGATAATTCCCTGGAACTTTCCATTACTGATGTTGGCATGGAAAATCGCTCCTGCCCTTGCTGCAGGCAATACCGTAGTTCTCAAGCCCGCCGAAAGCACATCCCTTACTGCACTTTTATTTGCCGAAGTCTGCCAACAGGCAGAGCTTCCAGCCGGTGTTGTTAATATCGTTACAGGTGATGGATCAACTGGTGCTCTCATCGTTAACCATCCCGGTATCGACAAGATTGCATTTACTGGATCAACAGAAGTTGGAAAGATTATCGCCCGCGCAGTTGCGCCAACACACAAGAGCGTGACTCTCGAACTCGGCGGCAAGGCTGCCAACATTATTTTTGAAGATGCAGCAATCGATGAGGCGATCGAAGGTATCGTTAACGGAATCTTCTTTAATCAGGGGCATGTCTGTTGCGCAGGATCACGTCTAATCCTGCAGGAAAATATCGCCGAGGAAGTGCTAGAAAAGTTAAAGAAGCGAATGTCTAAAATTCGTGTGGGCGACCCTATGGATAAGAACACTGATTTAGGTGCAATTAATAGCAAAGAACAGTTACTTAAGATTCGCGAGCTATCAGCATCAGGTGATGCCGAGGGCGCACAGCGGTGGAGTGCACCCTGCGAACTACCTGCAAAGGGCTTTTGGTTTGTGCCAACTATCTTTACCGGCATTACACAGTCCCATCGCATCGCACGTGAAGAGATTTTTGGGCCAGTACTCTCAGTCTTAACATTTAGAACCCCTCAAGAGGGTATAGATAAGGCTAATAACACCCCCTTCGGTCTCTCTGCCGGTATCTGGAGTGAGAAGGGCTCGCGGATTTTTTGGGCCAGTCAACAGCTTCGCGCTGGAGTGATCTGGGCTAATACATTTAATAAGTTTGATCCAACTTCACCTTTTGGTGGTTACAAAGAGTCTGGTTGGGGTCGCGAGGGTGGACGACATGGCTTAAGTGCATATCTGAAGGGAGTTGGCCATGAGTAATCGCATCGATGTCAAGAAGACATATAAGTTATTTATTAATGGGACATTTCCCCGCACCGAATCTGGCCGCACCTATGAGATTAAAAGCGCTAAAGGTGTTTTTATTGCCAACCCTTGTTTGGCATCACGCAAAGATTTAAAGGATGCCGTTGTCGCTGCCCGCGCAGCGCAATCTGGTTGGAACAAGGCTTCGGCCTATAACAAGGGGCAGATTCTCTATCGCATTGCTGAGATGTTAGAGGGACGTCGCGGGCAGTTTGTCGATGAGATTGTTTTAGTCGCGGGTGCGACAAAGTCAAAGGCTGAGAAAGAGGTTACAGATTCAGTAGATCGTTTAGTCTGGTATGCCGGTTGGAGCGATAAACTCTCATCGCTATCAGGAGCTCTTAATCCAGTTGCAGGTCCCTATTACAACTTCACTGTGCCAGAGAGCATGGGTGTGATCGCAGCTATCGCACCTGAAGTTCCATCACTACTTGGTTTAATCGATGCAATTGCACCTATCATCGTAGGTGGAAATACTGTTGTGGTCTTGGCCAGCACTAAGGCGCCACTTTCTGCAATGAGCTTTGCCGAAGTAATTGCCACTAGTGATGTCCCAGCCGGTGTTATCAATATCTTGACCGGTAAAAAAGATGAGATTGCACCGTGGATGGCATCACATATGGATATCGATGGCTTTGATATTTCAGGTCTTGCCGCCAAATCACATGGCGCCATTCGTATCGCAGGGGCTGAAAACTTAAAGCGCATCTATAGTTTTAAATCGGCCGATCCAGGACGGATTCTGGCATTTTTAGAAAATAAGACTGTCTGGCATCCGATAGGGCTCTAAGAGCGCCCCTTTTCAATGGTTGTGAGCCATAACTGGCGCACGGCCTCAACATCTAGATCCATAACAACTCGCACCTTTGCCGAATCCTCAAGTGCTAATGGCTCTAGATCTTTAAGGAAGGCATCGCGCCGATCGCAAATAGTCTGTCCCCGCGCCGGCCCCGATGATGTATCGACTACTACATCAAACATTTCAGTAGTAAATAACTCAGGGTGAATTACACATGCGACTGCGCCGTAGTCACCAAGAGTTACTGGCGATGTATGTAGGCGCTCAATAAATGCTTCAATGAGTGAGCCTGCGAACTGTGGGGCCGAATCTGATGAAGATTTCAAACGAGCCGCTTCTTTACTCGTAATTCCAGGACGCATAAAGACATCTAGACCATACATTGTTATTGGTACCCCGCTTTGAAAAACAATTGCTGCAGCTTCTGGGTCGTGCCAGATATTGAACTCAGCGGTAGCAGTTGCATTGCCGGCAGATGCTGAACCACCCATTAAAACTATTCGATGAATTTTTTTGGCCGTCTCCGGAAAAGCTCTCAAGAAGAGTGCGATGTTTGTAAGCGGTGCAACCGGTACTAATGTCACTGGATCTTTCGAGCCTTCAATTAAATCACGCAGTAGTTCAACGGCAGATCTAGAATCTACTCTTCGATGAGATGGTGCTATTCCAAGATCACCCATTCCATCGGCCCCATGAACGTACTCTGCGTACTGAGATTCTCCTAGCAATGGACGTACGGCTCCACGAGCAACTGGAATTTCATTAGCCCCAGCGGCATCTAAAACCTTCAATGTATTTTCGACAACCTGATCAACGTTTGTATTGCCATCTACACACGTTATGCCTAAAAGATTGATGCCTGGGTGCATCGCTGCAAATAACACGGCAAATGCATCATCGACGCCAGTATCGACATCTAAAATGATTGAAGTTTTATTCATACGCGGTAGCCTATCGCTATGGGTAAAGCTGTAGTCGCTGTTGTTGGCAGCGCGATGATGGACTTGATTGCCTATTCCCATGTTTTACCTGAGCCCGGAGAAACTCTCATTGGTGATTTTTTCTCAACTGGCTTCGGTGGGAAAGGAGCTAATCAAGCCGCTATGGCCGCTAAGTGTGGGGCCGAAGTCCACTTCATTGGCAAGCTTGGTCGCGATGTATTTGGTGATTCAATTGCAGAAAACTTTACATCTCTTGGAATTCAGACAACGTACATGGAGCGATCGGATTCGCCAACTGGGGTTGCGCCCATCTGGGTTGATGGCAATGGTGAGAACAGAATTATTATTATTCCAGGTGCTAATCTTGAGATTGAGAGCAAAAAAGCAGTCGCTGCAGTTAATTCGATTGCAGATTTATCCGTAGTAATTGCACAATGTGAAATCAAGCAAGAGGTAACGCTGGCAGCATTTCGTGCTGCTAAAGCCAGGGGCTGCACAACAATTCTCAATCCTGCACCATTTGAACCACTTAGCTCCGAACTTTTAGAGCTCACTGATTGGTTAATCCCAAATGAGACTGAGTTCCGAGAGCTCCATGGTGAGTTACCATCAAGTGATCAGATTCTTCAAAGCTCAAGGCCTGGCAAAATCTCAATTGTTACTCTTGGTGCACTCGGTGCCGTGTTAGTGGGTGCAGATAGATCGATTGTTCGCATAGCCGCTCCAGTTGTTAACGCCGTTGATACAACCGGTGCCGGTGATGCCTTCGTAGGTGTTTTCGCATATGCTTTAGCCAACGGTATGGAGCCAGTGGATGCAGTGGCACTTGGAGTTAAGGTTGCATCCTTAACTGTTACTAGAAAGGGCGCGCAATCCTCTTATCCAACTCAAGCAGAGATTGCTACGCTCTCATAACCTCGTAATACAAAGGTTGGTCTACGCACTGGCTCTTTAGCAAGTGACATATCTGGATATTTCTCCCACAACGCTGGTAACGAGACGCTCATCTCTAAACGGGCAAGTGGGGCTCCTAAGCAAAAGTGAATCCCTGCGCCAAAGCCGATATGAGGATTTGGATCACGCGTTATGTCCATCTCATCGGCTCTTTCAAATATCGCTTCATCACGATTAGCTGAGCCAATGAGTGCTGCAATCTTCTGCCCCGCAGCGATTTCTACCCCGCCGAGCTCGGTATCTTTGGTGGCCGTACGTTCAAATAACTGCAGCGGGGCATCAAAGCGCATGAACTCTTCTACTGCCGTATCGGTATGGCCCCGTGGATTTTGGCGCAGTAGCTCCATCTGATCTGGCCGACGTAGTAGTTCAACCATTCCATTACCAAAAGCGTTAACACTGGCTTCGTGGCCAGCGTTTAATAACAGAATGCAGGTGGCGATGAGCTCTTGCATATTTAATTTTTCGCCATTCTCTTCAACTATTACTAAATCGGTTATGAGATCGCTTCCAGGATTCTTTTTACGAAGCTCGGCTAATCCCCGAACATATTCGGCAAACTCACTGGCCGCTTTATTTGCCTCGATCTGATACTGCTCTGAAGGATTTACTTCATACATCTTTACTATCGCCTGTGACCATGGACGCAGTAAATGCTCGTCAGAGATTGGAAAACCTAATAAATCTGCAATGATTTTTACTGGCAATGGTTCGGCATAGTCTGCGATTAAATCAAAGCTCTGGCCCGATTTAATCTTTATATCAATGGCAACTAGTAACTCGGTAGTAATACGCTCAATTGTAGGGCGCATTGACTCAATCTTGTTTCTATTAAAAGCTTTAGCAACGAGTCCACGCAGACGCGTGTGCTTAGGCGGCTCACTATCCAAAATTGAATCTGAGTGCAGCCAATTAAATGTATCCCACTCAAACTCTGGATTCTTATCTATGAAGATGCGCCCTAAGGATTTATTGCGAAAGACATCGTTAGCATCACCATGACAGGCCGCTAGAAAGATGCCCAAGCCATCATGCCACACTGGTTTGCCAAAGCTACGTAACTCTTTTAATCCAGCATAAGGGTTGGCGACAAAGGCTGGATCGTTAAAATCGATCATTACTCCGATGCGATTTTCTGATAGCCAGGCTTAATAACACTCTCAATAATCTTTAAACGATCTGGATATGGGATAAAAGCGCTCTTCATGGCGTTAATAGTCACTCGTTGGAGCTCAGTGAAATCCCAATTAAAGGCCTTTACCGCCTCACTCATTTCAAATGACATCGAAGTCTGACTCATTAATCGGTTATCGGTATTAAGAGTTATGCGAAAACGAAGTTTAGCTAGCAGGCCAATAGGGTGCTCGGCATAGCTTTTTGCCGCCCCTGTTTGCAGATTAGATGTTGGACAGAGCTCTAATGGAATCCGCCGATCACGGACATAGGATGATAACTGTCCAAGTTTTGGTTCAGGACCAGAGAAATCAATATCATCGATGATTCGTACTCCGTGACCTAAACGTTCGGCACCGCAGAGTTGAATCGCCTCCCAAATCGATGGCAGACCGTATGCCTCACCTGCGTGAATTGTGAAGTGTGCATCTTCCTTGCGCAGGTAATCAAATGTCTCCTTCTGATCACTTGGCGGAAATCCATCTTCAGGTCCGGCGATATCAAAGCCCACAACTCCTAAATGGCGATACTTAACTACAAGTTCGGCAACCTCTTGTGAACGTTTGTTCTGGCGCATTCCACAGAGCAGTGAGAACACCGCTATTTCGTGGCCTTCAGCCTTTGCCTCGGCCATCCCTTGTTTATAGCCTTCAAGTGTTGCCTCAACTACATCTGACATTGTTAAGCCTTTTTCAGTAAACAACTCTGGTGCCCCGCGAACTTCAGCGTAGACAACACCATCGCGTGCAAGATCGAGTGCGCACTCACGTGCAACTCGAATAATATCTTCGCGTCGCTGCATCACAGCGATTGTGTGAGAAAAAGTCTCTAAGTATCGAACGAGTGAACCAGAGTCACACGATTCTCTAAACCATGTGGCAAGTTCGGCTGCATCCTGCGTTGGCAAAGCTGTGTAACCGATCTCTGCAGCGATATCAATAATAGTTTGTGGTCTCAGGCCACCATCTAAGTGATCGTGTAATAGAACCTTAGGGACGCGCTTGATTTGGTCGGCAGTTGGAGAGCTATTCATCGCCATTTTTTTCTGGCCCCTTAATCAGTTATTCGCTCAATTATAAGCGGCAATCTATCTATCTTTTCACCAGCGGCTAAATTGCCGATTGTGACACTACCGACTAGAGATTCTTGCGCACGCGCAAAGGCTGCAGGTGTATCGGTATGTAAAGTAAATAGAGGTGCACCATTTTTGACATTATCTCCAGGCTTAGCGTGAATTTCAATGCCTGCACCTGCCTGCACCGCTTCACCTTGTCGAGATCGCCCAGCACCTAGACGCCATGCGGCAAGACCCACTTTCATCGCATCCATAGATAAAACAGTTCCAGTGGAGTGTGCAGTAATAGTTAGCTTCTCCTTTGCAACTGGAAGCTTCGCATCGGGATCTCCGCCTTGAGCACTAATCATCTGGCGCCAGACATCCATCGCTTTGCCATTTTTAAGAGCGGCGGCAGGATCAGCACCTTTAATTCCTGCAAGCTCTAACATCTCTTGGGCAAGCAAAACTGTGAGCTCAATGACATCTGATGGCCCACCGCCGGCAAGAACTTCAATAGATTCGCGCACTTCAAGTGCGTTACCTGCAGTTAAACCCAGTGGGATATCCATTGCTGTAACAAGTGCAACGGTATTGACGCCTGCGCGCTTTCCAAGACCGACCATTACATGGGCTAACTCTGCAGCTTTTTTAGGATTGCTCATAAATGCACCGCCGCCAGTCTTAACATCTAAAACTAAGGCGTTCGTTCCTTCGGCAATCTTCTTACTCATAATCGATGATGCGATAAGTGGAATCGCCTCAACCGTTGCAGTGACATCACGCAGTGCATATAACTTCTTATCTGCCGGTGCTAAACCAGCACCTGCAGCACAAATGACAGCGCCACAATCCTGCAAAACTTTTAACATCTCGTCATTTGATAACGATGCACGCCAACCAGGGATTGACTCCAATTTATCTAACGTGCCACCCGTATGTCCAAGTCCGCGTCCCGATAACTGTGGGACTGCCGCACCGCATGCTGCAACTAGCGGCGCTAAAGGCAAAGTGATTTTATCTCCCACTCCTCCAGTTGAATGTTTATCTACCGTTGGACGAGATAGGGCCGACCAGTTCATACGCTCGCCGCTATTAATCATCGCATCGGTCCAGCGAGAAATCTCAC
>CANJTH010000058.1:0-7306 GCA_947477185.1 Actinomycetota bacterium
AGAACTACCGCACGGATTCTGTGCTGGCTCTGTATCTCTACATCGCTGAGGGAGAGGCCTTTGGAGATTCGTAGTGCACGTATACGCGCACAGATTTCATCGTGTGTTGTCATAAACGATAGGTTAAATCGCGCCACCGATAGCCGCAGATTCTTATCCACAGCCCTGGCATTTTCGGTGATACACTCTGCCACGCATCCTTTAACGACCCATCCTGAGAGATGGGGAAGGAGATTTAGATGAGCGTTGCCCTGTCCGCACCCGATATCTCACGTGCGTTGATACGTATTTCCCATGAAATTCTCGAAGCTAACCCTTCCACCCATCAGATTACCCTGCTCGGTATTCCAACGCGTGGTGCCCATCTAGCTCTGCGAATCGCAGCAACGATGAGTCAGATCGCAGCACACGAGATACCGGTTGGGATGCTAGATATCACCATGCACCGTGATGATCTGCGCATGCGTCCACCACGGCCAATAATGCCGACATCGATCCCGAACACTGGGATTGAAGGACGTGAAGTAGTTTTGATTGACGATGTTTTATTCTCTGGGCGCACGATCCGCGCCGCCCTCGATGCCTTAGGTGAGATCGGTCGCCCGCACACCGTTCAGTTAGCTGTCCTGGTTGATAGAGGCCACCGCGAACTACCAATCAGAGCTGATTTCGTTGGAAAAAATCTCCCCACCTCGATCGCACAGTCTGTAAAGGTGCAGTTAACTGAGATTGATGGCGTGGATGAAGTTTTGATTGAAGGCAACTAATGCGCCACCTACTCTCGATATCAGATCTCTCAAAGGCTCAGGCGATTTCGATTCTAGATACGGCTACCGAGTTAGCGCGTGTTAGCGATGGAGCAGTTAAGAAACTTCCCACTTTACGTGGTCGCACTATCGTAAATCTTTTTGCTGAGGACTCAACGCGTACGCGGATCTCATTCGAGGCTGCAGCAAAACGCCTATCGGCCGATGTTATTAACTTTTCTGCAAAGGGATCGAGTCTGAGCAAAGGCGAATCCCTTAAAGATACTGCCCTTACCTTGCAGGCTATGGGCGCCGATGCCGTCGTTATTAGACATAGTGCCTCGGGTGCACCTCAACGTTTAGCCGACTCGGAATGGATGCTCGGCAGTGTTATCAATGCAGGTGATGGCACTCATGAGCATCCCAGCCAAGCCTTACTCGATGCCTTCACAATAAGAAAACATCTTGGTAAGGGTTCACCAGATTTAGTTGGAATTCGAGTAGCGATAGTAGGTGATGTTTTGCACTCACGTGTTGCCAGATCAAATGTGCTACTGCTAACACTCTTGGGTGCCAGCGTCACATTAGTGGCACCACCGACGCTTTTGCCCGTTGGTGTTGAAAGCTGGCCGGTAAAGATTTCCTATAATTTAGATTCAGTCTTAACTACAGTCGATGTAGTGATGATGCTACGCGTACAGCAAGAGCGGATGAGTGATCTCTTCTTTCCAAGTGCACGTGAATACTCGCGATACTTTGGTCTAAATGCCGATCGCCTTAAATTGATGTCTCCTGATTCAATAGTGATGCACCCTGGACCAATGAATCGCGGGTTGGAGATTGCAGCAGAGGTCGCCGACAGTGCCCGTTCTGTGATCGTTGAACAGGTCGCAAATGGTGTTAGCGTGCGAATGGCCATTTTGTATGTCTTGTTAGCAGGTCAACCTTTGGAAGCAGGTAGCAAATAATGGAAACTAATCGCTATCTACTTAAAAATGGAACATTCCCAGATGGCTCAACAAGTGATGTACTCATAGCTGATGGATTAATTAAGAACCGCGCTTTAAACATCATCGACGCCGATGCAATGGTTATCGATGTTAAAGGCTCGGTACTACTTCCAGGTTTAGTGGATCTTCACACACATCTGCGCGAGCCAGGTCGAGAGGATGCAGAGACTGTTCTCTCTGGGTCGCGCTCTGGAGCCAAAGGTGGCTTTACTGCGCTCTCTGCAATGGCAAACACATCTCCCGTTGCCGATAATGCCGGTGTTGTTGAGCAGGTCTATCGATTAGGTCAAGAGGCGGGTTTACTCGATGTCTTTCCAATCGGTGCTGTAACAAAGGGACTCGAAGGTAGCGCTCTCTCTGAAATCGGAGCGATGGCAGATTCAATAGCGCGGGTCCGTGTATTTAGCGATGATGGCAACTGTGTATTTGATCCATTAGTGATGCGTCGCGCTCTTGAATATATAAAGAAGTTTGATGGAGTGATAGCACAACATGCGCAAGAGCCACGTCTTACCGTTGGGTCGCAGATGAATGAGGGCGCAGTATCTGCAATATTAGGCCTTAAAGGCTGGCCTGCCATTGCAGAAGAGGCAATTATCGCGCGCGATGTTTTACTTGTAGATCACGTTAAATCTCGACTACACATCTGCCATGTGACTACGGCTGGGGGAGTAGAGATAATCCGCTGGGCAAAGGCGCGTGGAATCAATGTCAGCGCTGAAGTCACCCCGCATCATCTTCTTTTAACCGATGAGTTAGCTCGTTCATATAATCCGGTTTTTAAAGTGAATCCACCGCTTCGCACCGAGAAAGATGTAATGGCCCTGCGTGAGGCTCTAGCCGATGGCACCATCGATATCGTTGCAACCGATCACGCCCCACATAGCACTGAGTCGAAAGAGTGTGAGTGGAGTGAGGCCTCCTTTGGAATGCTAGGTCTTGAAACCGCTCTCTCGATCGTTCAGAAAACAATGGTTGATTCAGGGCTTATGAACTGGGCGCAAGTTGCAGATCGTTTATCTACAGCGCCGGCAAGGATTGCAGGCTATGTTGAACAGGGCCGAAACTTAGAGATCGGGGCACGGGCCAATTTAATGATTATCAATCCCGGTGCATCATGGACTGTCGATAGGGATTTGGTGGCATCCAAGAGTCGTAATACCCCTTTCCATGGTTACGAGCTGCCAGGTGTCATTACGCATACATTCTTTAACGGAGTACCTACACTCATGAACGGTGTGCTTGTGGAGACCGGTGATGCTCGGTGAGTAAAGCTTTCTTTGTCTTAGATGATGGCAGAATTTTCGAAGGAAAGTCCTGGGGAGCTGCCGGTAAAACTTTTGGCGAAGCGGTATTTCAAACAGGTATGACTGGTTATCAAGAGACACTCACCGATCCCTCCTACCACAAGCAAGTGGTCGTGATGACTGCGCCACATATTGGTAACACTGGAGTAAACAGCGCCGATAATGAGTCTTCAAAAATCTGGGTTGCAGGTTTTGTTGTACGTAATCCATCGACACTGACATCAAACTGGCGCAGCGAAAACTCGTTAGAGGCCGAATTAATCGCCAACAATATTGTTGGTATTCAAAACGTTGACACACGTGCAATTACACGCCATCTTCGCGATCGTGGCTCAATGCGCGTAGGAATCTTCTCTGGTCTAGATCTCTCCCGAGAAGAAATGGTCGTAGAAGTTCGTAAGATAGAGGCGATGAGTGGCGCATTTTTAGTTGCCGATGTTTCAACTCCACAGCCGTATGTCGTGCCAGCCATGAGAGAGAGAAAGTTCGTAGTAGCCGCACTCGATCTGGGAATAAAGGCTGCAACACCAAAGGCTCTAGCCCAGCGTGGAGTCGAGGTTCATGTTCTTCCATTTAACTCAACTATTGAAGATATCGCATCGCTTAACCCAGATGGAGTATTTATATCTAACGGTCCGGGCGATCCAGCGACCATGCTGGACACGATTGAGTTAGTGCGAGAAGTATTATTGAAGGAGATCCCTATCTTTGGAATTTGTTTTGGGCACCAGATATTAGGTCGGGCATTGGGATTTGAAACCTACAAATTGACATTTGGACACCGTGGGATTAACCAACCAGTAATCGATAAAAATACGGGCACAGTGGAGATAACATCACATAATCATGGCTTTGCACTCAAAGCCCCTACCGATACCGAGTTCTCAACGGTTTATGGCAGGGGAGAAGTCACCCATGTATCGCTCAATGATGGAGTAGTTGAAGGCTTACAGTTACTGGATCGTCCAGCTTTCTCTGTTCAGTACCATCCAGAAGCGGCCGCTGGGCCCCACGATGCGGCATATCTCTTTGATCGCTTTATTGAGTTGATGAGTAAGAAAGTGCCTGCCTAATGCCATTAGATCCATCGATTAAATCAGTTCTCGTTATCGGTAGCGGACCTATTGTTATTGGCCAGGCATGCGAATTCGATTATTCGGGCACCCAGGCCTGTCGCGTGCTTCGCGAAGAGGGGATTCGAGTAGTTCTTGTTAACTCCAATCCTGCAACGATTATGACCGATCCAGAGTTTGCCGATGCTACCTATATCGAACCCATAACATCTGATGCGATTGAAAAGATTATCGCCCATGAAAAACCCGATGCAGTCTTAGCAACCCTTGGCGGACAAACCGCCCTTAATGCCGCTATCGATCTTTTTCATAAAGGAATTCTGGCGAAATACGGAGTGCGTTTAATCGGCGCCGATGTGGATGCCATCAATCGTGGCGAAAATCGTGAGCTCTTTCGTGAGATCGTTGCAAAGGTTGGCGGTGAATCTGCTAAATCTGTGATCTGTCATACGATGGACGATGTTATTGAAGGAGTAAAAAAACTAGGTTTTCCAGTCGTTATTCGTCCCTCCTTCACAATGGGTGGCTTAGGTTCTGGTATTGCTTTTGATTCCAAGGAGCTGGAACAGATAGCTGGCGCAGGACTGCGACATAGCCCAACATCTGAAGTTCTGCTGGAAGAGTCGATTATCGGCTGGAAGGAGTACGAGCTCGAAGTTATGCGCGATCGCAAAGACAATGTTGTGATTGTGTGCAGTATTGAAAACATAGATCCCATGGGGGTCCATACCGGTGATTCGATAACCGTAGCGCCGGCTATGACTTTGACCGATGTCGAGTATCAGATATTACGTAATTTATCTCTAGATATTATCCGCGAAGTTGGTGTTGATACAGGCGGATGCAACATCCAGTTTGCCGTTAACCCAGCAAATGGCCGAATTATCGTTATTGAAATGAATCCACGTGTTTCACGATCAAGCGCCTTGGCATCAAAGGCAACTGGATTTCCAATAGCTAAAATTGCAACGAAGTTAGCTATCGGTTATACCTTGGATGAGATTCAAAACGATATTACTAAGCTCACGCCAGCCTCTTTTGAGCCAACCTTAGATTACGTAGTTGTAAAGGTGCCGCGATTTGCCTTTGAGAAATTTGCCGATGCTGACCCACGTCTGACAACGACCATGAAGAGCGTTGGAGAGGCGATGGCTATTGGTCGCTCGTTTTCGGAGGCGTTGATGAAGGCGTTGCGATCACTGGAGCGCAAAGAGGCGATATTTACATGGCCGCAAGTAAAAGGCGATGAACTACAGGAGCTTTTATCGGCCCTAGCCGTGCCAACTGAGTATCGCTTGCAGCAGGTGCAACGTGCTTTGTGGGCAGGTGCAACGATCGACGAAATCTTTGCGGCGTGCAAAATCGATCCATGGTACTTGCGACAGATTCAATTAATTAATGAACATGCAGCAATCATCGCTCTGCCAGGTGAACTCAGTATGGAGCTTTTAAAGGATGCAAAAGGTGCAGGCTTTTCAGATGCACAGATCGCCACACTGCGCGGGATTCCTGAGGATGAAGTGCGACGGATTAGGCATCACTTAAATATCAGACCGGTCTACAAGACGGTAGATACGTGCGCGGCCGAGTTTGAAGCCTTCACTCCGTATCACTATTCAAGTTATGAGGAGGAGAGTGAGGTACGCCCACGAACAACTCCAGCTGTCATTATCTTAGGAAGTGGTCCTAACCGTATCGGTCAAGGTATTGAGTTTGATTATTCCTGTGTTCATGCATCCTTTGCACTTCGGGCTGCAGGTTATGAAACGATAATGATTAACTGCAACCCCGAAACTGTTTCAACTGACTATGACACTAGTAACCGTCTGTATTTTGAACCACTCACACTTGAAGATGTGCTGGAGGTAATTCACGCTGAAACGCTAACTGGACCAGTTTTGGGAGTAATTACTCAGCTTGGTGGACAGACACCATTAGGACTTGCAGCTGGATTAAAGGCCAACGGTGTGGTTATTTTAGGTACCAGTCCCGAGGCGATTAACTTAGCTGAAGAGCGTGGCGCATTTGGTCAGATATTGGTAGATCAAGGCCTTAATGCACCAGAGTTTGGTATGGCATCCTCACAGTTGGAGGCGATAACAATCGCTACCCGCATTGGTTATCCCGTACTCGTACGACCATCCTTTGTCTTAGGTGGACGAGGAATGGAGATTGTCTACGACGATAGCGCCCTTGCCGGATTTATAACACGCGCCACGGATATAACACCTGATCATCCAGTTTTGGTCGATCGATTTTTAGATAGCGCAATAGAAATAGATGTTGATGCCCTCTTCGATGGTAGCGAGCTCTTCTTGGGTGGAGTCATGGAGCATATTGAAGAGGCAGGAATTCATAGTGGTGATAGCGCCTGCGTGCTTCCATCCATGACAATCTCTTCGGCGCAGTTAACGGAGATTAAAATAGCTACGACAAAGATTGCTCAAGGTGTTGGAGTCCTTGGACTGATTAATATTCAATTTGCAATAGCTGGAGATACCCTTTACGTGTTAGAGGCTAATCCACGTGCATCACGTACCGTGCCATTTGTTAGTAAGGCGACAGGTGTTGCATTAGCCAAGGCGGCCGCACGCATCTCACTAGGAGCATCAATTGCAGAGCTTCGCAGCGAGGGTATCTTGCCGAAATCCGGTGATGGCCTAGCAAAGGGAGTATCTGTGAAAGAGGCGGTGCTTCCGTGGAATCGATTCCGCCGTACCGATGGCCGTGGTGTCGATGCGATTCTCGGTCCTGAGATGCGATCTACAGGTGAAGTCATGGGTATCTCCCCAGGCTTTGGAGAGAGCTATGCAAAGTCACAGATACAGGCCTTTGGTCCACTACCAAAGGGCGGAACAGTATTTATATCCCTTGCCGATAAGGACAAGGCATCAGGGATAGAGGCAGCCGCCGGATTAGCCACATTAGGTTTTAGAATCTTGGCAACCGATGGAACAGCGCGATATTTGGCCGAACATGGAGTAGTTTCCATATCTGTTCGTAAAAATTCAGATGGTACGGGGCCGATGGGTGAACCGACGATCGTAGAGATAATTAACTCGGGGGATATTGATTTAGTGATTAATACACCAGTAGGACGGGGCGTTCGAGCCGATGGCTGGCTCATTCGCACCGCTGCAGTGCAGCGATCGATTCCAATTATTACTACT
>CANJTH010000059.1:0-7241 GCA_947477185.1 Actinomycetota bacterium
AACTTGCCGAAGCCTTTGCCAAAGCACTTCCCAACCATGTTTTAACCATCTATCCACATGAAAAGGGCACAGCGGTAATTTCGCCTAAATAGACCATGGCAATCTCATTAGAAGTTGCGTTGAAAGATGTATGCACCCAGATACTAGATACCAGCACTCTCGTGCGAGTGGTTTTATCTGGGCGACGGCGCAATATGCAGACTGAGTTTGAACGATTGGATATCCGCCCAGTTGAAATTAAAGGCGTGATTCAATTGCAAATGAGTCACAACGATTCTCGTGCAACAACGGTCAAGAACATAGTTCCTAAGGCCGATGAGATTATGGAGTTACTCTCAAGTGGCTATGCCAATATCTTGGTCGAGTACACCAGTGGATCAATGTCGCTTCGAATCAGTAAAAATGGTGATGCCCACGTGCATTTTGAAAAGAAATCACTAGAGCAAAATCTGAACCACGATAAAAAGAAGGCACGACTCTTAGAGCCAACCGATCCCTTTCTAGTAGAGGTTGGAATTGCCGATCACAAAGGTGTCATTAAGCCATCGAAACAGGATAAGTACTTGCAGGTCGAAGAGTTTTTACGTCTTTTGGCACCTACCTTACAAGCTGCAATTGATGCGGGTCAGATTCACAAACCAACTGATGTTCATCCATTATCAATAGTCGATCTTGGCTGTGGTCACGCCTATTTAACTTTTGCCGCGCATCAATATCTGCGCAGTATTGGTATCCCAGTTAATGTAACTGGAATCGATGTGCGCACGACTTCAAGAGATCGTAATAATGCGATTGCCAAAAACCTTGGCATCACATCAACGATTAATTTTCGTGCCGAAGAGATAGCAACAACAACTGCCGAGCAGGCCGATGTCGCAATCGCTCTGCATGCCTGCGATACAGCTACCGATGATGCGATTGCATGGGCCGTGACTGCCGGTGCAAAACTTCTACTGATAGCCCCATGCTGTCACCACGATATTCAATCGCAGATGGATGCCAGCCCTGAACCTTGGGGCGCACTCACCAAGTTTGGACTCATGAAAGAGCGCCTCGGTGATTTATTGACCGATTCTCTTCGGGCTCAAATTCTTCGTCTGGCTGGATATCGAGTTGAAGTAATTGAATTTATTGGGGGCGAACACACGCCCCGCAATCTAATGATCCGCGCAGTAAAGAGTGATGCAATCCCTGAAGCCATTGATAAGCAGCGATATAAAGAGATGTGCAGCCAGTGGGGGATTACCCCCGCCCTTGAAGGCAAACTTCCAACACTCTTCATCGGTTAGACTTCACGCATGTCCAAAGTCCTTGCTTCACTGCCCGTTGGTGAAAAAGTCGGTATCGCCTTTTCGGGTGGTCTCGACACATCGGTAGCCGTTGCCTGGATGCGCGCAAAAGGTGCTATCCCATGCACCTATACGGCAGATCTTGGTCAATACGATGAGCCAGATATCGATTCAGTACCAGATCGGGCAAAAGAGTATGGCGCCGAGATCGCACGTCTTGTTGATTGTAAGAGCGCATTAGTTGAAGAGGGTCTAGCGGCAATTGCCTGTGGGGCATTTCATATTCGTAGCGGATTAAAACAGTATTTCAATACAACACCTTTGGGCCGGGCAGTAACCGGGACAATGTTGGTGCGTGCGATGCATGCAGACTCAGTTGAAATCTGGGGTGATGGCTCTACATATAAGGGCAATGACATCGAGCGTTTTTATCGCTATGGCCTCTTAGCCAATCCAAATTTAAGAATCTATAAGCCATGGCTGGATGCCGATTTCGTGAATGAACTTGGCGGACGTAAAGAAATGTCAGAATGGTTGGTTGCACATGGCCTGCCGTATCGCGATAGCACCGAAAAGGCCTATTCAACCGATGCAAATATTTTGGGCGCAACCCACGAGGCCAAGAGTCTTGAAAACTTAGATACCTCCGTTGAGTTAGTGCAACCAATTATGGGTGTCCGCTTTTGGGATCCAACAGTAAAAATCGATAGCGAAGATGTCACCATTAAATTTGTTCAAGGCCGCCCTGTTGCAATCAACGGGAGAGAATTCAGCGATGTTGTTGCTCTTATGCAAGAGGCAAATGCAATCGGTGGTCGCCACGGATTAGGTATGGCCGATCAAATTGAAAATCGTATTATTGAAGCAAAGAGCCGTGGTATTTATGAGGCTCCAGGAATGGCGCTTTTATTTATCGCTTACGAGCGTTTGATAAGTGCAATTCATAATGAGGACACCATCGCTAACTACCATGCAGAGGGGCGCCGGCTTGGTCGACTTCTCTATGAAGGCCGCTGGCTAGATCCCCAAGCACTTATGCTTCGCGAATCCTTACAACGCTGGGTGGCATCGGCTGTTACTGGCTCAGTGACTGTGCGCATGCGCCGCGGTGATGACTACTCAATTATTAACACAACAGGGCCAGCTCTGAGTTATCACCCAGATAAGTTGTCGATGGAGCGCACAGAAAACGCTGCCTTTGGTCCAGTCGATCGCATCGGTCAATTAACCATGCGAAACTTAGATATCGCTGATACTCGCGCAAAGCTTGAGATGTATCGTGCACAGGGTCAGCTCGGTGAGGGTGAATTTAAATTAATCGGCGAGCTCGAGTAAAGGAAACGAATGAAAATCCATAAGAGGCTAGCGATCGCAGCGGTTATTGCGCTGTCGATTACATCCCTAACTGCATGCGGAGGAAAAGATACAGTGGCAGATACAGCAGCGGCAGGACTTCCAGCGGTAACAGCTAACGCAGGTGAAGCTCCAACAATCACACCACCAACAGGTAGCGCACCTGCAACATTGCAGACACAAGACATTATCGTTGGTACTGGCACAGAGGTCGTTGCAACTTCAACTCTGACAGTGCATTACACATTGATGACATGGTCAAAGGGTGCAATCGTTGAATCCTCATGGTCTGGTGGACAGCCTGCAACTTTCCCACTTGCAAATGTGATCGCAGGATGGCAACAGGGATTGCCTGGTGCCAAGGTTGGCGGACGCCGTTTGCTCGTGATTCCAGCCGATCTTGGATACGGCCCCAATGGTTCGGGCCCAATCGGGCCTAATGAAACATTGATATTCGTCGTAGACATCATCGCTGTTTCATAGTTTGCCTGCTGTTTACCTTACCTTGATAGCATTTTGAGATGAAAAGACTCTTTAGTGAGTTTCTCGGGACTCTGACTTTAGTTGCCATAGTTGTTGGCTCAGGAATTATGGCCACCAATCTTTCACAGGATATTGGTGTTCAGCTGCTGATTAACACAATCTCAACAGTCTTTGGTCTTGGGGTTTTAATTCAGATTCTTGGGCCAATAAGCGGTGCTAATTTTAACCCTGTTGTGACCATGATCGATTTGATTCAAAAGCGCACCAACGTTGTAACTTTTATTCAGTATACAATTGCTCAAACTGCTGGTGCAATAACAGGTGCAATATTGGCAAATGCAATGTTTAGCCACCCATTAATTGAAATCTCCACAAAAGCTCGATCAGGCGGCAACCAATATCTAGGTGAAATAGTTGCTACTGCCGGGCTGATTCTGATTATTAATTTGATGATCCATCAAGAAAAGATGAATCTGATACCAGTGATTGTGGCTTCATGGATTGGTAGCGCCTACTTCTTTACAAGCTCAACATCTTTTGCAAATCCAGCGGTAACTATCGGAAGAATATTCTCAGATTCATTTGCTGGAATTGCACCAGGGTGCGTCACTAAATTTATCGCTGCTCAAATTCTTGGCGCCTTAATTGGCCTGGGCTTAACGAAGCTGCTTACCAATGAGAAATAAACCAACTGTCCTTTTTGTCTGTGTTCATAACGCAGGTCGCTCGCAGATGGCCGCTGGATTTTTGCGAGAATTGGGGAAGGATCGCGTGGAGGTTCTCTCGGCCGGAAGTGCTCCCAAGGGGTCAATTAACCCCGTAGCCGTTGCTGCAATGGCTGAAGTCGGAATCGACATTGCAAATAACAGCCCAAAGGTTTTAACTCCAGAGGCCGTAGAAGCATCTGATGTTGTAATCACTATGGGCTGCGGTGATGTCTGTCCCTTTTACCCGGGCAAGCGATACGAGGATTGGGTACTAGATGATCCTGCAGGCCAAGGCATTGAATCAGTACGTATCATTAGAGATGAGATTAAAGGCCGTATCGAAGCTCTATTGCGAGAGCTTTTATAGCTTCACTCTAAATAGTTTGACCACGCTCTAATTGGTGGGGCCAAGGGATTTTCACTCCTAGTTTTTCGGCGGCATTTAGCGCCCAGCGCGGATTGCGAATCATTGCACGGGCCAGAAATACAGCATCGGCCTCACCAGTTTCAATAATGTATTGGGCCTGCTCAGCCTCTGTTATCAAGCCAACGGCTGCAGTCATAACGTGTGCCTCTGTGCGAATTGCGGCAGCAAATGGAACTTGAAAACCAGGGGTAGCTTTAATTGGTGCGTTGTGAACATTGCCACCGGTTGAAACATCAATTAAATCAACGCCAAGTGCTTTGAGTTGAGTACACAGTTCAATTGAATCAACTAAGTTCCAACCACCATCCACCCAATCGGTAGCAGAAATACGCACAAACAGGGGAGTGCTCGCAGGAATAGCCGCACGTACCGCCACGACAGTTTCAAGTAAGAAGCGAACTCGGTTTTCAAAGCTGCCACCGTATTCATCAGTGCGAGTATTGGCCAGAGGTGAATAAAACTGGTGCATCAAGTAACCATGAGCGGCGTGGATTTCTATGACATCAAAGCCAACGGCTATTGCGCGCTTAGCGGCTGCAACAAATTCAACTGTGAGTTGATGAATCTCATCAACTGTTAATGCCCGGGGTTCTGTATAGCCGTGAAATGCAATAGCCGATGAAGAAACACTCTGCCAACCACCCTCTTCGGTAGTGGCCATTCGATGATCATCCCATGGGCGCATCGTTGAGGCTTTGCGACCGGCATGGGCTAACTGAATTCCCATCTTTACATTATGCGAGTGCGCAAAATCAATCATGGGTTTGAATGCATCGGCATGTGCTTGTGTATGAAGAGATGTGCAGGCAATCGAAATGCGACCCTCAGGCACGACTCCAGTTGCCTCAACCATAATCAAACCTGGTCCACCCGTTGCAAAGGCATTCAGGTGCGCCTGGTGCCAGTCACTTATTAGACCATCTATGGCCGAGTACTGGCACATAGGTGAGACCCAGACCCGATTTTGAAATGTAACAGAGCCAATTGTTAAGGGATCAAATAGCGTGTTCATGTGGTGAGTCTATCTCCTAACTCTATGGAGCTAAAATGAACTTAGCACCGGCAATGAGTAAAACAAAGCCTAAAGCACGTTTGATTCCAGTGCTTGAGAACTTAGAGATTCCAAAGCGAGTTCCGATAAAGGCACCTAATAAGACAGCCACTAAAAATACAGGTAGCTCACTCGGAAGTGACTGAGTTGATTGGAAGTTACCGAGCAGGCCTGCAATGGAGTTAACGAAGATAAAGGCTGCAACGGTCCCGCTGGCCTGTTTAACACTCACCCAGCCCAGCCAAATAATGAGTGGAGATAAGAAGATTCCTCCACCCGTGCCGGTAATTCCAGAGAGCAGGCCAACTGAACCTCCGATAACCACAGCTAATACACGGTTAACAGTACGTGAAGGTTGATCTATTTGCAGAGCTTGAATAAGAAAACGGGCACCGGAGATAAGAAGGAGGACTCCAATAATTGGCTTATAAACATGACTAGGTAGGTTGATTCGCCCACCGATAAAGGCTGCCGGTACCGAACCAATGATTAAGTAAGTAAATAAAGTTTTATTAAAGAAATTGCTGCGTATATATCGAAGACTTGTATAAGAGGAGACGAAGATATTGAGGGTCAAGGCCGTTGGCTTAATCACAAGTGGTGGTAAATTAAAGAGCGTCATGATGGCGATGTAGGCTGAAGCTCCAGCATGACCGACTGATGTGTACAAAATCGCACCAAGAAAAAGACATCCTGCGATAAAAAGCGTGTGAACTTCAAGCATGAAGTGCCTTAAAGAAATCTAGGGCCTCTGGATTTGCGAGTGCATCTCGATTACGAACTTGTCGTCCATTAACAATATCCGTCACGGCAAGCTCGACTAATTTATTTGATTTTGTTCGCGGTAGAGCAGGGGCGACCACAATGAGATCAGGTACGTGACGAGGGCTAGCTTGTGTTCGAAGCGCTGATTTGATCGCTTTTTCAGTATCTTGCGTGTAAATTATTCCTGGCTTTAGGACAATAAATAAAATAACGCGAGTGTCGCCCTCCCAATCTTGGGACACGGCCATAGCCTCTTGTACTTCCGGAAAGGTCTCCACAACTCGATAGATTTCAGCCGTTCCAATTCGCACACCTTTTGAGTTAAGCGTTGCATCACTTCGCCCGAATAAAGTAAATCCACCCGTTACCGATTTTGCGGCAAAATCACCGTGCGTCCAGACTCCTTTGAAACCCTCAAAGTAGGATGCAAGATACCTCTCATTATTGGTATCTGCCCAAAAACCAAGTGGCTTTGATGGGAATGGAACGGTACAAACGAGTTCACCCTTTTCATCGATTGCAGCTGACTTACCTTGAGCGTTAAATACATCGGTCGCCATTCCAAGGCATGCACCTTGTAGTTCGCCGCGATAAACCGGCTGCGTTGGAACTCCTGATAGAAAACTGCCACAGATATCGGTACCACCTGACATGGAAGCCAAATGCACGTCACGTTTAATGCTTTCATACACATAGCTAAAGCTTTCAGGGGATAGAACCGATCCAGTCGATGCAATTGTTTTAATGCTTGATAGGTCATGAGTTTGGGCTGGCACTATGCCTTCCTTATGTGTTGAATCAATGAACTTTGCAGATAGTCCTAGGAAATCCAATTTTTCTTCCTGGGCAATATCAAAAACGCGAGATGGTGTTGGGAACATTGGCGCACCATCGAATAAGACAATAGTTGCACCTCGACCAAGGGCCATTGTTAACCAGTTCCACATCATCCAGCCGCAGGTTGTGAAGTAAAATATTTTTTCAGTGGCATGGAGTTCAAGTTGGTATAACAACTCAGTTGCAGCTTTGAGCATAGCTCCGGCACCACTATGGATAATGCACTTGGGTTTACCTGTTGTGCCCGATGAAAAGAGAATAAAGCCTGGATGTTCAAAAGGGAGGGGAGTGAAATCTAGCGGCGCACCCATAAATGGCGCAATCCATGA
>CANJTH010000060.1:0-7231 GCA_947477185.1 Actinomycetota bacterium
AGTCTCAACCGATCTCTGGTTTGGTGCCGATGGGCGTCATGCTCTATTGACGACCTTTATCAACATAATCATCTCAGTTATTGGCTTTGGCACGATCGGCATGGTTCTGGGTCTCTTACTTCGCTCACCGATTAGCGCGATCTCATTTGGTGTTTTGTGGTTGTTGATTGTTGAAAACCTATTAATAGCAGTTAAGAACTCACTGCAAGATTGGATGCCTGGTGCACAGCTTGCCGCCATAGCATCGGGTGGCAAGCCAAGAGGCATGACAACTGGAATCGAATACTCCCACGCATTATTAATCGGTGGAATTTACGTTGCAGTGGGTGCCATAGTCGCATCATTCTTATTTGTACGCCGTGATGTATCTAATTAAAGACACCAGCGGGTATTACCCGTCTTTTCTAAGCTAACTCATTTATTCTTAAGACCTTCCTCCGGAGGTTGTGATTTGAAAAAATATAGAGCGATCTCACTTGCTCTCATCGCCGTACTGACGCTGACATCGGCGCCGGCGTTAGCAAAGACCCCAAAACCAACATTGGCCCAAATCGAGGCTGCAAAAAAGGTTGAAGCAGAGAAGAAAAAAGCTGCGGATGCTCAAGCGGCAAAGTTAGCGGCTGCAAATCAAAACCTGCGAACATTAACGGCGAAAGCAAATGCTGCAACAGCCCTTTATGTAAAGGCACAAAAGGAGTTGGCTATCGCAGAAGCGGCAGCACGCGCTGCTGCGAAGTACGCCGCTGAAACGGCAACTGCAGTGGAGGAGGCACACCGAGTAATTGGCCGCCTTGCAGCGAATGCATATATTTTGGGTGGAAGTATGAGCGATATCGAACCGCTGCTTAGTGCAAATGGTCCACAGGATTTAATGGATCAACTGAGTACGTTAAGCACATTGGGATCTAAGAATACGATCGCACTTGAGAGATTTAAAGCCGCTGAAGTAATCGCACGTGCAGCTAAAGCCGCCGCTGATGAAGCAAAGGTTGCACAGCAGAAAGCTACCGATAAAGTTGCTGTGGCAAAAAAGACGGCCGATGATGCAAAGGCCGAACAGGCCAAAGAAGTTGCAAAGTTACAAAAAGTTCAAGATCAATTGTTGAAAGATTTACTGAGCGCGCGCAAGGTGCGAACAACGCTGGAGCAACAGCGTCAACTTGCGCTCTTAGAAGAGGCCCAAGCAAATCAAGCTGGGCAAACTCCAGGACAGGCAAAGATCTGGCCTGATCTTGGATTCAAGGGTCGATCAACTATTCGAACAGATGAGGCGCAGCGTTTAAAGGCCGTTGAGTTTGCCAAGAAACAAGTACTGGCCCGTAAGCCATATGTATGGGGTAGTGAAGGACCAAATACTTTTGACTGTTCAGGCCTTGTCTATGCCGCTTATAAGTATGCCGGCCTTGGTTGGCCAAACTGGGATCGACTTAACTCAGCGCTATATACGGGATATACCAAGCATGTTTCACTCAATGCCCTTGTGCCTGGAGATCTCTTGTTCTACTCATACAAGGGCACTATCTCAACAATCCACCACATATCGATTTATGCAGGTAACGGCATGATGTGGGAGGCAAACTCGAAAGATAAAGGGCTGCTGTACTCAAGTATTTATAGTGTTAAGGGACTTATGCCATTTGGTGGTCGGGTCTAGTCTTATCGCATGAGCGCAACTGCACCGGTAATTCGCAACGCAGTTCGCCTATGGCTTGAAAAGTTAGAGGCCGGTGATCTAGTTTGTGTCGCCGTATCGGGTGGCGCTGATTCTTTAGCACTTGCATATGCCCTCTCACTTGAGGCACCAAAGTTAGCGATTCAACTGCATGCAGTGACAGTTGATCATCAACTTCAATCTGGATCTGCGGCTCAAGCAGCAACAGTTGTTGTGCAGATGACGTCATTGGGTATTGAAACAACAGTTGCAAAGGTAAGTGTTGAGATTACGGAAGGCCTTGAAGCATCGGCACGCAAGGCGCGGTATGCAGCACTAGATTCAGTAGGTGATACATTAAATGCAGTTGCTATCTTCTTGGGACATACCCGTGATGATCAAGCTGAAAGCGTTTTATTAGGATTAGCTCGAGGCTCAGGAACACGATCGTTATCGGGAATGGCGCCACATCAAGGAAAATATATCCGCCCGCTACTCTCTATCACGCGCGAGCAGACTGAAAAACTTTGTGATGAGCTTTCTTTAGATGACTGGCAAGATCCGCATAATAAAGATGCACAATTTGCCCGTGTGCGCGTGCGCACAGTCGCAATACCAACACTTGAAAAAACAATTGGCCCAGGGATCTCTGAGGCTCTTGCGCGCAGCGCCGATCTACTGCGCCATGATGCCGATGCCCTCGATGCATGGGCAGAGCGCGAGATTCGACATCTGGATTTAGCTGATCTGGAGTGCGAGCATCTCTCCCAACTGCCACGGGCGATCCGCAGCCGGATTATTCGCATGGCCATCTATGCCGCAGGTGCGCCCTCAGGCTCAATCTCGGCCGAGCATGTTGCCTCAGTTGAGGCCTTAATTATGGGCTGGAGCGGGCAGGGTCCATCTCACCTCCCTGGTGGTGTGAAGGTTGAGCGTTTTTCGGGCAGACTTTCGCTCTTACGTAACTGAGTCAGGGGAGCCTTCGTGGATTTAGCTGGAGTGGAAAAAGAGATCGAACGCGTTGTTGTCACAGAGCAAGAGCTACAAGCAAAAATCAAGGAGCTTGCGGCGCGCATTGATAAAGATTACGCAGGAAAAGATCTCCTTTTAATTGGTGTGCTTAAAGGCGCGGTTATGGCTATGGCCGATCTTTCGCGTGCATTGGCGCGCCACGTTGAGATGGATTGGATGGCCGTGTCATCGTATGGCTCTGGCACAAAATCCAGTGGAGTAGTTCGAATCCTAAAAGATTTAGATCGTGACATAACTGGGCGCAATGTTTTAATCGTTGAAGACATTGTTGATTCAGGTTTAACACTTTCATGGCTAAAGGCCAACCTCGAATCACGTGGAGCTAGCAGTGTTGAAATACTCTCTATCTTGCGCAAGCCAGAGGCGGCAAAAGTTAGAGTTGATGTTAAGTATGTTGGCTTTGAGATTCCACCAGATTTCGTTGTTGGCTATGGTCTCGACTTTGATGAAAAATATCGCAATCTTCCATTTATTGCTGTGCTTGCTAAGCACATGTACTCCTAAACCCTTAAGAAACGAGAAATAAAAGAGATGTCTGATACGAAGAAGCCAGTACAGAAGCCGGCGAAGAAAAGCTCTTTAAAGAAGAGTTTTGCGGGTAGCTCCACACCCAAGAAGCCAGCAACTCGTGCCGGTCGAATCTTTCGTGGGCCGCTTTTTTGGATTCTCGTTGCAATTTTCGCAGTCTCTATCTTTGGTCAGATTACATCTGCCGGGAACCGTTATACGCAGATCGAAACATCTCAAGCCCTCGATGCTATTGCCCGCTCTAATGTCGAGTCGGCAGAGATAGTAGATAAAAATCAAAAACTCCGTTTAATATTAAAACCAAGTGCTTCAATTAAAGGTGCAACAAAGGTAGAAGCCTCCTATGTCGCTCGCCAAGAGCCAACTATCGTGGATGCCCTTACATCTAACCCACCATCTAAGGGTTGGAACGTCCGAGTCCCTTCACAATCACTGCTTGTCTCCTTCCTTTTTTCAATAATCCCATTTCTCTTAATCGGCTTCCTCTTCTTCTGGATGATGAGCCAGGCCCAGGGCGGCAATAAGGTCTTTGCGTTTGGTAAATCCCGCGCAAAACTTCAAAGCAATGATGTTCCGCAAACAACCTTTAAAGATGTTGCTGGAGCAGATGAGGCCATTGCCGAACTCGAAGAGATTAAAGATTTTCTAGCTAACCCAGATAAATACGGAGTATTGGGCGCAAAGATTCCAAAAGGTATTCTGCTCTTTGGTCCTCCAGGAACAGGTAAGACTCTCCTTGCCCGCGCCGTTGCAGGTGAGGCAGGAGTTCCTTTTTATTCGATCTCAGGATCGGACTTTGTTGAGATGTTTGTAGGTGTTGGCGCCGCACGTGTACGTGATTTATTTAAGCAGGCAAAGGAAAACTCACCGGCAATTGTCTTTGTTGACGAGATAGATGCAGTTGGTCGCCAACGTGGTGCTGGAATGGGTGGCGGACATGATGAGCGCGAGCAAACGCTCAATCAACTGCTAGTTGAGATGGATGGCTTTGAAGAAAATACAAAGGTTATTCTTATCGCTGCAACTAACCGCCCAGATGTTCTAGATCCAGCACTATTGCGCCCGGGCCGCTTTGACCGTCAGATCGCAGTTGATCGTCCAGATCTCAAGGGTCGCGAAGCGATTCTGGCAGTGCATGCAAAGAACAAGCCATTGGGTAATGATGTAAAGCTCATTGATTATGCACGGCGCACACCAGGCTTCACAGGTGCCGATCTTGCAAATGTTCTTAACGAAGCTGCGCTGCTAACTGCACGCGAAGAGAAAAAAACTATTTCAAATACCGAACTAGATGAGGCTATTGATCGCGTAATGGCTGGTCCACAACGTAAATCTCGCATCATGAGTGATGACGAGCGACGAGTAACGGCCTACCACGAAGCCGGTCACGCCCTTGTTGCGCATGCACTTCCTCATACCGATCCAGTTCATAAAATTACAATCATGCCTCGCGGTCGCGCACTGGGCTACACAATGATTCTGCCTGATGAAGATCGCTACTCAACAACGCGTAATCAACTATTGGATCAGTTGGCATACTCACTGGGCGGCCGAGCAGCTGAAGAGTTAATCTTTCACGATCCATCAACAGGTGCCTCAAATGATATTGAAAAAGCGACTGCACTAGCTCGCGCAATGGTCACACAGTATGGAATGACTGAGGCGATTGGAGCTATTAAGTTAGGGGCAAATAGTGATGCACCATTTATGGGGCGCGACTATGGACACCAGCGCGATTACTCTGAAAGCATCGCAGGAGTTGTCGATCGCGAAATCCGTAAACTCATTGAAAACGCCCATCAAGAGGCCTTTGATATCTTGGTTGCAAACCGCAAGATTTTAGATGAGATGGTTTTAGTGCTCCTAGATAAAGAGACGCTCAATAAGGAAGAGATTACAAAGATCTTTAAGAAAGTAAAATCTGTGACTGCACGCCCAGCCTGGACTGGATCTATTACGCGCATTCCATCGGACCAGCCACCAGTTGATGTGCCAGAGCGAGCCGTTGTTACAAAGGCAAAAAAACCTACTCGTAGTAAGAAGCCGGCAGATGACAATTAGTAAAGTCACTCTCACCAATGGCCACCCAGCTACTCCTTATGATCAAGAACGGGCCGAGCGCGCAGTGCGCGAGCTTTTATTGGCACTCGGTGAAGATCCAGATCGTGAAGGCTTAAAAGAAACACCAGCACGAGTAGCTCGAGCCATGAAGGAAAACTTTGCAGGTTTATGGCAGGCACCAGAAGATGTATTAACTACGACATTTGATATCGGTCATGAAGAGCTTGTCATTGTCCGAGATATTGAGGTTTTCTCCCACTGTGAGCATCACCTAACACCTTTTCACGGTGTTGCACATATTGGATATATCCCTCGCGGGAAAATCACGGGACTTTCAAAGTTAGCGCGCTTAGTCGACGTCTTTGCCAAACGCCCACAAGTACAAGAGCGCCTAACTACTCAGATCGCTGATGCCTTAGTAGAAATCCTTGATCCCCTCGGTGTAATTGTCATTATCGATTGTGAGCATTTATGTATGTCAATGCGCGGTGTCAAGAAGTCACAGGCCCGTACTACGACAAGTGCGGTTCGCGGGGCCTTGCTGAATGCATCCACGCGTGCCGAAGCGATTAGTCTTATTACACATCGGTAAAAACCATGTTAGTTATGGGAATTCTCAATGTAACTCCAGATTCTTTTGCAGATGGCGGACGTCATAACTCTCTTGAAACTGCGCTACAACGCGCTCGCGAAATGATTGCCGAAGGCGTCGACATCATCGATATCGGTGGAGAGTCCACACGTCCCGGAGCGCAAAGAGTTAGTGCTGATGAAGAGTTAGCCCGTGTGATTCCAGTAATTACAGAGTTAGCCAAAGATGGCGTGCTTATAAGTATCGACACTATGCGTGCAAGTACCGCACTTGCTGCAGTAGATGCTGGCGCGCAGATTATTAATGATGTGAGCGGGGGATTAGCAGATCCGACGATGCTCACAGTAGCGGCCCAGTTGAACCTGCCCTATATCGCTATGCATTGGCGGGGCGCATCAAAGGATATGAATTCGCGGGCGGTTTACGGCGATGTTGTGCATGATGTCATCCAAGAGCTTCAAGAGAGAATCTCTGCAGCTTTAAATGCTGGGATTAGTAAAGATAACTTAATTATCGATCCAGGTATTGGCTTTGCTAAAGATGCAGACCACAACTGGAAAATTATTGATCACATAGATGAATTTGTATCTCTTGGATACCGGGTACTTGTTGGTGGCTCACGTAAGCGATTCTTAGGTGGAGATACACCTGATGGGCGCGAAGCTGCCAGTGTTGCCCTGACAAAGCGCCTCTCCACGAGCGGTATTTGGGGAGTTAGAGTTCACTCTGTGAAGCCCCATAAAGATGTGTTAGCGCAATGAGTGATCAGATACTGCTCGTCGGAATCCATGGCTTTGGATACCACGGTCTGCTCGAACACGAGCGCACAAATGGCCAGGATTTTTACATTGATTTAGCTTTAGAGGTTGATCTGCGCGCAGCATCAATCAGTGATTCGATCGAGGATACCGTTAGCTATGCCGAGATAACTGATTTAGTTGTTATAGAGATTACAACTGATCCTGTTTCACTTATTGAAAAACTTGCAGGGCGCATCGCCGAGCGGATTCTTAAATCATTTACGAAGGTTAATTCAGTAACGGTTACCGTACACAAGCCGCAAGCTCCAGTCTCGGCCTCGCTTAAAGATATCGCGGTGCAGATAACACGCACGCGATGAGAGCGGTAATAGCACTTGGTGCAAATATCGGTAACCCACATGAGAATTTAGATCTTGCAGTCGCGCTTTTAAAAGAATCAACCGATGTAGTTGCCGTCTCCTCATATTACATAACCGCTCCTGTTGGCGGGCCAGTTCAACCAGATTATGTAAATGCAGTCTGTGTTATTGAGAGCGATCTTCCAGCATTGGATTTACTCTCATTGTTACAAGGAATTGAAAAAAGCATGGGCCGCGAACGTATCGA
>CANJTH010000061.1:0-7188 GCA_947477185.1 Actinomycetota bacterium
CTACGGATCAGAAGGTTGGGGGTTCGAATCCCTTCGCGCGCACAAGTTAAGCTCCCGGTGCCTTTCACACCGGGGGCTTTTCTTCTAATCAAAAGGGGTTGTACGTGCCAGAGCAGGAAAAGATTATCCGTGTTGGTTTACTTGCTTACGGTGCTATTGGTGATCAGCACAACAGCGCAGTGGGGGCTACCGAAGGACTTCGTCTTACAGCGGCATCTGACACAAATCCAGATCGATTAATCGCAGCCAAGGCCTTAGCACCAGATATTGCAACCTTTACCAATTCAACAGAGATGCTTGATTCTGGATTAATTGATCTTGTCGTTATCTCTACCCCACCAAATAGCCATTACTCATGGGCAAAAGAGTCTTTAAACCGTGGAATACATGTAATTCTTGAAAAACCAATGGCATTAACAGTGCAAGAATGCGATGAGTTAATCGCGCTAGCAGCTGCAAAAGATTTGTTACTAGTTGTGTATCAAAACCGTCGCTTTGATGAAGACTTTGTGACAATGAAGAAGCTTATAGATGATGGCGCAATTGGTGATGTCTTCTTGTATGAAAGCTTTGTTGGTGGTTATGCAAAGCCATGCTCATTCTGGCATTCAATGGTCGACGTTTCAGGTGGCGCAATATTTGACTGGGGCAGTCACTTCATTGATCAGATCTTGGCAGTAATGCCAGGCGAAGTCGCATCAGTTATGGGAATCAACCAAAAACGAATGTGGAACCATGTAACAAACGCCGACCATGCCGATGTAGCAATTACATTCACTGATGGATCCCGTGGATTATTTACTAATAGCGATCTTGCGGCGGCTCGCAAACCAAAGTTCTATGTTCTAGGCACAACTGGGGCGATTGTCGGCAACTGGGACCCAGCAGCAGGATCGATACCTGCTGATTTACCTGCAATTCTCACAATCCATCGTGCCGATGGTACTGTTGAAATAATCCCAAACTTAGTTGTTACCCCGCATTCATTCCGTCAATCAGTTGTTGCATTTATAAATAACAAAGTCCCAATGAATATAACGACACATCAATCGCGTGATGTCGTTTCAATCATGCAGGCAGCCGAAGAATCAGCTCTTGCCAATGGCCACCCAGTAAAGCCGATACTTCTGCGATGAAAAATACTCGCTGGGGTTTAATTGGTGCGGGTTGGATTGCAACCACAGCAATAGCACCAGCCATGCATGCAGCAGAAAACACTGTAATTCAGGCCGTAGCAAGCCGAGACCTCCAACGATCAAGAGCCCTTAACCCGATTAAGGTTTATGAAAGTTATGAAGGGCTAATCAATGATCCTTTAGTTGATGCGGTCTACATATCGCTACCTAACCATTTGCATTGTGAATGGACCATCAAAGCGCTTAAAGCTGGCAAGCATGTTCTTTGCGAAAAACCATTTGCTATGAATGTCGCCGAAGTTGAAATGATGGTTCAGACCGCCAAAGATTATGGTCGTTTATTAGTTGAAGCGGTTTGGTCAAGATGGCACCCGCGAATGATCCGAGCGATTGATTTAGTTAAAAGTGGAGAATTTGGTCAGATAACTTCGATTGATGCCTCCTTTACATTTCCGGCTTCTATTGAAGGTAATTACCGACTTTTAAAAGAAATGGGCGGCGGTGCACTTTTTGATATTGGTGTGTATCCATTACATGCAATTGCAGCACTCGTCGGCGATACGGCGCAAGTAGAAATTGAAAAATGCGACGTTAGCGCTGGTCCAACAGGAATTGATTTAACAACCAATTGGCAAATGTGCATCAATAATTCAATCACAGCAAAAGGTTTAGCCTCGTTTGAAATGCCAGAAAACCAATCACTGGTCATTAAGAGCGAAAAGCAAGCAATCACATTTGTAGGAGATCAAGCCTTTACATCGTTGCACGCGCAGAGCACCTTGCAGATAAGTGATTTAAAGGAGGAGTTTGAAGCAGCCAATCCTTATATGCTGATGATTGAAAATTTTGGTAAGCAGATTCAAGGGCAAGAAAGTTGGGTTCTTCCTTTAGAAACATCGCTCTGGGTTCAAAGGGCAGTCGATCAACTTCGTAGTGTGTAGGGTTCAGGAATGACCAGAGTATTACTCACAGGCTTTGAGCCCTTTGGTAACTCATCTTTAAACCCATCGGGAGAGATCGTTAAGGTGATTAAGGCCGATAACATTGTCTCTGCGATTTTGCCTGTGCTCTTTGGTGACTCCGTGCAACTCTTAAAAGAATTAATTGATCAACACAAACCTGATGTGGTGCTCTGCTTGGGTCAAGCAGAGGGGCGACACGCAATGACACCTGAGCGCGTTGGAATCAACTTAGATGACGCGCGAATGGCCGATAACTCTGGTGCGTTAAGAGTGGAGCAAGTAATAGTCGAGGGTGGCCCCGATGCATATTTTTCAACCCTGCCAGTTAAGGCGATGGTAGAGGCGATGAAAGCCGCAGGCGTTCCTGCAGCTGTGTCCTATAGCGCTGGGACTTTTGTCTGCAATCACATCTTCTATTCATTGCAACATCACTTGAAAGGCAGCGCCGTTAAAAGTGGCTTTATGCATGTGCCACTAATGGATCAACAGAGAGTTGAGTTCGCGGGTCTACTAACGATGCCGCTAGCGCAGATGGTCGCTGGAGTACAGGCGGCACTTAAAGCTATTTAAGCGCGTAATGCTTTAGCTGCTACTGATAATCTAGCTGGTTCTCCACCAACGATAGCGAGATCGAAGAGGCTCTTATCGATTCTTTCGTTTGTGAGCATTATTTCTTTCTACCCACAATTCAAGGTTTAGGTTTGAGACAGCTGAAGAATGCGGCAAGTGTGTATATACATACTCTCAATCGCCTACCGCATCCTGCAGCATTTACATTTGGTTTAGATTGACTTTACTTACCGCATGTACTTGGAAGCGCTGGAAGTTTGTATCCCATTGTCTTCAAATGCAATCTAGCAAGAGTTCCATTGTATTGCTGCGAACAGAGCCAGATACCAAGGCGATTCTTCAGCGGGGCATTACCTAACTGAACAGCCCAAGAGCCATACCCGACTGCAATCAACTTCGATAAAGGTACTTGCTTCAATTGACCAGGATTTGACTTTATGTATTGGCCAGCCAAGTTAGCCTCAACAACAATGCCGTCAGCACGACCTGAAGCTACTTCAAGGAATGCTGCAGACTGATCTGGGAATGCCACAAGACTAGCTAGAGGGAAGGTTGATGTAACCAATTTGGAAGCAGTAGAACCTTGGAGGGCAGTAATTTTCTTACCAGCGACATTCCAGCCCTCAATTGTTGCTTTTGTAGTATTGCCAACTTTGGCTACCAAGACCGTTGCGTACGGCATATATTCGCGCACGAACAAAATTGACTTAGCCCGTTCTGGAGTATTTGTTAAGCCAACAGATACTAGGTCAAACTGCTTAGAAACAAGACCCGGGATTAAGCCGGCAAAATCCATGTTTTTAATTTCAAGATCCAACTTCAACTGCCTAGCTAATAAAGTTACCAACTCAACGTCGTAACCCGCTGGCTCGCCAGCTTCATCTAAATACATCTGTGGCTTGAATTGCAATGTCATTCCCACTATCAGCTTTCCTGGGGTTACCAGTCCATACGGATTGGAAGCCGCATTTGCAGCAGTCCCTGGCATAACAGCAACCAACATCGCTGTTACCACCAATCCCACTTTCCAAACTAGGTGAGCTTTTTTCATTTATTACCCTTTCATCTTTTTGATGGTGATTCTTCTTGATACGACAGGGTGTCGTCAAGAACGCTAAGTGATATTTATATTACTAGACTTGTCAATTAAATCCTGGATCCTCTCATTTTGACGCTTACTCAGCACCCTTGCCAAGGAGCCAGAAGGCGGCGATGAGAGATTCTTTTCTATTGCACGGAAAATATAATCGACGATAAATGCGAGAACTACATACAAGACAGCGGCGGCGGTGTATAAGACAAAAGGTTGAAAATTTACCGAATTCAAATTTTGAGTAACTCTTACAACTTCAACTAATCCGATTATGGCAAAAGTTGAGGTGTCCTTCACCATTCCTATATACATGCTCCCAATATTTGGAATCGCAATTTTTGTCGCTTGAGGAATGGTGACCGATCTAAAGATTCTCAGACGAGTAATGCCAAGGGCTAAACCAGCTTCTCTCTGTCCTTTTGGAACAGCCACGAGTGCAGCTCGATAAATTTCACAAAAGAAGGCAGAATACAAGAGAGTAAGGGCGATAACACCAGCCTCAAAGACGGTAAAGTTGTAACCAAATAGCAACGACCAACCGAAATAAACCCAGATAACGCTTACTAGCGCTGGTATCCCGCGAAAGATATTCACATAGGTAGTTGCCAAAATGGAAATAATGCGTTTAGAACTCATTCTGGCCAGGGCCAAAACTAAACCAATTGCAAGGGAAAGAGCCAGTGCCGTGATCGAGACTAATATGGCTGTACCTAGGCCATTGAGTAGGATTGTTCGATTCTCCCAAATTAAGCCCCAGTTAAAATAAATGCCATCTGTATTCATTAGAGAACCGAACCAATAAATCTTTGAGCGCGCTCATTAGGGCAATTGTCGAAAAAATCTCGATTTCCCGTCGCTACTACATACCCATCTTCCATGAAAACATTTAGATCTCCAATCTCTCTTGCAAAGTTCATTTCGTGGGTTACAACTACCATCGTCATTCCCGTCTGTGCCAATTTGCGCATTACTGCCAAAACCTCACCGACTAACTCTGGATCAAGGGCCGATGTTGGCTCGTCAAAAAGCATTATTTTGGGATCTAGACTTAAAGCACGAGCAATAGCTACACGCTGCTGCTGTCCTCCGGAAAGCTGACTGGGGAAACTGCCTGCCCATGGTAAAAGCCCGACACTTTCCAACTCAGCGGCTGCACGTTCTTCAGAATCTTTCAAAGAAAGTTTCCTTGTCGCCCGTAGGGGCAAAGCTATATTGTGCAAGGCAGTCAGATGAGGGAAAAGATTGAACTGTTGAAATACCATTCCAACATAACGGCGAAGCTCGAGAGGTTTTCCACGTTTTTCTTGCGGTTTATTCTTCAACCCGGGACCATACTCAGTACCGAGGATTTTGATTGAACCGCAATCTGGTTCCTCAAGTAAGTTAATACTCCGCAACAATGTTGATTTTCCAGATCCGGATGGTCCAAAAATAACAACATGCTGTCCTTTTCTAACCGTTAAATCTACGCCATGCAAAACTTCGTTCGTACCAAATGATTTATGGACTTCTCTAAGTTCAAGGAGAATCTCATCGGCTGCACCATCGATATGTGCCGACTTGCCATCTGTTTTTAATCGCTTACTCACGGTTGACAATGCCTACTCACCCTCTTTATTTATATTGCAAGCCTGAGTTCCTTTAATGTCAATTCTTGCGTCTAAAAGACATATAAGTCAAGGAACCCCTCGTCACTTTTGGAATGTATTTTAAAACGAAATGACATCTTGTATAACGAAATGACATCTTGAATATGTAATCCTATGTTTATGAATGAAGCCCCTAAAGTATGTAAAATTCCTATTCCTTCATGTTCGCATTACGAACTGTGGAAGGGAGCGGTATTACTAAAAGAGACTTTGGGTGAATGTGTGGGAAAGGGGGCACACAGGATTGGTATCCAAGCTCTGGGAAAAAAGAGTGGGCGATCAGCTTCGCGCAGAAATTAAGCGCGGAGAGCTTTAGCAAAAGATAAGAAATCTTCGACCAATAGATCTACTTCACTCTGACCATGGGCCAAAGATATTAGCCACTGTTCATCAAGTCCCGGAGGTGTAATAATTCCGCGGTTGATGGACCATAGCCACGACAACTCTGCAATTGCAAAATCTGTAGCTTTATAGTCACGGTAGTTGCGAAGTGGGGTAGTTGACCAAGTAATGCAGCCTTTAACGCCAAAACCAACAGTGTGTGCAGGTAGTTGGTACTCCTCAATAATTTCGCTGATGCGATCGAGTGCCTGTTGATTAAATGCCTCTGCCACTGCGAGAGTTTCCTGAGTACAGATTTTATCAACTGCGCGAACACCCGCCATAGCAAGCGGGTTACCGTTGAAGGTACCAAAGTGGGCCATTGCACCGTTTGTAACAAAATCCATGTACTTCTTCTTGCCACCGAAAGCGGCCAAAGTGATTCCACCACCGATTGATTTTGCAAGGGTAATTAAATCTGGGACAACACCTAAACGCTGAGCAGCACCTTGATGTCCGGCAGTAAGGCCAGTTTTAACTTCATCGAAGATCAAAACTACGTTGTACTCATCACATAATTCGCGAACGCGCTCTAGGTATCCCTCATCCGGCAAGATAATGCCAAGATTTTCAATAACGGGTTCAACAATGAAACAAGCGATCTTCGAAGCGCTCTTTTCGAAGATGCGCTCAAGTGAATCGGCATCGTTATATGAGACGACATAGATTTCTCCAGGAACAATGCCTGCAGGTACATATGCGATTGGGTCGCTAGCATCACCAACCTGGTCAACGGGTGGCTTGGTTGAAACAACAAATGGATCGTAGCTACCGTGGTAGCCACCTTCGACCTTAACGATTGCATCTTTTCCAGTTGCAGCACGTGCGGTGCGCACCGCATACATAGTCGATTCAGTTCCGCTATTAGTGAAGCGAACCTGATCAATGGCAAAACGGCGACAGATGCGCTCTGCAGCATCGGTAGATATAGGAGATGGAGTTACAAAGAGCATGCCTGTTTCAAGGCAGCCTTTAACCTCTTCAACAACGGTTGGGTTAAGGTGACCGGCGAGCATGGCACCAAAGCCCATAGAGAGGTCGAGAAGCTGGCGCCCGTCGACATCGGTCATCCAAGCGCCTTGTGCGCTAACGATTGAGATTGGGTACGGGTCCCAGTGTTGAAAACTTGAAGTCACACCTAACGGAAGAGATTTTAAGGCCCGCTTACTCTCTTCGGCACTCTTGCCAGTCTGCTTTGTAAATAACTCCCATTCAGATTTCAGGAGGGCAGCAACTCTTTCGGGTGGGATTTCTACTGATGTTGCAGGGACGAATCTAAAAGTTTCCTTGTGATTAATTTGTGTGAGCATTGTAAAGCTTGTACGGCAAAGGTTTCAGCGTTTGAAACTCGTTTGAGAAGTACTCTCCCGGTTCATTTTTTAGTCCATTCGAACTAA
>CANJTH010000062.1:0-7154 GCA_947477185.1 Actinomycetota bacterium
CCCCATGGCTAAGAGAGTTCTCCTTGCTGCGCCCCGCGGATATTGCGCCGGTGTCGATCGCGCCGTTGTCACCGTTGAAAAAGCGCTTGAGCTTTACGGGGCACCGGTCTATGTGCGCAAACAGATTGTTCATAACGTTCACGTTGTTGCCAGCCTTGAAGCCAAGGGTGCGATCTTTGTCGATGAGACCGATGAAGTGCCGCAGGGTAAGACCGTTGTCTTTTCTGCCCACGGTGTAGCACCGAGTGTTCATAAAGAGGCGGCAGTTAGAAATCTCAAGACGATCGATGCAACATGTCCTTTGGTAACAAAGGTGCACCATGAAGTCCGCCGCTTCGCCGCCGAAGATGCAGAGATTTTACTTATCGGCCATGAAGGCCACGAAGAGGTTGAGGGCACGGCCGGTGAGGCAGTTGGCCAAGTTCGCATCATCGATGGTTTAGATGGTGCGCGCAGCGTTGTGCCAACTCCTGGCAAGAAATTAGTCTGGTTATCACAGACCACCTTAAGTGTTGATGAGACTTTGTCGGCCGTTGCGATATTGAAGGAGCGCTTTCCCGATATTCAAGATCCACCGAGTGATGACATCTGTTATGCAACACAGAACCGACAAGAGGCGATTAAAGCGATCTCAGCTAAGGCCGATTTAGTGATTGTCGTTGGCTCACAGAACTCATCTAACTCGGTGCGCTTGGCTGAAGTGGCATTGGAGTACGGGGCAAAGGCGGCGCACTTAATCGATTATGCCCAAGAGATTCAAGAGCACTGGCTCAATGGTGTTGAAACTATCGGTTTAACAAGCGGTGCCTCAGTGCCTGAGATCTTGGTCGATGATGTCTTGGCCTGGTTGGAAGAGCGCGGATTTGGCGATGTTGAAACCGTTACCGCAATGCAAGAGTCGCTGCTATTTTCACTCCCACCTGAGCTTCGCAAAGATTTAAAGGCTGCGGGAAAGAGTTAATTAAGCTCGGGGCTTTGAGGGCTTATTTTTTGCCTTTGTATTAAGAAAAACAAACCAGCCATAGGTTGCACCGATTATTAAAAATGGCGCCTCACTTGCAAGGGCTGCAACTACACCTATACCGAGGCGAGATGGTCTAAAGCCATCGAGAAGTAATGTCCAAAAAATCGCAGCGGCGGCAAAGGCAAGTGGCGGGGTAACGGTTGCAACATAGGTTGTGCCAGGGCGGCCAAAGCGGATGCCACCGAAAAAAGAGAGAAGAATTATTACGCCGGTGATGATGCCGACACCGTTGCGCAGCCAGAGCTCGATCAAGGTAAAAAAGCCGATGAAGAAGGCTTGAATTACAACTATCCCCGCCTTCTTTAAGCCAGGCCCGGAAATCGCAATTTTACCGATGGTGCTCATCTATTTATCCTCATCACTGACCTCTTCGGCATCGATGAAATCATCATCGCTACCGAGCTCATCACTCTTTAACTCTCGCACCGATGCAGGTGCCTCGGGATACTCAATTGCGAGCTTATCTTTATCACCCGATACGCCCAAGTTGTGAATTCGCCGGGCAGGGCTAAGAACCGTTTTTTCAGCTGTCGGTACTAAATCCTCATATGCCTTTGCCGTTGTTGTAATCGCTTTTCCAACGGCGACGATCTTGGTGTGTAGCAGAGTAATATTTTTTAGAAATGCACTGGCAACCTTTTGAATCTCATCGGCATTCTCTGCCAGCTTATTGCGCGTAAAGATATAGCCGATAGTGCGCAGCAAGGCCATCATCGATGTTGGGGTCGCAACGGTTACACCCACCTTAAAGGCTTTTTCCAAAAAGTTAGGATCGATGCGAAGCGCCTCTGATAAGAGCGTTTCAAAGGGGACAAAGAGCACAACAAAGTCGGGAGAGCCGGCAGATTTGTGATAGCCACGCTTTGCGAGTGCTTCAACGTGTTTGAGTAAATCTTTAGTATGGGCTTGTAATAACTCATCGCGATCGCCAGAACTTGCTGGATCAAAGGCCTCGATAAAGCGATCAAAGGGAAACTTAGAGTCAATGAATATCGAACTTCCACCGGGCATCTTCACCGTAATATCTGGAATACCCGATGAGTCGGCATCACTCATTCCCTTCTGTCTGCTGTATTCGTGGCCCTCGCGAAGTCCTGCGCCCTGTAGTAGAAGCTCAAGTTGTGCCTCGCCAAACTTTCCGCGTGTTTGATTATTTGAAAGCGCACCTGCGATTTTCTTTGTCTCATCAAAGATGGACTCTGATGCCCGGCGCATCTCGTTAATAGTCGTCTCAAGCTTTGCCTCAGCCTCAGTGCGGATTCGATTGGCCTCATTAGATTGAGTGGAGAGTTTTTGCACCGACTCCTTCATCGCATTGAGTTCGGCATTTAATTTAACGGCCGATTCAGTTTTGCCGCGCTCGGCCGCTAACTGAGATTTGTAATCATCGAGTAGTGCGCGCTCGGCCGTTGCATCCCCAGATTTCATCGCTCGAAATAGATAGCCGATTGCGCCGCCGGCAAGGAGGCCGATCAGAAGTGTCACTACATATGTGGGCATGGGGCTATCGTGGCAGGGTGCACCGACAATTGCCCGTAAAGATAAGGATTTTTCCAAACTCCTTTACTGCCTGTACGCTCAGCCTTCGACTAACTACTAAAAACAACCAGCGCCCCCCTAGCTCAGTTGGTAGAGCGTTTCCATGGTAAGGAAAAGGTCACCGGTCCGATTCCGGTGGGGGGCTCGAAGAGAGCTCCTTCACACGAAGTGAGATCTTTTCAAAGCACACCCCTGGCGGGGTAGCTCAGCTTGGTAGAGCAAGCGGCTCATAATCGCTGTGTCGTGGGTTCAAATCCCGCTCCCGCTACAAGTACTACCTGCGCGAATTTCGCGCATTGACGGGCCTCGGGTAACCTTGGGCCTTCGATAACCGATGAAGGAGTAAGACCATGGCAAGTAAGAGCGCGGACGTTCGTCCGAAGATCACCATGGCCTGCGTCGACTGCAAAGAGCGCAACTACATCACCAAGAAGAACCGCCGCAACGATCCTGACCGCATGGAGCTTAAGAAGTTCTGTCCACGTTGCAAGTCATCGACGCTTCACCGCGAAACCCGCTAATGATCAATCCCGATTCGGTCGGGCGCGCTTTTGATAGTGCAGATTTAGTTACCGTTACTCAATCTGAAATTGATGCCTTTGCTTCCGTCATTGGCGAAACCGATACGCGTGTTGCACCTGCGACTTTTTCAATACGGATCACACTCTCCCAATTTGAATCGATTTTGACAAAGCCCGAAATCGGTGTCGATTGGCAACGCTTGGTACATGGCGATCAAAAGTTTGAAATCTATCGTCCAGTAATAGCAGGCGATACTTTTAAATGCTCAGCAACTATTGAGACTCTGCGGGTCGCGGCTGGCAATGAGATTATCTCGGTGCGCTCTGACTTACATAGTGGCTCCGAATTAGTCGTCTCATCATGGGCGACATTGGTGGTGCGTGGATGATTGAAGTCGGAACAATTCTTCCCACAAAAGTCTTCTATCTCGATCGCGGCCTATTGAAGGCTTACGCTGATGCAAGCGGGGATCAAAATCCAATTCATCAGAGCGAAGAGTATGCCCTATCTGTTGGGCTCCCAAATGTGATTGCACATGGAATGTTAACGATGGCCCTCGTCGGTAAATTCATTACAGATTGGGCCGGCGGCAGTGCCAACGTTAAAGAGTTCTCGGCCCGCTTTATTAAGCCGGTTATTGTCCCGGCGGGTGAAAAAGTTGATTTAACAGTTACTGCTACCGTCATTGAAATAGATGGGGCAAACATTAAATTAGATTGCGTAGCAACATCGGCCGGAGTTAAGGTTTTAGGAATGGCTAAAGCGGTCGTCACCCAATGAGCGCCCCAGATTTTGTTTTAGAACTAGCCAATGCGCGCATGGCAGCACGTGCCGATAAGGATTGGGCACTTGCAGATACTTTGCGCACCACAATTGCAAACTCGGGATATGAAGTCGTAGATGTACCCGACGGATTCGAACTAATTGAAAAGGCGGCCTTTATTACGCTGGCCTTTGCCCGTGATATCCGTCCGATTGATTTAGAGAAAGAAACAACAGTGGCATTAATCGTTGAAGGCTTTACCGACGATGCTCTCGAATCAGTTGAGGCTATTAAAGCCAACAGCGATTGCGGCGTTGTAATACTTTCAATAGGCGATCCCGGCGCACTTGTACAGGTCATGGATTCGCGTACATATTTATTTGCAGTTACACCTGGGGCTGGATGGGGTGATTGCGCAAATACTTTGCTGGCAAAGATTCAAAGTAAATATGTCGTCATTATGGATCCCTCTACACGTTTTATCGGTGATGCAATTACGCCGGTAGTTGCCGAGTTAGAAAAAGGCGAATATGTAGCCGTGGGTTGGCGTGGGGGATTAGTCAATGTTGATGATGAGTGGTGCAGTGTTGATGATAAAGGTGATGGCGAAGTTGACGTGCTCTTCTCATATTTTATGGCCCTTAATCGAGAAGCGGCATTAGAAACTGGTGGCTTCAATCTTCGCGCTCTTTATTATCGAAATGCAGATATGGAGTTTTCACTTAAAATTCGCCAAGCTGGTGGTCGACTTTTGCAGATGGAGTTGCCGCTAGAGCAGGGACGCCACCATGGCTATCACGATGCCGATTCTGATTACCGCGAGGCACAATCAAAGAAGAACTACGATCGCATTCTCGAGCGCTTTAGAGGCAAAAGCGCAATTTTGTCGCCACGTCGCTAATCTTTAGCCATGAGTGAGCTTTCTGAGTACACCAGCCTGCGCGTAGGCGGCCCGGCCAAGAGGATTGTTCACGTCTCAAGCCAGGCTGAAATCATTGCAGCGATTGAGGCTGCCGGGGATTCACCGATTTTTATTATGGGTGGCGGAACAAATGTTCTCTTTGCCGATAGCGGTTTTGATGGCACGGTTATTCATATTGCAAACAACTCCGTTGAGGCCGAAGTCGATGCATGCAGTGGTGCAACGTTGACTATTGGCGCCGGTGAAAACTGGGATAGTTTTGTGGAGACAAGCATTAAACGTGGCTTTGCTGGCCTAGAAACTCTCAGTGGAATTCCTGGCACAGTCGGTGCTGCACCGATTCAAAACATTGGAGCTTATGGCCACGAAGTCAGTGAGTTGATTACGCGTGTTCGAACTTATGATCGCCTCGAAAAAGCGGTGAAAACCTTCACCAATGCCGAGTGTGAGTTCTCTTATCGCAACTCATATTTCAAAGCACACCCTGGCCGCTACGTTGTCTTAGATGTCGCATTTCAACTGCGCGTTGGTGAGATGAGTGCACCTATTACATATCTCGAGCTTGCGAAAAAACTTGAGATTGAAATTGGTGACAAGGCATCGGTTCTTAGTTGCAGAGCTGCAGTACTAGAGCTTCGGGCAAGTAAAGGAATGCTTTTATCTAAAGATGATCACGATTCATGGTCGGCGGGATCTTTCTTTACTAACCCCATTATTTCCCAGCAGGCCGCAGATGCCCTACCTAACGCCGCACCTAAATGGCCACTGACCGATGGTCGTGTAAAGGTTTCGGCGGCATGGTTGATAGAGAACTCAGGCATACATAAGGGCGATGAAATCGGTGGTGCACGCATATCTACTAAACATGTTTTAGCACTTACTAATTCAGGCACGGCAACGGCGGCCGATATTGCCGCCTTAGCTAAGCGCGCACGCGATCATGTAAAAGAAGCATTTGGAATAACTTTAGTTGCCGAAGTAAATCTAATCGGAGTTGAGCTTTAGCCCTCTGTAAGTAGTTTTTTGATTCGCCCAATACCCTCAACGATATCGGCATCACTTGTTGCATAGGAAAAACGTAAGTATCCAGAGGGCCCAAAGGCCTCACCGGGAACCGCTGCAACTTCAGCCTCCTCTAACAAAATTGTTGCAAGTTCGGCCGATGTATGTGGAGTTTTTCCACGGATTGCCTTGCCGAGTGCTCCTTTAACCGATGGGTAGACGTAGAAAGCACCCGTTGGTGTTGGACAGATAAAGCCAGGGATCTCATTGAGAAGACCCACTATTAATGCACGTCGACGGTTGAATGCCTCTCCCATTGCATGGACAGCCTTTAAATCTCCGCTAACAGCGGCGATCGCTGCACGCTGTGAAATATTAGAAACATTTGAAGTTAAATGAGACTGCAGATTGATTGCAGCTTTAATGACATCTTTAGGGCCAATCATCCAACCCACGCGCCAACCAGTCATCGCATATGTCTTTGCAACACCGTTAATGATGATGCACGTGTCGGCAAGGCCAGGAACTAGTACAGGCATGCTTGGCGCAGTTGCACCGTCATATAACAAGTGTTCGTAAATCTCATCTGAGATCACCCAGATATTATTCTTAAGGGCCCATTCTCCAATTGCTTTTACTTGTGCTGGCGAATAGACAGAGCCGGTTGGGTTAGATGGAGAGCAAAACAAAATCGCCTTTGTCTTTGCTGTACGTGCTGCCTCTAACTGTTCGACGGTAACTAAATAATTCTGGGTTTCATCTGCAAAGACTTCAACGGCAACGCCACCAGCTAATTTGATGCACTCTGGATACGTTGTCCAAAATGGAGATGGCAATAACACTTCATCCCCATCGTTGATAATCGTTGCGAAGGCTTGATACACAGCCTGCTTTCCACCGTTGGTCACTAAAACTTGATCAGATGTAATCGCATAATTGGAGTCACGCTTTGTCTTTACAACAACCGCATCTCTCAGTTCGGGCAGCCCTGGTGTTGGTGTGTAACGGTGATTTGATCCAACGCGAGCTGCAGCAGCTGCGGCATCAACGATGTAATCCGGTGTTGGAAAATCAGGCTCACCTGCACCAAAGCCAATGACTGGGCGGCCCTGTGCCTTAAGGGCTTTAGCCTTGGCATCAACGGCTAGCGTGGCCGACTCTGTAATGGCAGCGATTCGGGATGAAATACGTGAGCTCATAGCCCTAAGTCTGCCGTATTTCAGATGCGAGTTAGACCTGAAGCCCTCCTTGCCTCTACACTTGCACGCTCACGAGGGTTTGCTTTTCCCTATGGTTTTGTCATGCCTTCGTGCGAAGGGCAGTAGCTCAATTGGCTAGAGTTGCCGTCTCCAAAGCGGCCGGTTGGGGGTTCGAGTCCCTCC
>CANJTH010000063.1:0-6513 GCA_947477185.1 Actinomycetota bacterium
GAAGGGGTGATTCCGGTCAAGGCCGGATAGCACGATGGCAACCATCGACCCTTCCATTCTCACGCATCTCTCCCACATGCAACCTCAGCTGTACTGGCTTGATGAAGATCCACTTGAGCCGTTGCCACACCCAACGTTAATCGGTGATGCCACAACTGATGTATGTATCGTCGGTGCCGGCTATACAGGTTTGTGGACGGCGCTACTTGCTAAAGAGCAAAACCCAGATCGTGAAGTAGTTGTGCTAGAACAACGCGAAACCGGTGCAGGTGCATCAGGACGCAATGGTGGTTTCTGTAGTTATTCGCTTACCCACGGATTTATGAATGGATACAACCGATTTAAAGATGAGATGGCGATTATCGAGCGCATGGGCCGCGAAAATTTAGATGGTATCGAAGCCACGATTAAGAGATATGGCATTGACTGCAACTTTGAGTGGAATGGCGAGCTTCGAGTTGCTATTGAAGAGTGGCAGATGGAGTCGATGGTTGAAGAGGCACGTCTTCGCAACTCATTTGGTGACAATGTTGAACTCTTAACTGGCGCACAAACTCAAGCACGGGTTAAATCTCCGCTCTATAAAGGCTCACTCTGGGATCCAGATGGAACGGCCTTAGTTGATCCTGCACGGTTAGTGTGGGGATTAGAGCGGGCCTGTATAAAACTGGGTGTAAAGATATTTGAAAACACCCACGTTGAATGGTTAGAGCGTACAAAAGAGGGAATGATTGTTCACACACCATATGGAAGTGTGTATGCACAGAAAGTTGCATTAGCAACCAACGTATACAGATCTCTAATCAGGCGTGCTCATAAATACGTTATCCCTGTTTATGACTTCCAACTTGTGACAGAGCCTTTAACACCCGTACAACTTGAATCTATTGGCTGGAAAGAGCGCGAAGGCTTATCTGATGCCGGTAATCAGTTCCATTATTATCGAATGACGAAAGATAATGAGATCTTATGGGGAGGTTATGACGCGATTTATAACTTCCGCGGCAAGGTGCGACAAGAGTATGAATCCGATGCCCAAACGTATGCGCATTTAGCCGAAGCCTTCCTTGAGACATTTCCACAGCTCAAAGGAATTAAATTCACCCATGGTTGGGGTGGTGCGATCGATACCTGCTCACGTTTCTCACCATTTTGGGGAAAGGCATATGGGGGTCGTGTTGCATATGTCATGGGCTATACCGGTTTAGGTGTGGGTTCTACTCGTTTTGGTGCACAAGTAATGCTTGATCTTTTAGATGGCGTTGATAACGAGCGAACTCGTCTTACGATGGTTCGAAAAAAACCCTTGCCTTTTCCACCTGAGCCATTTCGCTTCATATTTATTCGACTCACACAATGGTCTATTAATCGAGCCGATGAAAAGCAGGGTAAGCGCAATCTATGGCTTCGACTCCTTGATTTGTTGGGTTTGGGTTTCGATTCCTAAAGCTTTGCGCCTATTCTTAAGGCATGAGCAACCATGGGAATATGTATGGCCCTGACTTTACATTTCTTGGCATCGAGCGCTGTGATTTAGATGTTGTCTCTACATATTCCGATGCCGACGTAGTCATCGTTGGTGCACCCATTGATAGTGGAACCTCGCATCGCTCTGGTGCAAAGTTTGGTCCGCAAGCGATTCGAGGCGGGGATTATCTGCCGCATGATGGCCAGCGTCCACATTTAGCTCTGCGCATTGATGCATTGAAGGCCATGAAAGTCGTTGACGCTGGAGATTTATTAATGCCTGGGGGAGACCTTGTCGCATCATTAGAGGTCTTAGCCGTTGCAACCGAAAAGATTTCACGCGCAGGTGCAATTCCAGTAATTCTTGGTGGAGATCACTCAATCGCATCGGCCGATGTTGCAGGTATTGCACGCCATCGCGGTCTGGGCAAGATTTCAATGATTCACTTTGATGCCCATGCCGATACAGGCGAGGATCAATTTGGAGCATTAATTGGCCACGGCACACCTATGCGCCGCTTAATTGAAACTGGCACAGTGCGCGGGGACCGTTTCTTACAACTTGGCCTTCGCGGTTATTGGCCAGATGCTAAGACGCTTGACTGGATGTGCGATCAAGGTATGCGCTCGTATGAGATGACTGAGATCCATCACAGGGGATTAAATACGGTTTTAGATGAAAGCTTTGCAACACTTACTGATGGCTGCGACGGAGTTTTTCTCTCCGTTGATATCGATGTTGTAGATCCTGGCATAGCGCCAGGGACAGGCACGCCAGAGCCAGGTGGAATGACTAGTCGCGAACTACTTGAATCAGTGCGTCGCATATGTCTTGAGCTTCCAGTTGTCGGAATCGATGTAGTTGAAGTTGCACCTGCATTTGATCACGCCGACATCACTGCAATTCTTGCTAATCGAGTTGTTTTAGAGGCCTTAAGTGCAATCGCTAAGCGTCGCTCGGGCGAAAAGTACTCACCGACACAAAACCTTCTGGATCGTTAAATGCGTGATGTAGTAATTCTTGGCTCCACTGGTTCGATCGGGCGGCAAGGGCTAGAAATAGTTGCAGCCAACCCAGATAAGTTTCGTGTCATTGCAATTTCATCTGCCGGTACTAACGCAGCCCTTGTTATTGAGCAGGCTAAACGATTTAACGTTGCCTTTGTAGGTGTGCTCAATAATGCCGAGCTCATACGAGCAGGACTACCCGGCGTCAAAGTTATCGATGGGGCATTAGCATCAACGCAGATCGCATCAATCGAGTGCGATGTTGTACTCAATGCCATCACTGGCTCTATCGGACTCGGACCTACCCTTGCAGCCCTCGATGCTGGAAATACGCTAGCCCTTGCCAATAAAGAATCTCTTGTGGCAGGCGGGGAATTAGTAATGTCTAAGGCGCGTGAGAACCAGATAATCCCTGTTGATTCAGAGCACTCGGCTATCTGGCAGTGCGCATTAGCTGGCAAGAGTGATGAGATTAGCCGATTGGTGTTAACTGCAAGTGGTGGCCCTTTTCTAGATCGCAGCGATCTGGGCGGTGTCAGTGTGGCCGATGCGCTCAAACATCCAACATGGAGTATGGGCGCGGTCGTAACAATTAACTCAGCGACTTTAGTTAATAAAGGATTAGAAATAATCGAAGCACACTACTTATTCTCTATGCCCTACAGCGCCATCGAAGCTGTTATACATCGCCAATCAGTAGTCCACTCGATGGTTGAATTTCGAGATGGATCAACTATCGCCCAGGCTAGCCCGCCTAATATGAAGGGGGCAATTGCCTATGCACTCAATTTTCCTCACCGCTTATCAAAGGCAACACCTGCCATTGATTGGAGAGCACCGCATAGTTGGAGTTTTGAGCCGATTGATTCACAGAGATTTCCAGCCGTTGCATTAGCTCGCCACTGTGGTGAGATTGGTGGAGCGATGCCTGCGATATTTAACGCCGTTAATGAAGTAGCCGTTGAGGCCTTTATCGCCGAAAAAATAGCATTTACTTCGATAGTTCCACTGATAGAGAGCGTTCTCACATTGAGCGAGAAATCTGCGCCATCAACGCTGCGCGATTTAGCCGATGTCAGTGCCATCGAAGATGATGCCAGAGCCCTAGCTCAAAAACATCTAATACGATTGGTCTCATAATGCAGATACTCGGAATCCTTGCCTTTGTCGTTGCCTTACTTTTATCGGTAATGATTCATGAGTTTGGCCATTATTTAACGGCCAAGCGATATGGCATGAAGGTCTCTGAGTTTTTCTTGGGCTTTGGTACCCGTATTTTTTCGATGCAACGGGGCGAAACTGAGTTTGGAATTAAAGCGATTCCAGCAGGTGGCTATTGCAAAATTGAAGGTATGACACCGGGGGATGTAATGCCTGTTGGTGAAGAAAACCGCGCCTTCTATAAAGCCTCTTCGGGACGTAAGTTAATTGTCTTAGGTGCTGGATCATTTTTACATTTTGTTATTGGTTACCTGCTTCTCTTTACTCTCTTTGCAGGAATCGGTACGACACAAGCTCTGCCCATCATTGCAGAAGTCATCAAGGGCTCTGCCGCACAATCGGCTGGGATCATGGTGGGTGATGAAGTTACATCTATTGATGGCAAGAAGGTCACCGACTGGTATAAAGATGTCACTGTAATTCGTAATTCCCAGGGCAGAGAGTTAACTCTGGGAATCAAACGTGCCGGCCAAGAGTTAATTATTACTGCAGCCCCCACCCTTGAAACTATCGATGGCCAAGAGAGATTCCTACTTGGAATTATCAATGAGGTCGGACTCAAGCGCACAGGGGTAGTAACCTCATTTAAAAACGCCGGAGTTGTTACTAAGGATTTTCTCTTCGAGAGTGTTAAATCATTAGCCAAGCTCCCATCGAAAATCCCAGAGCTATGGGGTCAAACCGTTAACGGAGAAGAGCGTGATGCCAATGGCTTAGTTGGCGTTGTTGGAGTAGCCCGTGTATCGGGGCAGGCCGTGAGCAGCGATGAATTATCTGCAATGGAGCGCCTGGCAACATTTGTTTTAATTATCGCAAGCTTAAATATCTTTGTGGGCATCTTTAATCTCTTGCCGATTCTGCCTCTGGATGGCGGACATATGGCCGTTGCAATCGCCGATGAAATTCGAGCTTTTATCGCTCGCCTGCGCGGACGTTCACGGCCGGCAGCGATCGATGTGACTGTGCTGACACCGATAACGATGGTGGTCTTTGTGATATTAGCTGCGCTCACAATTCTGCTTCTTGTGGCAGATATCGTTAATCCTGTCATTCTCAATCTTTAGCGCATCCAGGCCTCATACGGCAGAATAGGCCTATGGTTGATTTAGGAATCCCGAGCGCTCCACCACCAGTTCTTACTCTGCGTCGCAAAACCAGGCAGATGATGGTCGGCAAAGTGGCAGTGGGAAGTGAATCACCAGTAAGTGTTCAATCGATGTGCACAACATTGACATCTGATGTCAATGCAACGCTGCAGCAGATCGCCGAACTAACCGCGGCCGGCTGTCAGATTGTCCGGGTTGCAGTACCAAGTCAAGACGATGCCGATGCCCTTGCACAGATCGCAAAGAAGTCACAGATTCCAGTAATCGCCGATATTCACTTTCAACCCAAGTACATCTTTGCTGCAATCGATGCGGGGTGTGCGGCAGTTCGTGTCAATCCTGGCAACATTAAACAGTTTGACGATAAAGTTAAAGAGGTTGCAAAGGCGGCAGGGGATGCTGGAATTCCAATCCGTATCGGTGTTAATGCTGGATCACTAGATCCACGGTTACTTGCAAAGTATGGAAAGGCAACACCTGAAGCGCTAGCTGAATCGGCGTTATGGGAGGCATCTTTATTTGAAGAGCATGGTTTTTCAGATATTAAAATCTCAGTTAAACACCATGATCCAGTAACTATGGTTAATGCCTATCGAATCCTGGCAGCTAAGTGTGACTATCCATTACATCTTGGTGTTACCGAAGCTGGTCCAATTTTTCAAGGAACAATTAAATCGGCAACTGCATTTGGAATTCTCTTGGCTGAAGGAATTGGTGACACGATACGTGTCTCACTCTCTGCGCCCCCTGTTGAAGAGGTTAAAGTTGGAATCTCCATTTTGGAGTCGTTAAATCTTCGCCAACGCAAACTAGAAATCGTTTCATGTCCATCATGTGGGCGTGCGCAAGTCGATGTTTATACATTGGCTGAAAAAGTCCAAGCCGGTCTTGAAGGAATGACTGTTCCGCTGCGTGTTGCAGTGATGGGCTGTGTTGTCAATGGACCAGGGGAGGCCCGTGAGGCCGATTTAGGCGTTGCATCTGGCAACGGTAAGGGCCAGATATTTGTAAAAGGTGTAGTCATTAAGACTGTGCCCGAAGCGATGATCGTTGAAACTTTAATTGAAGAGGCTATGCGATTGGCCGAAGAAATGGAGGCTGCGGGCGTTGCATCAGGCATGCCTACCGTTGATGTTGGGTAGGCTCACCTCATGTTGAAGATGTCTACGCTCTTTTTGCGTACGCTGCGCGATGATCCAGCCGATGCCGAGGTCGCAAGCCATCGCTTACTTGTTCGCGCAGGATATATCCGTCGAATTGCAGCAGGAATTTACTCGTGGCTGCCTCTTGGCGTAATAACACTGCGAAATGTTGAAAACGTTGTTCGCCAGGAGATGGATAAGGCCGGCTTTCAAGAGGTGCACTTTCCCGCACTGCTGCCTCGCGAGGCATATGAGACCACGAATCGCTGGGAAGAGTACGGGCCATCACTCTTTCGTCTGCAAGATCGAAGAGGCGCAGATTATTTATTAGGACCAACTCACGAAGAGATGTTCACGCTGATGGTGAAGAGCGAATACTCATCGTATAAAGATTTACCACTCTCTCTCTACCAGATCCAAACTAAATATCGCGATGAGGCCCGCCCACGCAGTGGAATTATCCGTGGTCGCGAGTTTGTCATGAAGGACTCGTACTCATTTGATATCGATGATGCCGGCCTAGATCTCTCGTATCAAAGACATCGTGATGCATATGTCAGCTGTTTTAA
>CANJTH010000064.1:0-6494 GCA_947477185.1 Actinomycetota bacterium
AGTAGATAAGGCGAACAAAGAAGATAGGAGAGGAATAATCCATAAAATTGGGGATCGATAAACCAAAATCAAAATTATCGCGACAACACCAAGTGTTGTTAAAAGTAGCGAAGAATCCAGAGTTCCAAAAGCGCTGAAGAGATCGCCCAGTAATCCGCCAGGACCTGTTACATAGTGAGTAAGACCATTTGCTTCAGCGACTGGTTTGATATCTGCACGAAGGGTTGCAACAACTTCAGGCAAGACGGGTTTATCATTAGATAGAGTTTTTGATATCGCATTTCCATCTAGAGGGACATTGGCCAAAATCGCTTTGCCATCTTGAGAAGGAAAGACAGTTATTTGCTGTCCAGGAGCTAGGAAATCAGAGATCTTAGATGCGGTCCCATCCAGAGTTAACCCACCAACTGTTGACATATGTGCATTAATCGCAGCAAATGTCTCGGGAGTTGTTGTGCCTTCAAATAAGATCAAAGTTGGAAAATTGAAGCTGTCTTTTCCTGAAAAGGTTGCAATAACATCGGCTGCTTTTGTGGCTTCAGCGCCTTTAGGCAGGAAAGAAGAGTTGTTGTTCTCTTGAACTGAAGAGAGCTTGCCGAAAAGAGGTCCGAATATGCCTGTGATGCCAAACCAAACGATTACTACCAAGAGTGCGATGGCAAAGGGCTTGCGGGTTTTTTGAACTGAGTGCGTGGACATGATGAAGTCGGCCTTTCCTAGAGGTCTCATGTGGCTTCAATTGCTTAGGAGCCAATCCTACCTTTAGGCTAGTGCTGTGCCTGTTGTTACCCAGCCTAATCAGAGTGCGATAGCCCTCACCCACCACGGCCTAGTCGATTATGAAAAGGCCTGGCACATGCAGCGCACTATCCACTCGCAAGTGGCCGAGGGAATTTGCCCCAATACTTTGCTCTTACTTGAACATCCATCGGTCTATACCTCCGGGCGTCGGACTCTAGATTCAGAAAAACCTGCCGATGGAAGCCCTGTCATTGAAGTTGATCGCGGTGGAAAAATTACATGGCATGGACCTGGCCAGCTTGTTGGATATCCAATTGTAAAACTTTCGCAACCACATGAGCTTGTAGGTTTTGTCCGTGAAATGGAACGTGCTCTGATAAATGTCTGTGAGGATTTTGGGATTAAAGCAACGTGTGTCTCTGGTCGCACTGGAGTCTGGATTCTTGATCAACAAGGTGATCGCAAGATTGCAGCAATTGGTATCCGAGTGACTAAGGGTGTAACGATGCATGGCTTTGCGCTCAATGTCTGTCCAGATTTAGGTGCCTACAAGCAGATAATTCCCTGCGGTATCGCAGATGCAGATGTAACATCAATGGAGAGAGAGCTAGGACGTTTAATCACAATCGATGAGGTCGCACCAATTGTGCAACGTCATATCGTTGAATCGCTACAGCGAGTGAGCATATGAGCATTGCACCCGAGGGTCGCAAAATGATCCGTATTGAGGCACGAAATGCCCTAACCCCCATTGAACGCAAGCCTGAATGGATTAAGACCCGTGCCAACATGGGTCCTGAATACACACGTCTGAGATCTTTAGTTAAGAGTGAAGGTCTACACACTGTCTGCCAAGAGGCGGCATGCCCAAATATCTTTGAATGTTGGGAAGATAAAGAGGCAACGTTTTTAATCGGTGGAGATAAGTGCACACGTCGCTGCGATTTCTGCAATATCGATACTGGAAAACCAGATCCATTAGACCGTACTGAACCACGCAAGGTCGCCGAATCTGTAAAAGTCATGGGCCTTGCCTATGCAACTATCACAGGTGTCACCCGCGATGACCTTCCCGATGAGGGCGCTTGGTTATATGCCGAAACAATCAGAATGGTTCATGAGTTAAATCCAGGCTGTGGTGTTGAGATGCTAGCGCCAGATTTTCACGCCAAGGCAGATCTATTAAATCAAATATTTGAAACTCGCCCCGAGGTCTTCGCCCACAACTTAGAGACAGTCCCGCGAATATTTAAAGAGATTCGCCCCGCCTTCACCTATGAAAAATCCCTGCGCGTTATATCCATGGCCCGTGATTTTGGATTGATTACTAAATCGAATTTAATCTTAGGCCTTGGCGAAACCCGCGAAGAGGTCTCACAGGCCCTGGTTGATCTTCGCAGCGCTGGCTGCGATTTAATTACCATTACGCAGTATTTGCGTCCTACTAATCGACATCATCCAGTTGTGCGCTGGGTTAAACCAGAAGAGTTTGTCGAGCTTGCAGCCGAGGCGACGGAGGTTGGTTTTCTTGGCGTAATGAGCGGTCCCCTAGTGCGATCAAGTTATCGTGCAGGGCGCTTATACAGGCAGGCGATGGCCGCTAAGGCCGCCCATGGCTGATCTTGTTTATCCCCCAGTAATTGTCTTTATAAAAACACTCTGGAAATACTTAGGACTCAAATTTGATTTTCAGGGCGATGAAAATATTCCGCGCAAAGGTGGCGCAATTCTTGCAATTAACCATGTGAGCTACTTAGATTTTGCAATCACTGGGACCGCGGCCCTACCTGCAGGGCGCTACGTGCGCTTTATGGCAAAAAAAGAGATTTTTTCAAACAAAGTAGCAGGGCCTTTAATGCGTGGAATGCACCACATCAATGTCGATCGCGGAAATGGAGCGGCATCTTTTGTTGCAGCACTACGGGCATTAAAATCTGGAGAGATCATTGGAATATTTCCTGAAGGAACAATCTCTACGAGTTTTGAAATCAAGGGATTAAAATCTGGTGCCGTGCGCCTTGCAATAGGTGCAGGTGTTCCGGTTATACCTACGATTATCTGGGGCAGTCAGCGTGTATGGACCAAGGGCGTAAAGCGAAATCTGCGACGTGCGCACATTCCAGTCACTGTCGTCTTTGGTGAGCCAATTACTTATTCGCGAAATGATGATCTTGAAGTTGCAGAGAACCAACTACGCCAGAACCTACTTGCAATGCTGCGCCAAATTCAGGATCAATATCCTGATAGCCACGTCGGGCAGCGCTGGGCACCTACCCGTCTTGGTGGAACCGCCCCTGCCCCACTAAACTAGCCAGCATGTTCAAGAGAAAAGCTAAAGAAAAGAAGATCAAATCCCCTCGTTTTCAAACTTTCCGGGATGCATATAAGGTTACAAAGTCCGTAAAGCCGTGGATTCCATTTGCCCTCATCGGCATCTTCCTCATCACCTGGCTCATTGGAATTGGTGTCGGCATAGCTTTTGGTCATCCGGTCTACTTTGCTTTTATCTTTCTCCCTTTAGCCGTATTAATGACGCTTTTGTTCTTTACACGCCAAGCCGGTACTGCTGCTTATTCATCGATTGAAGGTCAAATCGGTGCAGGTGCAAGCGTGCTCATGGCTATTCGTAAAGGATGGGCCACGACCCCAGCAGTTGCCGTTGCTCGTAACCAAGATATGGTCCATCGCAGCGTTGGCCGCGCAGGTATCGTATTAACTGGTGAGGGCTCCAACGCCGTCAATCAAATGCTCACTGAAGAGCGCAAGAAGACTGAGCGTTTTGCACCAGGTGTTCCAATCACACTTGTTGTAGTTGGCGACGAGAAGTCACAAGTGCCCTTACGCAAACTTCAAAAACATCTACAAAAATTGCCTAAGAAATTAACTGCCCGTCAGATGCGCGAGGTTCGAGCCCGCTTAAAGGCTGTTGGTGGATTATCAATCCCAATTCCAAAGGGTCCAATGCCAACTCGTGCACCAAAGATGCGCTAATACTTTTAAAGACCTTACTTCCGCTAACTCTTAATCACCGACCTTCTAACAAAACCGCTTCTTCCCATTTTTTTATAGTGGCGTAGTAACCGCTTGGATCTTTACTGGAATTCCATTGAGAACAGCATTTCCAGATAATGGGTCCATTTGTTCTTCATCTGTAAGCACATTTGTGTTAACACCAGATACTGTGGAGGCGATTTGCATCTTTGTGCCAGCCAGATTATGGCCCCAGCCATGAGGAAGGCTGACCACTCGGGGGCGAATATTTTTAGTTATTTCCACAACAACATCAAGTGTGCCCACTCGACTAGAGATGCGAGCCTTTTCTCCATCTCCTATCCCAACCTGGTGGGCATCATCTGGATGCATTTGTAATGTGCAACGAGTCGCGCCTTTAACAAGGGTTTCGATGTTATGCATCCAAGAATTATTTGAGCGCATGTGTCGGCGACCAACTAGTAAGAATTCTTCCTTATCAAAATCACCAAGGGCGTTTTCCAGACGTATTAAGTCTCTCACTATCTCTGCGGGGGCTAATTCAACTTTTCCACTTGGTGTGCGCAGAACTTCTGGAATCCTTGGTAATAGTGGACCAAAATCCATTCCATGTGGTTGATTTTTAAGAGTTTCTAAATTAATTCCCTTTGGGTTAGCCCCGAATGCATCTCCGTATGGTCCATTACGAAGCAGTAAATCTAAAATTCTCTCTGGTCCACGAGCACCAGAAGATTTGATGTGCTTTCGGATTTCTCCTTCATCGCGCCCATGAATCTGGGATAATTCATCTTTTAATACTTTTTCTAGAAGTGAATTAAATATGTGATCATCCACCACAGCAGGATCGATCTCTGCACCATAACCTTGTGCAATACCTGCCAACTTTGCAAGGATCTGCCACTCATCTGGATCTCCGCTTTTTCTTTCAAATACTGGGCCCGAGTAATTAGCAACGTTGCGCACCGAAAATGAGGTATAAATCATGTCGTAGTGACTGCGTTCTAGATGTGATGGGGGTGGAAGAATCACATTGGCATGGCGAGTTGTTTCATTAAGGTAGATATCAACACTAATCATAAAATCTAGTGATTCAAAAGCTCGCTCGATTTGTTGCCCATTTGGCGTTGAAAGAACGGGATTACCGGCCATAGTGACCATAGCTTTTATCTGACCTTGGCCATCAGTGAGAATCTCTTCAGCCATTAGCGCTGCTGGAAATTCACCTATAGCCTCAGGAAAACCTCGAACTCGCGAGAATCTGTTTCCGATTCGAAATCCCTTGCCCCGCCCGGGTTTACCTCGAGTTGTCTGTCCACCCGCTGCGGGCAAAGGAAACATGACACCACCAGCTTTATCGAAATTACCTGTAATGATGTTGATTACATCAACCAACCACGATGCGGTGGTACCAAAACTCACAGTAGTGGTACCGATTCGCCCGTAAACAAGGGCGGTAGGCGCATCGCAGAGTTCCATTGCAACTCTCCTAATTATTGCTGCATCAATACCAGTCACATCTGCAACTGCCTCTGGAGAGAACGCTTTGAGTGCAGCAGGTAACTCATCAAAGCCGGCAGTGTGTGGGCGCAGATGATCGCCAACATCGGCACGGCCACTGTTAATAATTGTGTGAGCTATTGCTGCTAATAAAAATGCATCTCCATTTGGTCTAATTGCCAACCACTCGTCGGCTTTTTCCACACTACGCGTGCGTCGTGGGTCAACAACAACTAGTTTTCCTCCTCGAGCGCGCATTGCCTCAAGCCTTCCTGGAAAATCTGGAGCAGTACACACACTTCCATTTGAAACATATGGATTAGCACCTAACATCAATACATAATCGGTTCGATCAAGATCAGGAATAGCTACGGAGGTTGCAGTACCAAACATGTATCCAGATGCAATCTGTTTTGGAAGTTGATCTACTGATGAGGCGCTGAAGTGCTTGGTAGTACCTAGGGCTTGCATCCATGTTCTGTTATATAAGAGCGGTGCAAGATTGTGTGAATTAGGGTTTCCGACATAGGTTCCGACTGAGTCACGACCGTAGGTGTTAATAACGTGCATCAAACCACGCTCAACTTCCTGCCAAGCCTCTTGCCAAGAGACTTCAACATGCTGACCGTTACGCTTTACGAGTGGTTTTCGCAATCTATCTGGATCTTCGTGCAACGCTTTTAGTGTGGTGCCTTTGGGGCAGATGAAACCTTTACTGAAAACATCATCTTTATCACCGCGAATCTGCAAAACTTTTTCATCTTTGACTGTTATTGCAAGTCCACATGTTGCCTCACATAATGGGCACGTCCGGTAGACAACTTTCTCGGCACCAGTATCTGACACCCCCATAGATTGGCATATATGCAACTACGAACCTAATTCCCTAAGGTGTCGTTTGTGGGCGAAAGAGCAGTTGTTAATGCAGAGTAGGCAATGCCACTGGCCGCCAGCCTGACAACTACTACTCCCTCAGGTGGATAGGAATCACGATTTCGTTGTATTGCAAGAATCCAGGTTTGAACGGCGGATCAAAGCGACAGATTCGCGTTTCGTCAGAGAGTGCAATCTTGGCTTTAGAAGCGCTTGTGCGAAGCTCTTGAACCTTCTTTCGTGATAGTTCATCGGTGGCTGTACCACGAAATGATTTGGCAACGCATGTTTCAGTATCTAATTCTCGTAATCTGACTTGAGAATCGTTGGGATGTGGCATGTGATCAAAGGCGCTACCTGAAGGCATCACAAATGAGACATACCATCCGGCG
>CANJTH010000065.1:0-6483 GCA_947477185.1 Actinomycetota bacterium
ATCCATGTGCACGCCTCCTCTAGCCCCGTTCTGGCGAGGCTTGGATATCAACTTTCATTATGAATACGCATTCAAATGCCTGCGCAAGGTGGTCATTCTCTCTCTTTCTGCTGGTATTAACAAGGATGTAGAGGAGGAGATTTCGTTTTTTATAGTGATTTATCTCGCGTGTGCCCCCGACAGGAATCGAACCTGTGCACCCGCCTCCGGAGGGCGGTGCTCTATCCCCTGAGCTACGGGGGCTCATAGGGTTTAACGAGCGCAAGGTTATCAGCGGGTGCGCATTAGCTGTGAAACTGAAAGAATCACGCCTATGAGTTCAATCGCATACTTTGCAACAGGCTGCTTCTGGGGCGCTGAGCGCCGTTTTTGGCAGATGCCAGGAGTAGTTGAAACATCTGTGGGCTACATGGGTGGCAGTGCGCAGAATCCAACGTATGAAAGCGTCTGCACGGGTGCTACGGGCCATGCCGAGATGGTCAAAGTCGGATTTGATGAGTCAAAGATTTCTTATCAGTCTTTACTAGAAGAGTTTTGGACGATGCATGATCCAACCTCACTAAATCGTCAGGGCGGTGATATTGGAACTCAGTATCGTAGCTCAATTTATACAACGACTGCTGAGCAGTACGTTAACGCAGTTGCATCTCGCGATGTTTATCAAGGCGTACTAAATGCCGAGGGCTTAGATCAGATTGCAACCGAAATTATTAGCGCAGATGGCGTTACGTACTACCCGGCCGAGGAGTACCACCAAAAATATCTAGTAAAGAACCCCAATGGTTATGACTGTCATTCCAGCACTGGAGTTGCATATCCAAGCGCCGGTGTATCGGCATGAGTGAGAATAAATATCCAGTTAAAATTAATGAGAGCGAGCTAGCCAAATCCCTAGATCCGCTCTCATACGATGTATTACGAAACGCCGCCACCGAGCGCCCATTTACAGGTGAGTACACCGACACCGACAAAGTCGGAGTGTATAAATGCAAGGCATGCACAGCCGTGCTTTTTAAGAGTGAGACCAAGTTTCATTCAGGCTGTGGATGGCCTTCTTTTTACGCCCCTACAGCCGATGATGCAGTTGAGTTAATTGAAGATCGCTCACTGTTTCCACGAGTGCGCACCGAAGTGCGATGCGCTGCATGTGGCTCGCACTTAGGTCATGTCTTTAAGGGCGAGGGCTATGACGTTCCAACCGATGAGCGCTGGTGCATTAACTCTGTCTCATTAATCCTTGAGGCTATTTAGTAAGCCAACCCACGGCTTTCATGAACCCCTTGATAGCAGTACCAGGCTACAACACTTCGATATGGATGTAATTTTTCACCTTTGCGATCTAACTCTTTAGGCAAAATCTCTTCTTTATTTTTATGCACAATATCCCAGCCTCGACGAACAGCTAAATCACCCGTAGGCCAAATATCAAGGCGCCCCAACTGAAACATCATAAACATTTCAACGGTCCATCTTCCGATTCCCCAGAGTGAAGTTAACGCCTCGAAAATCTCTTGGTCATCATGAATCTCGTCAATGCGATCAATGGGAATAGTTTTATCTATCACTGCAGTAGCCAAACCTTTAATTGTTCGGATTTTTGAACCAGAGACTCCAATATCACGTAAGGCAACCTCATCTAATGTGATTATCTTCTTCGCGTTAATATTTCCGCTACAGAGTCCAACGAGTCGTCCATAAATCGTCTCAGCAGCCTTTGTTGCCAACTGTTGTGAAATAACAGAGCTGACTAAGGATTCAAAATGTGACTGCGTTGGTGCACTTCGACCAATAGTGCATAAAGGACGACGTTGAATCAGAGGAGCAAATTCGCGATCCATCTCTCCGACTTCAGCGACAATACGTCGCATCTTTTGAGCAGAATGAATTGCCATTACTTAGAGCGAAAAAGATGGATACTCATCCGTGAGCATGAGAAATGCGTAGCCGATGACACGGTTCCAGTAAGCAATTGTTCCAACTACGCCCTCTGCACACTTTTCTGGATAGTTGCCGGTAAAGAGCACACTAAACCAGCCAGCAATTGTTAAGAGGGATAAATAAATTATGTAAAAAACGCCGACTACATACAAAGGAATTGCTAAAAACCATTTAATAAGTGGTAGCCACCGGTTGAGTGCTTTTGCATCGACTTCTGGAAATGTAACGCTGACAACATCGTTCTCTTCAATCGATGGATATTCATCGGTGAGTAGTAAGAGATAGGCATCGACGCGAGTTTGAAGCGAAAGGAGCGCTTCATTAAAAGCGAGTAAATACGTTGGATAAATCTGGCGCACAACGATTGCAAGTGCCGTCGGCAAGATTAAGAAGCCAACGGATAAGTAGTTTGAGTTAGATGTGCTCAGATCCGTTGGGGCAAAGGAGGCGACGAAGATCGCCATAGGTACGACCAGGATGATGCGAAATAAGGCGCTCATGCGGTTGCGCTCGGTCAGGGTTACATCTATCTGGGTCTCTATCTGCTGGCTCATGGAGGGAATTTATCGTGGAATGCTGCACGGTACTACCAATTGCCATCGAACTTCCCAAGTTTTCAACGTCTAAAGCCCGATCTCGTTTCACCTTCAATACTTCTGCAGGGTAGCCTTCTGCGATGACTGACAGCAATGTACAAGCGCCCTCGCTAGCCAAACTCCTTACACACCACTCAGAAAAGTGGCGTGGCTTTGATCGTGATGTTCTGCCACTTCCCGTTGCAGAGATGGATTTTCCAGTCGCCGATCCAATTCGCGCAGTGCTGGCTGAAATGGTGGCGCAATCTGATCTGGGTTATTTAGGATCAGTACCCGAGCTTGCTGCCGGATTTGCGAAGTTTGCCGCAGAGCGTTGGAACTGGAGCGTTGATACCTCGCAGGTTGGTGTTGCAGCCGATGTAGGGGTAGGAGTTGTAGAGGTCCTACGTGTATTCACAAAACCTGGCGACACGATTTTAATTAACTCACCTGTTTATCAAAACTTTTATAACTGGATTAATGAAACACACCTTACAAAAGTTGATGTTCCTTTTACTCGCACAGGCCCACAGAGTCAGAACGATAATCCTTGGCAGTTAGATTTAGATGAGGTCGAAAAGGCTTATGCCGCGGGTTTAAAAGTTCACCTCATGTGCTCTCCGCATAATCCATTGGGCCGTGTCTTTTCAAAAGATGAGCTCACCCGTATCGCGGACATGGCTAAAAAATACGGGGTATTAGTAATTAGCGATGAGATTCATGCCCCTCTAACATTTGCAGAAAAGAGCTTTGTCCCATTCTTAACGATTAGTGAGAACGCACGCGAAGTTGGTATCACTATTACAGCGGCCTCTAAGGGTTGGAATATTGCAGGATTAAAATGCGCAATAATTGTTTCGCACAATGATGCCATAAAAATAAAGTTAGATGAGATGCCTATGGCAGTTCACTTCAGAGCCTCGATTCTAGGTGCCTTTGCGTCGGCAGCTGCATTCGCCGAAGGTGGTGTATGGCTTGATTCAGTCATTAAGCAGCTTGATCACAACCGCTTTCTCATCCGCGATTTACTCGCAGCTAAATTACCAAGCGTTAATTACCATATTCCCCACAATAGTTATCTAGCTTGGCTCGATCTTGAAAGCCTGAATCTAGGTGAGAATCCAACGCAAACTCTCTTAGAAAAGGGACGAGTAGCCTTTAATCCAGGGCACTCATATGGGGCGCAGTGTTCGCAGTATGTGCGACTTAACTTTGCTACAAGTCCAGAGATTATTACTGAGGCAATTGATCGCATAGTTCACACACTGTAATGAGCACCAATGACTGCGATGTCATCATCATTGGCGCAGGTCATAATGGTTTAGTTGCCGCGGCCTATCTAGCTCGTGCCGGCAAAAAAGTTCGTATTCTGGAGGCTAACCCGCAAATTGGGGGAGCCACAACAAGTGTTCGCGCCTTTGAGGGCTTTGATGCTCGGATTTCACGCTACTCATACCTTGTCTCTCTATTACCCGATTCAATAGTTAAGGATTTAGGACTAAGCATTGAATGTATCTCTCGTAATATTTCAAGTTACACACCGTATGAGCGCGAGGGTAAGAGTGAGGGGCTGTTAGTTTCTCGAGTGTGGGATGCAAGAACTCAAGAGTCATTTAATCGCCTTGATTCAACTGGCCATGAAAGCCAGGCCTGGCAGAGATTTTATGGAGAGATAGCTGAATTTGCCCAGCGCATTGCACCCACGCTACTTAAGCCTCTGATGACACGCAGTGAGTTGCAAGAATTGATTGCATTGCCAGATGTCTGGGATTACATGATAGAAAAACCAATTGGTGAAATAATCACAGAGCGCTTTACTGATGATTTAGTACGGGGTGTTGTATTAACCGACGCACTTATCGGAACTTTTGCTTCAGCATTTGAGCTGCAATCAAATATCTGTTTTCTCTATCACCTTATGGGCAATGGCACGGGGGAGTGGAAAGTTCCAAAGGGTGGCATGGGTGCACTTGTGAGCGAGCTTGAGCGAGTAGCGCGAGAGGCTGGAGTTGAAATCGAAGTAAACCAGCCTGTGGTTAAAGTTGAAAGTGATAGTGAAGGAATCAGGGTTACAACCGAAAACGGTCGGCAGGTACGCGCCTCGTATCTCCTATCAAATGCTGCACCGCAAACTTTGGCGGCTTTAAGAGGATTGGATAAACCTAAGAGCCTTGATGGCGCACAGATGAAAATTAATATTTTACTAAAGCGCTTACCGCAACTTAAATCCGGTATAGATCCACGTTTAGCCTTCGCCGGAACATTCCATGCCAACGAGAGTTTTTCACAGTGCGAGGGAGTTTTTAGGGCTGCTCAGAGTGGTCACATGCCCACAGTTTTGCCGATTGAAATGTATTGCCACACATTGAGTGATCCCTCAATTCTTAGCCCTGAGCTTGCTGAGTTGGGATATCACACTCTGACTCTTTTTGGTTTGCATACCCCTGCAACGCTCTTTGATGCCGATAATGAATCGGCGCGTGAGGCAGCCCTGGAATCAGCGTTTGCATCATTTAATCAATATTTAGCCGAACCCATCGAAGATTTAATTGCAGGTATTGAGGTTAAGACTCCACTTGATATTGAGCAGGAGATTGGTTTACCCCGCGGAAATATCTTCCATCGCGATCTACACTTTCCATTTCGTGAAGATGGTTCTGCACCAAGCTGGGGCGTCGAAACCGATGATCCCCGCATCTTTATATGTGGTGCAGGCGCCATTCGTGGCGGCGGAGTCAGTGGAGTGCCAGGACATAACGCGGCAATGGCTGTGCTTTCAAAGTATTAGGCTTAGTCCATGAACCAACACCCAGAAACAACGGCGATCACAGCAGGTCGACCTAGTTTGACACCCGATGGTGCGCTTAATCCGCCAGTAGTTTTAACTTCGACCTTTCATGCAGGTGGGGAGATTGGTTATGGACGATATGGGAATCAAACGTGGAGCGCACTTGAAGAGGCTATCGGGGCCCTTGAAGGTGGATCAACTTTAGTTTTCTCATCTGGAATGGCGGCGATTAGTGCAGTCTTTTCAATTCTGCCAGTAGGTGCACCCGTTGTTGCATCTAATCAGGGATATAGCGGAGTGATGGTTTTACTGAACTCTTTTCATGAGAGTGGACGTTTAGAGGTTCGCTTTGTTGACGTGCTCGATACACACTCAGTCATCGATGCGATGAAAGGTGCGGCCTTGGTATGGCTTGAATCCCCGACTAATCCAGGTTTAGATGTCGCAGATTTAACAACGTTAATTGGTGCAGCTAAGAAACTCGGAATTGGAGTAGGAGTCGATAACACTTTTGCAACACCTCTTGTGCAGACTCCACTGTCAATGGGTGCAGATATTGTTATGCACTCTGTAACTAAGTTTCTCTCTGGCCATAGTGATGTACTCATGGGATCACTCTCTACAAATGATCCTGCCCTTCTCAAGCGACTCCACGATGCACGCAGCTTTAACGGCTCTATTCCAGGGCCATTTGAGAGTTGGCTGGCACTTCGTGGCCTGCGCACATTCCCACTGCGCTTTTATAAGTCTCAGGAGAACGCTCAAGGCCTTGTTGCAAAACTTGGCTCTCATCCAAAGATTACTCGCGTGCGCTATCCCGGCTTTGGGGCGATCATCTCCTTTGAGGTAGATGGCACGGCCGAGCAGACGCAAAAAGTATGTGAATCTTCGAAGTTGATTGCCCATGCAACCAGCCTTGGAGGTGTTGAATCACTGTGGGAGCGCCGTCGCCGATGGCCGATGGAGAGCGCTTCAGTGCCCGAGCAGCTCATTCGACTATCGGTTGGCTGTGAGCACATTGATGATCTTTGGAACGACATCAATCTAGCCCTAGCTTCTATCTAGAGAAATTTCGAGCAATAGCGAGTATTTTTAGCACATGATTAAAGCGATTCGCCGTTTATTTGCCGCAGTTACTGTGGCTCTATTGGCCTTTCGCGCCGTTGGATCTTTTCTCTCATG
>CANJTH010000066.1:0-6342 GCA_947477185.1 Actinomycetota bacterium
ACGCAGCCGTTAAGGGAGGCTGGGCAGATAATCGAACCATCGGTTTCAGTTCCAACGGCTAAGGTAATTAAACCTGCGGCAACTGCTGCCCCTGATCCAGATGAAGAGCCACCGGCGCTATGTTTATGAATCCAAGGGTTTGCAGTTAATCCACCAACGGCCGACCATCCGCTAGTTGATGAGGTCGAACGAATATTTGCCCACTCGGATAAATTTGTCGATGCGATGATGTTGCCACCGGCTGCGCGCAAGCGCTCTACTAACGGTGAATCCTTCAGCACCAGATGATCAAGTAATGCGGTGGAGCCTGCAGTGCCAGGAAGACCAATAGCTTCGATATTATCTTTGATAACTATCGGCAGACCTGCAAGGGGTGAATCGGGATTAAAGCCCTTGCCATCATTTTTTGGTGCAAGGGCTAATATCGAGTTGAGCTCGTAGCCCGTTGCATCGATCTCTTCAATTCGATTAAGGGCATCGGCGGCAAGAGATGCTGGTGTTGCACCGCCGGTGCGCAGATCATTAATTGTTTCAAGGGCTGAGCGGGCAAAAACCATTTGCCTAGATTAGCCGTTATTGCTGAACCAATCTCTCATTGGCACTCTCAAACAAGTCTTACTTGCCTAGGATCTTTCGCACTCGCCTAGAGATTCTCTTTCCTAATCGTGCGAGCTGGCTGCGAACTGAGATCCCTAAAACCTTATCCTTTGCAGGCTCATCCGGTGTGATGACATCTCGCAGTGCTGGGGAGTTTTGATCGAGTGAGTCAGCGATTCGATCGATATTTGCAACCATTGAAAGTCCGCGAACAATCTGTTCCTGATCGGCATCCTTGGCATCGCCTATGAGAGATTCGGCAAGGGCAGAACTTGCCTCACGTGCATCCGTTGTTGCACTCTGATGTGAATCATCGGCACTGATGCCATCATCGTCAAATTTTGAAGAGATGGCATAGCTTGCAGCCGATAGTGCAACGGCTATCGCTTTTTGAGTTGAATCTGCAATACCGCCGCTAACAGCTGAATCAAATAATGTGCGGGCGATGGTGCGAATCTGCACGACCGTATGTTCGAGGGCGATACCTTCAATATAAATCTCCTCGGCCTCATCTTTTTTAGCCGTTGGAAACCACCGTGCATGTCCGCGGGCCTCAACTGATTGTGCACGAATAGCTGGAATCTCTTCGATCAATAGACGTGCCTTGGCTAACCAGTTGCCAGCCTCTTTTTGAGTGTATCCAGTTGCAACTCCTTCAGACATGAGTGCAAGGAGAGCTGCCGCCTTCGCACTGACCGTTGCTATCTGTTCGATTGAACGTCCAACGGGGGTCTTAGGGTGAGAGAAATATGAAAAGAGGATTGCAATTGCTGCACCTATTAGCGTTGAACCCAATCGGTTAAAGGCGGTGCTTTCAGATAGACCTGGACCGATAACAATGAGTGCAGTCACCGGAACGTTGACCGATGCAACTTCGCCTAAGTGAAGGGCGCGCGAAATAACGGCGCACATAATAATCGTGATACCAACTGATATAAATCCAAAGTTAAAGAGTGTGACCGCAGTGAGTGCAACGCTTGCCCCAATGGCTGTACCAACTATCTGTCCAAAGCCCTCACGCAGTGATTTATGCAAAGAGATGCGGATAGATAAGGTGCATACAATCGCAGCGACAACGCCGCCATCATTGATAAGGAAATCTCCGACTAGCCAGGAGGTAGCCCCGGCTAAACCCGCAACAGCGATCTGTCTGACCCATGTTCGCCGCTCGCTAAAGAGAGCGATAAACCTTTTAACTAATCCTGTTTTAGCTCTCATGAGGCTCTCCATCCTACTGATTTCACAAGATTTGTTAGGATTAAAGCATGAAGAAAGCCTTTGCATTTATCATCGCCGCACTATTTATCGCTCTATGTGCAACACCTGCCTTAGGCTCAAATGATAAGTACGCCGATGCCCAAACATCTCTGACGTACACGGTTTATAAGCCAAGTAAAACTCTAGGTTTGGCAACAAGCGCATTTGATTTAATTTCCTGTGGAGATACAAATGAGCCATGGCTCTATGCAAAGTACGGTGGCACTAAGCGCTACCTCGAGATTATGGAGACCACCGCAGGGGTTAAATGCTCAGACCCGGGCCTATCCAAGCAGCTCAAAGACGTTGTAATAAATGGGGTAAAAGCTAAGTTATATGTCTACTGCGACCCAACTAAACCGGCCGCAGCTAATAAATGCACTACGGCCGATATCGCACGCGTTGGTGGCTATGTAATCTTTACTAATAAGGCAGCCAAAGGCTTAAAGCGCACCGAAATTCAGGTGCAGGTAATCGGTGGAATTACATATTCCCAACTATTAACTGTTGCGAAATCCTTAAAAGCCGTCAAGGCAAGTGGCACACCTATTCAGGAGCCGGCAGCGCCTGCAAGTAAGGTGATACTTGCTACCCCTTCATATCTTCCAACCCCTCCACAAGGTGGTAGTGATGAGTATCGATGTTTCCTTCTCGATCCAAAATTTGATAAAGATATCTTTCTCCAGTCAGTTTCGATTGAGCCAGATAATTTAAAGGTCTCACACCACGGAATTCTCTACAAAGTAGAGGCAGCAAACGTAGCTACCACCCAGGCCCTTGATAAAGAGAGTAGCGAAGCTGGATGGTCATGTTTTGGTGACACTGGAATTCCTGGGGCTAGCGCATTTTCGGCGGCATCACCATCTAGTTGGGTATCTTTTTGGGCACCAGGTGGAAACTTCAAGGCCTATCCAGCTGGTACTGGAATGAAGGTTGTTGCTGGAGATCAATTTATTTTGCAGTCACATTTTCATGTCATGCCTGGAGTTTCTCCAAGTAAAAATCTAGCATCTATGAAGCTCTCACTCTCTCTTGCAACTACAAGTGTTGATACATTGAAAACACTTCTAATCGCTGCACCTGTCGAAGTAGCATGCTCCCCGCAAGAGTCGGGGCCGCTGTGCAAACGAGAGGCGGCTTTAATTGATTTAGCCAATCGCACATCTGATAAGGGAGCACTTCAAGCCCGTGGATTGTCATTTATTTGTGGCCAGAATGCACTCAACCCCATTCCTAGCCCAGTATCTGAGTGCACAACGACTATTCGTTATCCCATTAAAATTTATGGAGTTACCGGACACATGCACCAGCTAGGTAAAAACATCAGCGTCACATATACCCAAGCGAGCACTAGCAATGCCTCGGTCATCATGAACCGTCCAATTTGGGATTTCGATAACCAAACAACTGATTGGCTCAAAAATCCGATACTTGCGATGCCTGGGGATAAATTGAAAGTAACCTGCACATTTGATATTGGCCTGCGGGCTCTCCTGCCAGAGTTTAAGAATCTGACTCCCAATTACGTTGTTTGGGGTGAAGGTACCCGTGATGAAATGTGTCTGGCCATAGTTAACTACACTGATTAATAGATACTTATTTCTTAGGGTGGGCTAGAAACCAGTCAACTATTTTTAGCGCAGAGCTCTCACCTATATCAGGGCTATGGGCACCACCATTAATACTCCAGAGCTCCACCGTTGTTCGTGGGCAGGAATAAATCGTAGGAGTTGTTTCAGCACCATCAAGGGTGCTTATCAGATCAAAGGCTGCTCCAATTTGTGGGCTCGTCAAACATTTATCAATCTGTGCCCACCTTTTAACACTTGTGGCTGCACTTGTATATAAATTATCAAATAGAGATCCACCGTCATAGAGAATCGTTGCATCACTTGTGCCATGGATATGCAGGACATTTACGGCCGCACTCGGAGCACATGTTGCTACATCACTATCCATTGCTCCGGCAAGGCCGGCAATAGCAGCAACGCTCTCTGGACGTGAACATGCAAATTTATATGTCATGAAATGGCCGTTAGAGTGACCAAAGAGATAGATTCGCTTGGAATCAACCGATACTTTGCTAGAAATCTCATCGATGAGAGATTGAATATATGCCACGTCATCAACTGGATTATTGTTGAAATTACAGCAGGCCTTTGAAGCGTTCCAGAATTGATTGCCTTGAGAATCTAGTAGACCATCGGGGGCTGCGTAAATTACACCGCGCTTTTGTGTAGCTGCTGCCAATAAGGAAAAACGAAGCTGACTCTCACTAGTGCCACTGTATCCATGCAGATCGATTAATAGCGGTGCTGGTACCTCTCTTGAATATCCACTTGGCATATTAACATTTACCGGACGTTCTCCCCCAACGATAAAGGCAGAGCTGTAATTAAATTCGATCGATGATAGATCTCTGCTCACAGGGTTGCTGAGAAATAGCATCCCTGTTGCAATCGCTAATACAAGAGCGATCGCGCTAGAGGCTCTCTTACCTAAACGCTGTGGAAGACCACCGATACCACTCTCTCTATCGTGGGCTAGATCCTTAATGACGTTAAGAAAATGAAAGGCAACGCCAAGCATCGAACCGGCGGCCAATACCCACATCGGTGGAGTTCGATCGGTGGCATAGAAAATCGATGCCGGCAGAGCCGCACATGCCACGGCATAGGGCAATGGGGAGAGGGGAGAGAATTTAAAGTAGAAGTTATATGCAATTCCACAACCAACTCCGAGCAGGTAAACCAAGCCACCCTTAAGGCCCAAAGGTCCGATCAGGTTAGCGATTACGGCGATTGGTAAGAGAATAAATGTAGCTTTACGAAGCTGCTCAACCATAATTGTGCCGGCAACGAGAGGTTTATTTAGCCGTGCGTGCTTTAGATCATCGCCGTAATCATAAATATCATTGCTCCAGCCGATTATTAACTGACCGAGAAATACAGTAAAGGCGATTAGATATGCAGGGCCCTCCCACCAAAGTCGCATAGCAAGTACAAATGAAATACCGGTGATAAGAATCGTGGGGCCAAAGTGCGCCGCCTTTGCATAGGCCCGAACTCGTCTTAGTGACATTGAGGGTCGAGCGGCTCTGAAGCTACAACATCCATCGCTGGACTACGTCGAAAGAAGCCGCTGGGCTTTAAATGAAAACCTGTACGTTCAACTGGCATTACTGGCCAATCCTCTGTGCGTGGAATGTGATTTGTTCCAAATACGTACCACATCACTACATCGGTATTTTCAGTTGATCGATCGGCGGCGGTCCACTCTGGCAATCCCGCACCACCATCGTGTTGGAATGGATAATCACCGGCAGGATAGCGCTCTTGATCTTTATTAGGAGTTACCCATAAGTGTTGATACATAAAGCCAGCACGCTTGCCTAAGACCGACTCTTGAAGTGCTAATGGAAAAGTCGTATGACCCGGAATTAATTTGTAGCCAACACTATGACCAACATGATTTTTTCTACTGGGATTTATTATCTTCCAGAAGCGGCTCGTCATTGGATCGATTAATCGCTGTGCCTTTTTCTCACTGGCTAAAATAGTCTCACGCGTTTCGTAGGCTCCCCCGTAAGGATTCTTCTCACCGATTGGGTGAGCAAAGGATTCAACTTCAACCACGCTGTTTTCGGTGCCATCGATATCGAGATCAATTCGTGCACATAAAATATGCTGGTGATACGGCGCCCATAAGCCAGGCTCTAACTCGGTCGCCGATGGGTGATCCACACCAGGCGTGTCTGCCAGGGTTAAAACAATTCCAGTTAACTTAGCTTCAAACTCAATGGAGCCATCTTGGTAGAAGTACCAGAAATAGCCGTACTCGTAGTTATTTACGGTGACAATCGATGAGACCACAAAACGTCGGCCTCGGCGTACCTCGGTATGACCATCGACATCGGTGTGCTTCCATAAGATTCCAAAGTCTTCTTCATGCACACAGATTGCATTTTTAATGGTGCGCACCTGTCCATCACCCTCAGTAACGCTGACATCTAAGTAGAGAATTTCGCCCAGACAATCACAGCCCAGTGTTAATGAGTTAGTGAAGTTTCCGAGTCCATATTCACCAGTATCAAAAGCATTTTTGCGGTAGGCACCCTGGCTGGGATCTCCGTAAGGGATGACTAGTTCGGCAATCGATAGGCGATGAGCAATTTTACGAAGATTACCCTCATCATTGAAATTAACATCATGTATGACAAGACCCTCCCGCTGATCAAAGCCAATACGTAAAGACCAACGCTCCCAATTGATCTTCCAGCCTTCAATGCTAAAAGATGGGCCATTAGGTTGGTGAATCATGAGCTCTTTGAGTTTTACTGTTGGTTCGGATTGTGATTCACGGTATGGGCCAGGGGTTTGTGGAATTGGAACGTCAGAATTATCCTCAAGGGCCACTAACTCTTCTGCATCTAGATCAACGATTGCATGGAGTCCATTAATTGGATGGGCGTAAAAATTAGCCTCCGGC
>CANJTH010000067.1:0-6245 GCA_947477185.1 Actinomycetota bacterium
ACTTTCCTTTCGATAGAACGTCTTGCCTTACTGGCAATTCGTTTGGGTCTGGCCCAGAAGGTACGGAGACCCACCGACGGAGCTCACGCCTTGCCACAGTGGGTGTGGGCAAAGTGAGCGCGGAAGGTGGAACCGCTCTGGTTGTACAGCGTTAGGATAACCGAACACCTGTTCGAAAGTTAGCAGGTGCCACTGACAAGTTTGAGCGTGTCGCCAGTGCGAGCGGGGCTCATACTTGCCCCCATGCTGATCCTGCTGCCGCCTAGTGAGAAAAAGGCGGCAGAGCCAGCCGCGGCGATCTTGGTTTATACCGGAGTCCTCTATAGCGCCCTGGGTTGGTCGAGCCTGACCACATCTGCCCAAGGGCGTGCGCAGGAATCCCTTGCCATAATTTCAGCGAAATACGGAGTTCTTCGCCCGCTTGATCAGATTAAGCCGTACAAGGAGAAGATTAAAACTAAAAAAATGCGCGAGCCAATTACTAGGGCGCTAGATGCGATTGAGGCTGATTTAATTATTGATTGCCGTTCTTCGACCTACCAAGGCGTCTGGACTCCCCCGGTAGATAAGTGTGTGGAGATTAAAGTTTTCACAGAGGTTGATGGAGTTAAGAAAGTAATCACACATATGTCTAAAAAGACTCGGGGTGAAGTCACGCGATTACTTCTACTATCAAAGAGTGCTCCGACTAATCCCCACGAACTCAGAGTAATTGTCTCTACAGAATTTAAATGCGAATTAATCGAAGCGACCGGTAAGAGCCCTTGGGTTCTAGAGGTTATGTGCTAGCAACCTGTTTAATAATCGTAACCATCATTTCGGGATAATCCCACATAGGTGCATGGCCGCAGTTATCGATAGTAAGCCAGGTGCAATGTGCCGGGGCTAATGTGCGCTCCTGTGAGATTGGGTATGGCAAGGTGTTATCGCTATCGCCAAAGAGAATTGTTACAGGAACTGTTGGCAGAACATGTCTATCAAAGCGATGTGTGAGCATTCCATCCCATGCAGGGAAATAACCAGGGCAGTTGAGCATTGCATATGAGGCATCAAAACAGGTCTCATAACTTAACTCTTGCCACCTTGGGCTCACAGTTGCAAAGCCAATCCATCGCAGTAACTTTGAGTGAAGTCCGATACGAATAAGGGGTTTAAATAAGCGTGCTAAGTAATACGACCTCGCCTCTTTCATCTCGCGCTTTTGCGCAGGCACAAGCCAAAGACCCGCTGGTGCAAGACCTGTAAGGCTAAGGATGCGATTGGGCTGGGCTGCAGCCATTTCAAGTGCGATCCATCCCCCTAACGAGTTGCCGGCAACGTGAAAGCTCTCGACTCCATACTCACTTGCTATGGCATCAAAGATGGCGCTACCCAATGACTTGGGCTCCATCACTTGGCCCTTGAAATAGGGGCTATCTCCATGGCCTGGAAGATCCACGGTAATGACCCGAAAAGATTGCGACAGTGCGGCAATGATCGGTTTAAAGGCCGTTGCTGCCGAGCCCAGACCATGAATGAGAACTAGCGGTGGGTGTGAACTATCTGTTTGCCTCAGCGTTATTGCAAGTTTCATCATCAATACTTATATTTTTCAGTCTCTTTTGGGTGAGCTTTACATACCGCTCTCCAAATCTCATCGGCCTCAAAGCCGGCCTCCAGCGCCTCATTAACTGTTTTGCTACCAAGCTCTGAGAGTGCAATGTCTACGGGAAAATGTGAACCTGCGCCAAATGAAAGCGTGAGGCGCTCACGTAAATCAGATATTCGCACGGGATATAAGCAGCTCTGCATGCAGTCGGGAATCATCGGGTGTTAATGGATTAAGTACCTGACCAACTAGCCAACGTAGCGCTAGATCGGCTAAAACTTGGCTACCTGAAATAACTGCAATCACATCGCATAGGTTGTTCCATAAGGGGTGAGTTGTTGCAGCCATAGCTAAAGTAAGCGGCGCCGGATCGTGTGTGCGCATATGGGCAAGGGCGGCATCGGTTGAAATCTGAATGGAGAGAAGTTCGAGTGCATCGGTTGCATTAGGAGCACTCTGTGCTATCGCAATCAAACGTGCGCACTCAGATTCACACAACGCTGCGATTACGCTCTCTTTGTCGCGGTAATGGTTATATAAGGTGGCACGAGAGACTTCGGATGTGTCAGCGATTTCAATCATGGACATCTTGGCAAGACCAACGGTTGCAATAAGGTTTTTTGTCCCAGTTAGAATCGCACTCTGTGTGCGGCGGTGCGTGTTTGCTTGTGGTGCGTACTTATTAAGCGGCATCGACAACGGTAAGAGTTACGCTCTCGTGGCTTGCTAGCTCGATTGAAACATCGCTAAATACAGCTGAGAGTTGTAGACCAAGGGCTATACAGATCGCATTGAGAAGCTCAGAGGATGCCTCTTTCTGGCCGCGCTCAACTTCAGAGAGGTAGCCAAGGGATACTCGGGCAGCGCGGGCAACATCTCGCAGGGTGCGTCCCTGAGATGTGCGGGCAGCGCGAAGGGTAAGACCAACGGCCTCACGAACTAGAACCATAGGTATACCCTCCTTAACTTCCTTGTCTAAGGATACGCGCAAATGTGGCTATCGCGCTGGCTGTAGTCGCGTTTCGCACAGATTCACGCTCTCCTGATAAGGCTAATTCAATAGTTTGAGATACCGGTCCCTCAATAGCTACCCATACTGCCCCTACTGGATGTCCATCTAATGGATTAGGGCCGGCAACCCCAGTGGTACTAATCGCCCACGTTGTGCCAAATGATTTCATCGCACCCTTGGCCATTTCAATAGCACACTGTTCACTAATGGATGAGTGTTTGGCGATTAACGCTGGGTCGATATCTAAATGCGAAATCTTGATCTCATCGCGATAGGCCGTTATTCCGCCTACGAAGACATCAGATGCTCCAGCGATTGTAACAAGGGCCGAACTGACAGCACCTGCCGTGAGTGATTCTGCAGTACTGAGAGTTTCATTGCGCTGGCGCAAGGTTTCAATAATCTCAGTTGCAAGTGCGATGATTTCTGATGAAAGCGTCATGTATCCCTACTTACCTGATTTAAATGCCGACTGTACATAATAAAAGCCGGTTGCGATAGTCAAAGCAATGGCAACTGCCATGAAGCCATCACGGAACCAGTAGAGATTTGAGCTAAGGGGAAGTACATAGAAGCCAACTCCGAAGTTCTGGAAGGTTGATTTAATCTTGCCGCCTTTATTGGCTGCAATCACCCCGCGCTTAATAATCGATAGTCGAAAGAGAGTAATTCCAACTTCGCGCAGCAATATAACAATCGTAATCCACCATGGCAGGCGATCTAAGATCGATAAAGAGATCATTGCCGCAGCGATCATGACCTTATCGGCCACTGGATCTAGAAACTTGCCGAACTCAGTGATTGTATTGCGGCTGCGGGCTAAGTTGCCATCGGCGATATCTGAAAGACCGAGAAGAAAAAATACAATCCACGAGATGTACTGCCAGGTCGGATCATTGCCACCATTTTTAAATAATGTATAAACACCAACTGGAACCAAGAGCAGGCGGGCAAGGGTTATAAAGTTTGGAGTTATAAAGCCCGGGAGTCTCATATGGGCTTAGCCACTAAGTCGGCGCCCATAGAGTCAATGACCACTGCATCAACATACTGTCCCACTTTAAAATCTGTGCCTATGAAAGTAGTTGATCCATCTACTTCTGGACCTTGGTGGCCAGCACGTCCCTCTTGGAGCTCTGAATCCTCAATTAATACACGTATAGTCTCCCCAATACGTGCGGCTGCACGATTAGAAACCATCTCATCGGCTAAGGAAGATAAACTCTCCAAACGCTGGGCGATTACCTCGGGCGCGATTTTGCCAGAGATATTCAACGCCTCAGTATTATCTTCATCAGAGTATCCAAAGACTCCTACAGCATCTAACTTGGCTTGGGTAATAAAAGTGGCAAGCTCATCAAAGTCCTCTTGCGTCTCTCCTGGAAATCCAACGATAAAGTTAGATCTAATTCCAGCCTGCGGCGCGAGCACGCGAATTTGATTAATAAGATGTAAAAACTTTTCATTATCTCCAAAGCGGCGCATACGGCGTAAAACCGTTGGACTTGTATGTTGGAAGGATAGATCAAAGTAAGGCACACTCTTTGGCGTTGCAATCATCACTTGAATCAAGGTGGGACGCATCTCGGCAGGTTGCAAATAAGATAAGCGCACTCGCTCCACGCCATCGATTGCAGCGATCTCTGGCAGAATTTTTTCCATCAACTGTAAATCACCTAAATCTTTTCCAAAGGATGTGGTGTTCTCACTTACTAAAAATAGTTCGCTGACTCCATTGGCAACTAGCCATCGCGCCTCATCCATAATCTCGTGTGGGCGACGAGAGACAAAAGCGCCACGAAAATACGGGATTGCACAAAATGAGCAGCGACGATCACAGCCTGAAGCGATTTTAAGTGGTGCCCATGGGGCACTTCCTAAACGCTTGCGTGTGAACTCCTCGCTGCCCCGATTATCGGCGCGATCGACTGGGGCGATCGGCAAAAGCGCTCTGCGATCCCGTGGAATATGGGGAACATGTTTATTTCCGGCAACGATTGATTGAAGGCGGGCAGAGATATCTTTGTAATCATCAAAGCCTAGAATCGCATCGGCCTCTGGAAGGGCGCTTGCTAGCTCTTGTCCATAGCGCTCTGCCATACATCCAACTGCAACAACTGCGCGTGTTGTGCCATGACCTTTGAGCGAATTTGCCTCTAATAAGGCATCGATAGAGTCTTTCTTAGCCGATTCAATAAAACCACATGTATTTACTAATGCAACTTCGGCCGCTTCGACATCATCGACTAAGGTCCATCCATCGGCGGCCAATCGGCCAGCCAGCTCTTCAGAGTCAACTTCATTTCGTGAGCACCCTAGAGTGACAACGGCAACGGTGCGCTTCATTTGGCAAATCGTAGCGGGTTATGAATCAACTCCGTACGACACGCTAACTACAGCGCCATCTACACCGATTGATGCGATTTTCTTTCCATTTACTTGCAGATCGACTCCCCCAGCATTGCCAACTTTAAGATCTAAACGAGTATCGGCAGTAAAACTCAGGGATGAACCCGTAGAGATCTGTCCACTAAAGAGTGTTCGCCCAGATGCATCTGTGACAAATAACCAGCTCTTAGCTCGCACCGCACTCACAATTACGCTGACTCCAGTACCAGTTGAAAATGAACTCTGCGCAGTGGGTTGAGCCAATGGCGACACATTTGCAATAGGGGCATCTGTTGGCGTTGGTGATGCGCTAACGATTGGTACCGCACTATCGATGCTTGAAACTTTAGAGATAACGATCTGGGCGATACCGGCGATACCAAGAGATGCAACTGAGATTACAAGCAAAGCCTTACGAGATATTTTTCGTTTTTGATCTGGGCTTCGCATCACAGAGTTTTCAACTAATAAATCGCGGATGGTACGTTTTTCAGTACCCTGCTCCTCATCGAAGATACGCACAAGCTCTCTTTCATCGGCTTTGAGCGCCTTTGCAATATTGTGGACATGTCCCCTTGCATATGTATTTCCACCGCAATGAGAGAAATCATCTTTTTCTATCTCGCGAAGTAGTGTCGCCCGAAGGTTTGTGGCTTCAGCGAGTTCGTCGATAGAGCAGCCGGCATCCTTGCGCGCCTTAGCTATCAATGAACCAAGTGTCATGATGAAATTCCTAAGAGTCTAAAACTGCGGGTTTAACAGTTAATTCTAGAGAATGAGTGCCTAGGGGCGATAGGGGCAGGTATGAGAATTATGGGTGAAATTTAGATTAATTGACTGGGGTAACAACCCAGATCAGTAGTTGCGAAGGGTTGCCAGCACCGAATCGAGTTCATCGGGTTTGACCATGACGGTGCGCGCCTTAGAGCCCTCCGATGGACCAACGATTCCGCGTGACTCCATCAGATCCATTAAGCGACCTGCCTTTGCAAAACCGATTCGCAGTTTTCGTTGGAGCATCGATGTAGATCCAAACTGTGTGCCGACAACTAGCTCAACGGCCTGACAGAGAATATCTAAATCATCACCGATCTCTTTATCGACCATCTTAGGATGGCTCATGGGTGCGGTCACATCATCTCGATACCTTGGCTTCAACTGTTTCTTAACGTGGCCTACAACGGCCTCTATCTCGCGCTCTGAAACATAGGCACCTTGTATGCGTACGGCGCGACTTGCACCCATCGGAATAAAGAG
>CANJTH010000068.1:0-5959 GCA_947477185.1 Actinomycetota bacterium
ACTTCATTTTTGTATTTCGCCCTTGGACTGCCATAATTGCCGCTGGTCGAAAGATCGATACGTGTTAGCACGTAGGCCTCTCTAGCTCAGTGGTAGAGCAGCGCACTTGTAATGCGCAGGTCGTCAGTTCAATCCTGACGGGGGGCTCGTAAGTTTTCAAGGAAAGGAAGATCGATGTCTCACTTTCCGCGTGATGAGTTCGCCGATGCATTGGCTGCAAATGATGATTATATAAAATCCTTTAAATATTCAGAGCTAACAGGTGTTGCCCAAAGAGGTTTAGCAATTGTCACCTGCATGGATTCACGCATTAACCCGTTATCAGTCGTTGGGATGAAATCAGGGGATGCCAAGATTTTGCGTAATGCTGGTGCGCGCGTGACGGAGGATGTTTTACGTACGTTGGTTTTGGCAACCTATCTGCTTGGAGTTAAGCGAATCTTGATTATGCCCCACACTAACTGCCGTATGGCTATGGGCGAAGAGGCAGATATTCACGCCTTAATTCAAAAAGAGCATGGCGTAGATACTCGCAGTCTTGAGTTTAGAACCGTGAGCGATCAAAGAGCAGCTCTCATTACAGATGTGAACCGCGTGCGCTCATACCCATTATTAAATGATGGCGTTGTTGTGGGTGGTGCTATTTATGATGTTACGAGTGGGAAAATTACTACGGTTGATTGTTAGTTCGCCGTATTGGCATTTTAGTAAAAGGATAAGTTAAATCCTCCAGAAATTGCACAATTACAGCGTTCATGAGATCTGGTTTTTCCTTCATTACAAAATGAGATGTGCCGGGAATAATCGCTAACTGACCAAGTGGAAGCGCCTCAAATAGTTCGATGGTGTGGTGGTGACTGATGACATCATCATCACCAGCAAGAACGAGTACGGGACACTGAATTGTTACAAGATCAGTAGTGGTCAACGTTGGCTCACTAGCCCAAATAGCATTCATACGAGTAGCTTTTTCAAGTAGCGTATGTGGAGCATCGGGAGAGATTAAGTTGTATTCAGCTTGATCTTCAGGTGAGATTTCAGGCTCGCCAAAGGGCTGTGGCACACCACTGAAATGAAAGTTCGCACCGATTGCCACAATCGATTTAACGAGATCGGGGCGCTTAATCGCAACCATCAGAGCGATATTGCCACCATCGCTCCAGCCAATTAAATGGGCCGGGACTTTAACAACATCTTCTAAATATGCAATTGCCTCACGAGTTTGAAAATCAAAGTGCAAACTGCCAACTTGATCTCCAGTAAAACCATGGGCGGTGCGGTCATAGGCGAAGATATGGAAATCATCTTCAAGCGGGGGAACCATGATGTAGTCCCAGCTCGAGGTCTTACTCAAACCACCGTGTAATAAAACAACGGCCTCACCATCGTTATCCCATTCGTAACAATAAATCTCGTGACCGCGCAGCTGGATATATTGAGGCATTAAACCGAATCCATAATGTGTCTATTGCCGCGATCAAAGGTGAGGTAGTTCCACGTCCAGTCGGCTAGGGTGCCAATTTTATTTCGCCCGCCTAATAGATAGAACAAGTGAAGAAATAGCCATGCATACCAGGCCGGGATTCCTACGAGTTTAAATCTCTTTACCTCTACAACTGCTTTGTGACGGCCGATTGTGGCCATTGATCCTTTATCTAAATATTTAAAGGCTAAGAGAGGTTGATCTTTTATTAATCTCTCAATTTGCCGGGCAATAAATTTTCCCTGCTGCAGCGCAACTGGTGCCACCATAGGCATGAAACGGCCATCTTTTCCCTTAAAGCCAGCGATATCTCCGATGGCCCAGATGTGTGGATAGTGTTTTACTTGAAGTGAGTTTTCAACATCGATGCGCGAACCTATGAGTGGAAGGTTTAACTTTGCAGCCGTTGGCTCACCTTGCACGCCAGCGGCCCAAATAGTTACCTCTGATGGAATCGAAGTTCCATCTTTGATCCGTATCTCTGTAGGCTCGATTGCAGCTACTGCTGTATTGAGCCGTATCTTCACACCGAGTTTTTCAAGATCTTTTTTAGTTCGCGCAGATAAACTCTCTGAGAAACTAGGCAATAATCGTGGGCCAGCTTCGATCAGATAGATATCAATATGTGCGGCGGCATGAGCTTGATCGTTTTTTAAAGGGCCTCGTACTAATTCAGCAAATGCACCAGCCATCTCGACCCCTGTTGGTCCACCTCCAACGACTGCAATTGATAAAATACTCTCATCTTCAAAGCGGCATAAATCTTCAAAGCGGCGCATGACTTCTGCTCGGATTGTTATCGCTTCATGGACACTCTTCATTCCGAGAGCGTATTCATGCACTCCAGGTACGCCAAAGTCGGCAGTGGCAGAACCGAGGGCGATAACGAGATGATCAAAGTCGAGAACCTCGCTGCTATCTAGCTTTATGGACTTATTTTTGTGGTCAATGGAAATTGGTGAGCCCATACGAAATGCGACTCCTGTATTGCGAAGTGCGCCGCGCACGGGGTGTGCAACGTGGTCGGCGGCAAGGCCTGCCGTTGATACTTGATATAAGAGTGGCAGAAATGTCTGGAAGTTATGGCGGTCAACAAGTGTGACATTGGCAAAGGCCGACATCGCCTTGGCTGCAGTAAGGCCACCAAATCCGGCGCCCAAAATAACCACGCGTGGCTTTTCAGGTCTCTTTTGCATGCGCCTAAGTCTAGGCTTTGAGGCATGAGCCTTCCAATTCAAAGCCGTAAGCTCCTTGTTACCGGCGCATCAGGCTACGTTGGTGGCCGCTTAGTCAAAGCACTAGTTGAAGAGAGATTCGATGTACGAATCCTGGTGCGTGACTGGCACAAGGTAAAGGGACAGCCGTGGGCATCGGCCGTTGAAATTAGCCAAGGTAGCGCCGAGAACCGTGCAGATGTAGATGCAGCTTTGGTTGGAGTCCACACTGCATTTTACTTATTGCACTCAATTAACTTAGGTCCAAATTTTGATGAGATCGAAGCGCAGATGGCCCGTAATTTTGCACAAGCGGCCGAGGCCGCTGGGGTATCGCAAATTGTTTATTTAGGTGGAATCGCTAACGATGCAAAGATCAGTAAACATTTAGCATCACGTGCTCGCACCGGTGCAGAGCTAGCAAGCACATCGGTACCAGTCATGGAGCTACGTGCTGGAATTATTATCGGCTCGGGATCGGCTAGCTTTGAAATGTTGCGCCACTTAACACATCGTCTGCCGATTATGACAACGCCTAAATGGGTTATGAACCGCACCCACCCAATTGCAATTCGCGATGTTCTGTATTACTTAAAGAACGCTGCGGCTTTAAAGCAGCCAGTCGGAAAAGTCTTTGATATCGGTGGTCCTGAAGTGTTGACATATGCCGACATGATGCAGAAATTTGCGAAAGTATCTGGATTAAAGAAACGTATCATTATAAAGATTCCAGTATTAACACCTGGACTTTCTAGTTTGTGGATTGGTTTAGTAACTCCAGTACCAACTGCTCTGGCACGCCCACTCGTGGGCTCATTAATCAGTGAAGTCGTTGCCGATCCTGCAAAAAGTATCAATGATGTAATTGCCCTGCCATCAGAGGGGTTAACTGACATAACTACGGCCATGAACCTGGCACTTTCAAAGATTATTGATCACGGTGTTGAAACCCGTTGGTCAGATGCAACTAGCCCAACTGCACCGTGGCAGAAAGCCCAAGGAGATCCTGAGTGGGCAGGTGAGATGGTCCTACGCGATCGTCGCGAAGCCGTAACCGATATCGAAATAGAAAAAGTATGGAAGCAGATTGAAGGTATTGGCGGAGAGCATGGATGGTTCGGTTCAGATTTTCTCTGGTGGGCTCGTGGAGTATTAGATCGTATGGTGGGCGGCGTCGGTCTGCGCCGTGGGCGCCGTGATCCAGATTATTTACGCGTAGGAGAGAGTTTAGATTTTTGGAGAGTAGAAGAGTTAGAACAAGGACATCGTTTAAAGCTTTATGCTGAAATGGTTCTGCCAGGTAAAGCCTGGTTGGAGTTTACGGTGAGTCAAGAGAATGGAAAGACACGGATCGTGCAAGAGGCGACTTTTAATCCGCGCGGATTAGGTGGCCAGTTGTATTGGTATTCAATCTCACCATTGCACCTCTTTGTCTTTCCAACGATGCTACGAAACATCGTAAAACAAGCCGCCAAAGATGCATGAGTTCACGCCCGAAGTTGAGGCCCTTGCGCACGAGGTTTTGGCTTACAGTCTTGATCGCTTAAAGAACGACCCTCCGCTGGATGGCCCTCGAACATCCGAGGATTTATTTACAGAGGTCGGTAACACAATTACTGCGCGCGGGCTAGGAGGACATGAGGCACTAGAACTCTTTACAAGTGTTTTAGCTAAGGCATGTATCTCGAGCGATCACCCACGCAACTTAGCTTTTATCCCATCGGCGCCGAGTGAATACGCAAACCTTTTTGATTTAGTGGTAGGTGCAAGCGCACTGTATGGCGGCTCTTGGCAAGAGGGTGCAGGCGCAGTCTTTGCTGAAAACCAGGCGCTGCGCTGGCTATCGGATTTAGCTGGCCTGCCAGAAAGTGCAGGCGGCGTCTTTGTGCAAGGTGGAACCGTTGGCAATCTTTCAGCTTTAGTTGTTGCCCGTGCCGAGGCGCGCAAGAAGCATCCCGATGCAACACGTTGGGTCATTGCTTGCAGCCAAGAATCACATTCATCGATTGTGGTGGCGGCAAATATTATGGATGTCGATGTCTTGAAGATTTCGACAGCCGTAGATGGCAAGCTAATGGGAAGTGCTGTAGCACAGGCCATTGACGAGCTCCATGCAACAACGAGTAAGCGTGTGTGTGCCGTTGTTGCGACTTCGGGAACTACTAACTTAGGAATTATTGATGACTTAAAAGGTATCGGTAGCGCTGCACATGAGCGTGGAATCTGGTTTCACGTTGATGGCGCATATGGTTTAGCGGCCTTGTGTGCACCCTCTGTTCGCTCACACTTTGATGGAATTGAAGCGGCCGATTCATTTATTGTTGATCCACATAAATGGCTATTTGCTCCATATGATGCCTGTGCACTTATTTATCGCGAACCAGAACTTGCACGTGCAATACATTCCCAGCATGCCTCTTACTTAGATACATTAAAAGATGGTGCATGGTCACCCTCAGATTATGCAATTCAATTAACACGTCGCACACGCGGACTTCCCTTTTGGTTTTCATTAGCAGCCCATGGAACCGATGCCTATACAGAGGCAATGGAACACACACTTACGGTTGCACGAGCCGCTGCAGATTTAGTGAGAGCACACCCAAATCTTGAACTTGTATGTGAACCCGAGCTATCTATCGTTGCATTCACTCGTAAAGGTTGGAGTGCAAAGGATTATCACAACTGGTCGGATCAATTGCTAGCCGATCAAGTTGGATTTATTCCACCCTCATCACATAATGGAGAAGCAATTTTGCGATTTGCAATCGTTAATCCATGGACAAAAATCAGCGATATCGAGATGATAGTGAACAGGCTTTAAATCCCACACTTTTACGCTCAGCCCGATACGATTTCACCCATGTCTGCACAGGAAGAGCCAACACTGCATAGCGGCTTAAGTGATTTAGAGTCGCGGATCCTGGATTTTGAGGCGAGCTGGTGGCGATTTGCCGGGGCAAAAGAGAGTGCGATTAAAGAGCTCTTTGAGCTCAGCGCCCCGCGCTATTACCAACTTCTCAACGACCTTATCGACCGGGATGATGCCATGGAGGCCGCCCCTATGCTGGTAAAACGCCTTCGCCGCCTGCGCGAGGCCCGTATGTCCACCCGTATCACCCGCTAGCCCAGTCCCGTTTTGCGTCCTGGGAGCACCTCCCGTAGATTTGGCGTTAGCACTCTCGGGGTGCGAGTGATAAAGCCCCCACTGAAATCAAAGGAAAGTGAGCACAACTCATGGCAAAGCAGATTGCCTTTAACG
>CANJTH010000069.1:0-5893 GCA_947477185.1 Actinomycetota bacterium
TAGGAAGAAGCAATACCGAGAACGGAGAGAGATATGTCAGATCAAGTGATGCTCGAATCAGTACCTCTTAACGCCCTTGACCGCTGCGATCGATGCGGAGCCCAGGCATACGTGCGGGCAGTACTTCTCAACGGTGGTGAGCTCATGTTTTGCGCTCATCATGGCAAGGAATACGCTGAAAAACTCAAGAGCGTAGCCGCCAAAATTATCGATGAGAGCGAAAAACTCGTCGAAACTTCTGCAATCTAATTAGTTTTTCTTTTCCAGCTTTTCTCTGTGTGAGCCATCACAGTTAGGTTTATCTTTCGAGAGACCGCAGCCACAAAACTTCACGTTCTCTTTAGTTTCAAGAATATTGCCTTCTCTATCGACAAAATCAACTGCTCCAATAATCTTTATTGAACCACTCACCGGGTTAATAAAAATGCGTGCATTACTCATGAATTAATCCAAGTAATCGCGCAAGACTTGGCTGCGAGATGGGTGACGAAGCTTCGACATAGTCTTGGATTCAATCTGGCGGATACGCTCGCGAGTAACGCCGTATACCTTTCCAATCTCATCCAGTGTCTTTGGCTGACCATCTGTTAGTCCAAAGCGCATTGCAACCACACCTGCTTCACGCTCAGATAATGTATCTAGAACTGAGTGCAGCTGCTCTTGCAGGAGAGTAAATGAGACTGCATCGGCTGGAACAACGGCCTCACTATCTTCAATGAGATCTCCGAACTCGCTATCGCCCTCTTCACCCAATGGTGTGTGAAGTGAAATAGGTTCGCGGCCATACTTTTGAACTTCCACAACTTTTTCAGGAGTCATGTCTAACTCTTTTGCCAGCTCCTCTGGAGTTGGTTCGCGGCCTAAGTCCTGCAACATCTGGCGCTGTACGCGTGCCAACTTATTAATAACTTCAACCATGTGCACAGGGATACGGATAGTGCGGGCCTGATCTGCCATCGCACGCGTAATCGCCTGGCGAATCCACCATGTGGCATACGTTGAGAACTTATAACCCTTTGTATAGTCGAACTTCTCAACTGCACGGATAAGGCCAAGGTTTCCCTCTTGGATAAGGTCGAGGAAGAGCATTCCACGGCCTGTATATCGCTTAGCAAGGGATACAACTAGACGAAGGTTGGCTTCGAGCAAATGGTTCTTGGCGCGCTTGCCATCTTCAACGAGCCACCCGAGCTCACGCTTTAACTTCTTGTCTATCTTCTTATCGTTTTTTAACTTCGATTCGGCAAATAGACCGACTTCAACACGTGTTGCAAGCTCTACCTCGAGCTCGGCGTTAAGGAGGGCCACACGGCCAATCTGCTTTAAATAATCTTTAACTGGGTCTGCCGTTGCACCTGCAGTCATAACAGTCTGCTCAGGTGGAAGATATTTAATTTCACGCTGTACGTGCTTCATCTTTTCAATGAAGTAGTTAAGGAGATCTTCGAGATTCTTTAATGAGCCGATGGTGATGGCCTCGGCGGCAGTCTTTGCTGATTTTTCAGTGAAGGTCTTCATCTCAAACTGCTGTTGAATCTGCTTATACGTCAACGCTTTGGATTCAGCCTCTGCAATACCGTAGCGGGTCGGGGTTGCGGCGTTATTAATCCTTGAGTTTATCGCCTCGATAACGATGTTAACATTTCTTAAATCCTTCTTTAATTTTTCACGCTCATTCTTATCTTCTTCTTCATCTTCTGCCTCAGAATCTGCCAGAGTAAATGAGCCTTTTGCTTTGCTTGATTCATCAGAGAGTGTGACCGTTCGAACCTTGTCCTCTGCTTCAGCATCGACAAGTTCGACCGCCTCTGCAATTAACGTCTCAACATCTTCGAGCTCTACCTCTTCTAGCTCTACCTCTTCGCCATCGATGCTCACAATGGCAGATTTGCCGGCCTTACCAGCTACTGGAGCAACAGGTTTTGTTTCAACCAATGCATACTCAGCCTTTTTCAAGATACGTGAAGCTTTACCAAGCCCAGCTTTATGAAGTTTTTCAGTAATTATTGGGATTTCAATGGCTAATGCGCGGGCCTCATCGACTAAATCTTTATCAGCCTTCTTTGGAATTCGATTAATCGATGTAACGCCGCGGCTCTCGAGCTCGGCTAAAATCTCAGCGTTGCGCGTTACTGCATGCTTAGCATCGATGATCGCTTGAACATCTTTAGCCGTTAAAGTTTTTTTCAACTCAATCTTTGCAGCCTTCGCTATTTTTTTAACAGGGGCTACTTTTTTCGCTGGCGCTTTCTTTGCTGCCGCCTTTTTCGCTGGCGCTTTCTTTACAGCGGCCTTCTTTACCGGCGCAGCCTTTTTCTTAGCGGCCTTCTTCTTGACCTTGTTTTTGAGCGCACTAAATACAGCCACATTCGTCCTTTGGTTTTATCAGCTATGCGCTGAAGCGATAGGTATATTGTATTTTATCCACAGGGGTAAATGCACATCGAAAACACTGTTTTGAGGCGGTTAAGCCAGGGCGAGCGCCGATCTGATCACATTTCCGACTGATTCAACCTCGACTAAGAAGCCATCATGGCCAAAAGGCGATGAAATCGTTACTAATGGCGCAGCTAGCGGAGCTAGCTCAGCGATCTCAGCCTGCAGGCGCACTGGAAATAATCGATCACTATCGATAGCCACTGCCACGATTGGGATTGTGATGCCAGAGAGTGCGGCCACAACTCCCCCACGTCCTCGACCAATATCGTGGCTATTCATGGCCTCGGTCAGTGAGATATAGGTATTGGCATCAAAGCGGTGGGAAAGTTTGTTGGCTTGATGATCTAAATAGGATTCAACGGCGTATCGACCAGTCTCATCTCCCTGGAGCTCTCGCCCAAAGCGCACATCCATCTCGGACTCGGTGCGATAGGTCAGGTGAGCGATTCTGCGCGCGATTCCCATTCCCTCTATCGGGCCTTGCCCCTTGTCATAATAATCCCCACCGTAAAAATGAGGGTCGGTTTTAATCGCCCTGATCTGAATCGAACATGTGCCGATCTGATCTCCCGTTGCAACTGCCGATGAGCCAATCGTGCAGATAGCACCGACACGCTGTGGCAGCTGCACTGCCCACTCAAGAGAGCGCATTCCACCCAGAGATGGGCCGACTGCGAGTTGGTATTTTTTAATTCCTAGCCCATCGCTAAATGCAACCTCTGCTGCAACCATGTCTCTAATAGTCAGTGATGGGAAGCGAGATCCATAGCGGGCGCCATCAGGGGCGATAGATGATGGACCCGTTGAACCCTGACATCCACCAATCACATTGGGACATACAACAAAATACTTATCGCTATCAAATGGCAGACCCGGACCAACCATCGATGGCCACCAGCCAGGAATATCTGACCAGCCAGTCAATGCGTGGTTGACCAAGATGGCGTTATCGCCTCGCTCATTTAACGATCCCCAGCTTTGATAGGCGATAGTGACATCTTCTAGAGTTTCACCATCTTCTAGAAGTAGATCACCGATATTTATAAAGAGTCGATCACCGGGTGCATGGTTTTCAAGCCATGCCCCAGTGACTAACTCCGCTTTTTGACTCATTACTTAGCTGCAGCAAACCCATCTGCAAGATCTGCCTTAATATCCTCGATATCTTCAAGGCCTACAGATAAACGCACTAGGCCAGGTTTAACTCCTGCATTCAATAACTCCTCTGGCGAAAGCTGTGAGTGTGTCGTTGATGCTGGGTGAATAACGAGTGATCTCACATCACCGATATTTGCAACGTGTGAGTGCAGACTCAACCCTTCAACAAACTTGCGTCCAGCCTCGATGCCACCCTTGATTTCAAAGGAGAAGACCGAGCCTGAGCCCTTAGGTGCGTACTTAGCAGCGAGTTTGTTGTATGAGTTGCTGGCAAGGGATGAGAAATGAACTTTCTCAACCTGTGGGTGGCTCTCAAGCCATGTTGCAACGGCCTTAGCATTTTCTAAATGTTGCTTCATGCGAAGTGTCAGAGTCTCAAGACCTTGTGCAAGTAACCAGGCGTTAAATGGACTAACGGCAGCTCCTATATCGCGCAGCAAAGTCAGGCGAATTTTAAAAATGTAGGCGAGGTTTGCACCAAATGCACTACCGACTCCGAGGGCTTGGGCATAGACCAGACCGTGATAGGAAGGATCGGGAGTATTAAAGCTCTTAAACTTCTCTGGGTAGCGTGCATAATCAAAGTTACCTGAATCCACAATTGCGCCAACAACTGCGTTTCCGTGGCCAGCTAAGAACTTTGTTGCCGAGTGGACAACAACATCTGCGCCAAATTCGATAGGTCGGATTACATATGGTGTTGCCACAGTGTTATCGACAATGAGTGGAACATGGCTCTCATGAGCAACCTTTGCAACGGCAGCGATATCTAAAATATCGTTGTTAGGATTTGAGATAGTCTCACCGAAAAACGCCTTTGTATTTGGGCGAACGGCTTTGCGCCACTCCTCTGGATCATTGGGATTATCGACAAAGGTTACTTCGACACCAAATGTCGGTAATGTGTAGTGGAACAAGTTATAGGTTCCGCCGTAAAGATACTTCGATGAGACGATGTGATCGCCCGCAGTTGCAACGGCTAAGACTGCAAAGGTTGTTGCTGCCGAACCCGATGCAAGAAGTAATGCTGCAACGCCACCTTCAAGTGATGCTATTCGCTTTTCAACAACATCCTGCGTTGGATTCATGATGCGGGTATAGATATTGCCAAGCTCTGCGAGTCCAAATAGATCGGCTGCATGTTTAGTATCGCGAAATGCATATGCGGTGGTTTGGTAGAGCGGTAGCGCGCGAGCGCCAGTTGTTGGATCTGAAACCTGACCGGTGTGAATCTGGCGGGTTTCAAATGCTGCCTCTTCTAGTGAAAACGATGACATGTAATACATACCTTCCCAGTTATGGGACCACTCACGCATATATGCCTACAAAGGCACTATGGATACGTTTGAGCGATCCACGCTTATCGACGGCATTGTTGCTATCGATCTGGTCTTCACCCGGAGCACCCCACCGTGGTGGAGGGTTGCCGTCTAGCAAGCCGGGGCTATGCGCTAGAACTCATGACCTGGCAGGACTGTATCAGAGGCTATGAGTTAGTCAAAAATTCCAGCAGTGACCTTCGGGTGCAGCTCGGTGCGCATGGCGGCAAAGGCCGCTGCTGGCCAACCCGAACCAAAGACGCGTCGTAATAAAATTGTCAGCGAATATGCCGGCTCATCTAGGGTGGCGCGATCGAGGGCGTTGTAGGCCAGAGGGGTATCGCCCTTTTCATAGGCAAGGGTTGCAAATAAGCAGGCAACGGGGGCGACAAATCCATCAGGTGCAACTTGCAATAGGTGATGCCACATCCCCCAATATGTTTGAAAACTCGCCGTACTGTGCGATCCCAATGCAAAATCGCGCACTTGTATATCACTGAGTCGTCCCAAAACTTTTGCAACCTTTTCTGGGCTAGAGCATTCGGCGAATTTTTCATACTCGACGACTAAATCGATCACTGCCTTCGCGCCATCTCGCTGGCACTCATTGATATCAGGTGAACCCTCAATTACGGCAAAGCTATTAACGAGTGCAATAAATTTCACATCGCTGGCCTGTGGCGTCGATGTAATTGATAGCGTCTCTTTTTCAGTTGTCATGGTCATCTCATTTCGTAAAGCGGGTAGGGGCCGATACAACGGTGACGGTTGCCACCGAGGTCTTAACAATCTCTCCACTAATTGCACGTACGGCGCCGTTATGTGTAAAAGCCCCGTTCCATGTAGTTACAACAACTACGGAGTACGTGCCGGGCTTTGAATATGTATGTGTAATCGTTTGGTTGGGAAATGGGGCGCCAGTATTTGTTGTCGCCCACATAGAGCCATCACCAAAGGACCAGATAAATCCAGGGCGA
>CANJTH010000070.1:0-5818 GCA_947477185.1 Actinomycetota bacterium
ACTTAATATCGATGAACTTCTCAGCTCCAAGATCGGCGCCAAAGCCGGCCTCGGTGACAACGTAGTCGGCTAACTTCATCGCAGAGGTTGTTGCAACGACTGAGTTACAGCCATGTGCAATATTGGCAAATGGCCCTCCATGGATAAATGCTGGAGTGTTCTCGAGCGTTTGAACTAAGTTAGGTTGAAAGGCATCTTTAAGAATAACTGTCATCGCACCTTGTGCATTAAGTTCACTAGCAAGCACGGGAGTCTTATCGCGCTTATATCCAACGACAATCTTGCCGATCTTTTCTTTGAGATCCTCAATCGAAGTTGCCAGACAGAAGATAGCCATAATCTCTGATGCAACGACGATATCAAAGCCATCACTGCGTGGGTAACCATTGCCAACTCCACCGATTGATTGAATAATCTCGCGCAGCGCACGATCATTCATGTCCATGACGCGCTTCCATGTGACGCGACGAATATCTATTGCTAGCTCATTGCCGTGGTGTATGTGGTTATCAATAAGGGCTGCAAGTAAGTTATTTGCAAGGGCGATGGCGTTAAAATCTCCCGTGAAGTGCAGGTTGATATCCTCCATCGGAACTACCTGGGCATAGCCACCCCCAGCTGCTCCGCCCTTCATTCCAAAAACTGGACCAAGCGATGGTTCGCGTAGTGCAATCATTGCGCTCTTGCCGATATAGCGCAGCGCATCTCCTAAGCCCACAGTCGTAGTTGTCTTTCCTTCACCTGCAGGTGTTGGGCTAATTGCAGTTACTAAGATTAACTTTGAGCCTTTGCGCTCTGGAAGCGCCGTTAAAAACTTGAGATTAACTTTAGCCTTATATTTTCCGTAGGCTTCAAGGTGTTCAACATCGATACCAAGGGATGCGCCAATATCGTTGATTGGCTTCATAGTTGCCGCTTGTGCAATTTCGATATCTGACATTTTTTATCCCTTGGCTTGACGTATGGCGCTTGTAAGTGCTGGTATCACTTGATGTAAATCTCCGATAATTGCGTAATCGGCATAACGTAGAATCGGTGCCTCAGGATCAGTATTGATCACAACGATCGTTTTACTGTTCTTCATTCCAGCGATATGTTGCATAGCACCTGATATGCCGGCGGCGATATATAGATCAGGTGCGACTTTTGTGCCGGTCTGTCCTACCTGCTCGGCATGTGGGCGCCAGCCCGAACTTGTGACAACGCGCGAGCAACCTATAGTTCCGCCTAGAATTGCAGCTAACTCTTCTAAGTTACCGAAGCCATCTGGGCCACCAACACCACGACCACCTGAAACGATTACCTTTGCATCATTGAGTGTTACTCCGCCCTTGCTTTCACCAGCATCACGGCTCAATATCTTTACCACCGAATCAGCAGGCTCTAGCGCTGGCTCGAACTGTGCAAGCGTTGCTGGCGCGCCATTGACCGACACAGGCTCTGTTGAAAAACTCAGAACTGTGGCAACTAAGAGTTCGGCATGAACATTTGCCGACTCAATGAGATTACCGGCCCACCTGGCACGCAATACATGATGCGGTGAGCCCAATGTAATCTCTGAACACTCAGCGGCCATTGGAATATCTAAAAAGGCGGCTAAGTGGGCCAGCTGCTCGTTTCCCCGTGGACTACCAGCGGCTAATACTGCAGCAGGCTTGAGTTTTTCCACTAACTCTTTAAGGGCGCGGCCTGAGGCCATAGGTGTGTAGTCGGTGATTGCAGCATGGGATGCAACATGTAAAAGCTTTGCGCCATATTCGCCAGCGATAGTTGCAAGTGCTGCGCCGTCGCTACCAATGACTATCGCCTCGACATCTTGACTTAACTTACGGGCGGCAGTCAGAGCACGCAGTGAGAGTGGATCGATCTCTCCGCGATCATGATCGAGTAAAACTAGAATCATTAGAAAGCTCCAATCTGCTTTAAGACTTCAACTAAGGCCGGTACCGCATCTGCACCTTTGCCTAGAATCTCTGCGCCTTTATCTTTAGATGGTGCAAGTGCGAGAGTAACTTTTTCAAGCTTTGGAACTCTGGCCTCAGTTTTTTTCATCTCAACTGTTTTTTTACGTGCCTGCATACGACCTGGGACCGATGGATAACGTGGAATATTGAGACCATCGCGGACTGTAATAATCGCTGGTAGCGGTGCTTCGTAATGCTCTCGACCATTTGCTACGACGCGATCACAGCTAACAGTACCGTTCTCTACCTTCATGGATTTCACATTGGTCACGATAGGTAGGCCAAGTGCGTGAGCCATACGTATATGAATCTGATACCCGGCGCTATCGGCAGACTCTGCACCGAAGATAATCAAATCAAACTTTGTCTCCTCGGCTTTAATGGCATCGACTAATGCAGCTGCTGTGCCTTGTGGATCCCACTCTTGCCCATCGGTCTCAATAAGAACTGCACGAGTTGCACCGATTGCTAATTGAGAGCGTAACTGCTCTTCAGCATCACTTGGTCCAAGAGTCAAAAGTGTGAGAGTGCCGCCCATCTGTTCGACTAGCTGAACACCGGCTTCAACGGCGTTTTCTTCATGCGGACTAATACCAAAACCTAAATGCTTCGTCTCGATATCGCGTGCATCGGGGGTCAGAATTAGAGTTCCACCTGCCAGGGGAACGCGCTTTAAGCAGACAAGTATGTCCATTAGGCCATAATCCGTTCATTTGATGGGTCAAAGACAGATGTAGCACCTACTTCAGCGATTGAACATGGATAGTGCTCCCCCAAGTATTCAACGATGAACTTATTGCCAGCAACGGCAAGCTCTGTTGGTAGATACGACATCAGAATGTGCTTACCGAGTGATGGGGCCGATCCTGCACTAGTAACGTAAGAGCGACGGCCATGCACATCAACTATCGGCTTCTTATCTAGAGTTAGAATTGGTTCGTTACCCATCATGTAGCGCTTCTCACCAGTTGATGATGTGTGGTCATCGACAAAGAGAGTGCAGAGCATCGTGACGGGCTTTTCACTGCGATGCTTGATGTGAGCTGCTTTACCAATAAAGTCGGCCTCTTTTAACTTAGGTGATTGCATTCCAGCCTCAACCACTGTGTACTCTGTTTCAAGCTCTGGGCCATATGCTCGGTAGCATTTTTCAAGTCGACCAGTTGTTCCATAGACACCAATACCAACTGGAATCATCTCGTGCTTTTTGCCGCTCTCCCATAACATCTGCCAGAGTTTTGCGCCCTGTTCGATTGGGATATAGAACTCCCAACCCAAATCTCCGACGTAGGAGATACGTGATGCAAGTACGCGAAGTGGTCCTACCTCAATAGTTTTACAAGTACTGAATTTAAATGCCTCATGGTTCATATCGTTCTTGGTAACGGCTTGAATAATCTCGCGGGCTTTAGGACCCCAGATTCCAATTGTTGTATAGCTAGATGTTAAGTCAGAGATTTGCGCCGATCCATCTGCTGGAAGTAGATCGCTAAACCATTTCTTATCGGCCATTCCATGTGCACCACCCGTGACTACACGGAAATGATGAGTATCAAGGCGCATGATGGTTAAGTCTGATTTGAAGCCACCGTTAGGACCCAGAACTGGTGTGTAGACAACACGGCCGATTGCAACATCCATCTGGCGCAGAGCTGCTTTTTGAACTACAGCTAATGCAGATGGTCCCTTCACATCAAAGATAGCAAAGGCCGAAAGGTCGACGATGCCGGCGCTTTCGCGCATTTGAAGGTGCTCTGCATTGATAATCGGTGACCACCAGCGCGCCTCCCATTCAGAGCTACGTGGCATTACCTTCTCACCAAACTTTGCGAGCAGGTTCTTATTTGATTCATACCAAAATGGTCGTTCCCAGCCAGCTGTCTCATAAAAGACTGCACCTAGCTCTTTCTCTGCCTCATAAAATGGAGAGAGGCGAACATTGCGATTTGATGCGTACTGCTCTAGCGGATGCACAATTCCATATGTCTTATTAAAGCTCTCATCAACACGGGCTTTAATATGGAACTGCGCCTTTTGATGCTCGTGAAAGCGGGCAATATTGGATGAGTGCAGATCAATGTGTGAATCTCCAAGCACCATCCATTCTGCAACAGACTTTGAAGTCCCTGGGCCCTCTTTAATCCAGACTGCAGCAACTGACCATAAACCTTTAACCTCGGGGGTCTCACCAAGGATTGGCATTCCATCGGGGGTGTAAGAAAGAATTCCATTACATGCATATTTTTCACGGACATTTTCATCACCAACAATTGATGGCATGAGCTCATATGAGTGCTCATCTTGAATATCAAAATCTGCTTGTGTAAAAGCAAACTCAGTTGGTGACAATGTTGCAGTTGCATTTGATGGCAAATCATCTGGAGTATAAAGAATCGGACGGTGAGCATAGGATCCAATTTCAAGACCTGTACCATGTTGGCGCTCATACATAAAGACATCCATATCGCGAACGATTGGCCATTCGATATCACCTTTTGTCCCTGCAAAGAATGGAACGGGACCGATATCTTTCATCTGATGAACTGCAGGAGTCAGCGGAATATGCGCACCTGCCATTGCTGCAAGCTTAGGTGACCAGCATCCAGTTGCAATAACAACGTAGTCGGCAGATATGGTGCCTTGATCTGTGACAACACCGGTGACTCGACCATCAACTACGGTAATGTCCAAGACTTCAATATTTGCAAATGACTGTGCTGCTCCCATTTTGGCAGCCTCTTCACGCATCAATGTTCCAGTACGAAGTGAGTCAACAACGCCTACTGTGGGCTGATAATAACCGCCAAGAATGATGCTCTCGTCGATGTAGGGAACCAGCTCTTTTACCTGGGCAGGCGTCAGTATTCGGCCTCCATCGATGCCCCATGATTTGGCAGATGTGATGCGGCGTGCAAGCTCTTGCATACGCTCTGGTGTGCGTGCAACTTCAATTCCACCTGATTCGGTAAATGTGCCAAACTCTTTATATTGACGCATACTTTCAGCTGTTATTGCAGTCATCTCTTTTGAGTGATCGACTGGAAAAATAAAATTAGATGCATGTCCTGTTGAGCCGCCAGGATTTGGCAGAGGTCCCTTATCAATCTGCACAATATCTTTCCAACCCAGTTTTGCAAGGTGATAGACCATGCCGTTTCCGACGATGCCTGCGCCGATAACGACGCACTTTGCCTGTGCAGGTAACTTACTCATAGTTCTTATCCTCGTTCTTATTAGTGGTGGGTTATAAAGATTTACGAATCGATGCTTCAAAACCTTCGATGTGATCGCGCATTGCTTTGCCTGCAGCCTTTGAATCACTGCTTGCAATAGCCTCAAGGAGTGCACGGTGTTCGATAATTGCCTCAGTTAATCCGGCAACGCGATTGAGTGCTAAGAACCAGATTCGCAGCGCATGTGCGTAGTAGTTATCTAAGGCCGATGCTAAAAAATCATTATGTGTGCATTGATAGATATGATGATGAATGCGCTGATCGAGTCCTATTAGCGTGGCCATATCTACATTGCCTTTGAGGTTTTTAATTTCGGCTATCAGGGCCTTAGTAATCACATGATCGGCAGAAGTCGAGCGCTCGGCAGCTAGTTCGGCAGCTTTAATCTCAAGGACTGCTCGGGTTTCAGAGAGCGCTGAAAGATTATGAACATCTACACGGGATACGAACATTCCACGACGAGGATAAACTTCGACTAATTTCTCATTAGCCAGCGAGCGCAGAGCTTCACGGATTGGTGTGCGGCCAAAGCCGAGCGTGGACATTAATTCACTCTCGCTAATTAATGATCCAGGGACCAGCTCTAAAGTAATAATCATTGAGCGAATGCGGCTATAGGCC
>CANJTH010000071.1:0-5748 GCA_947477185.1 Actinomycetota bacterium
GATTTGTCTGACTCCCCTAGAGCTGCGATCGCATGAAGTGCAGCAAGTGCTCCAGAATCTGCTCTCCAGAAATCATCAAAGTAAAAGTGGCCTGAATGCTCCCCACCAAAAATCGCTTTACTCTCAGCCATCATTTTCTTTATATAAGAATGTCCAACACGAGAGCGAAGCCCAACGCCACCATTTTCTTCAATAACCTCTAATACAGCCCGCGATGAGATTAAATTATAAATAATCGTTGCTCCAGGTTTTTTCTTGAGCTCGCGCTCTGCAATTAAAGATGTTAAATCGGATGGATTAATTGCATTAGCTTTCTCATCAACTAAAAAGCAACGATCAGCATCACCATCAAAAGCCAGACCTAAATCTGCTCCGTGTTTGATAACTGCCTTTTGAAGATCTCGCAGATTCTTTTCATCTATTGGATTTGCCTCATGATTGGGGAAGGTTCCATCTAGTTCAAAGTACATCGGGATTATTTCGCAGTTTAACCGCGCAAATATCGCTGGAGCAGTGTGCCCAGCCATTCCATTTCCTGCATCTACAACGATTTTAAGCGGGCGAATGCTGGAAAGATCCACAAGACTTAAAAGATGATCCACATACTCTTCAAGCATGTCCCGTTGAGTTTCAACCCCAACTGAGCGAAGTTCAAGTGCTGAACCTTTGCGAACAAAATTTTCAATGGCAAGTAATCCTGATTCTTTACCAATCGGACGTGCACTGCTTAGACAGAGTTTGATTCCGTTGTATTCGGCAGGATTATGGCTTGCTGTAAACATCGCACCTGGTAGGCCTAGTTTGCCTGAAGCAAAATACAACATATCTGTTGAGGCTAATCCAATACGAATGACATCCATTCCTAAAGAAGTAACTCCAGCAGAGAATGCATCCGCAAGTGGAATTGAAGATGGCCGCATATCTTCACCAATGACAACTGTTCCCGGCTCGCGCTGTTGTTGTAGAAAGCGGGCATATGCAACGCCTGTAGCAAAAGTAAAATCTGGAGTTATCTCTAGATCAACGAGCCCACGAATGTCATATGCCTTAAAAATATTTGCAATCTCTTGCGACATTAATTAATCCTTACGATGGAACAGCCCGTAGATGACCTCGGCGTCCAATTGAAGCATGTGAAGTATCTTCACCTACAACTGCAGGTGTCTCTTCACTTCGCTTTGCAACTTCACGCACTGCATCTGCGATCGCCATTAAATCATCATCTGATGGACCAGGCTCATTTCCTGTTAGCTCTTGCTTAATAACATTCCATCCGTGTGGAACTTTCAATCGCTCGCCATGAATTGCACATAGATCATAAGCATGTGGTTCTGAATACGTTGCCAGTGGACCCACTACAGCAGTTGATTCAGCATAAATATAAGTCAGGGTCATCGTGGCAATTGAGCGGCAGCCCACACGAGAGCAAGCGCGTCCGACCTGTGCTGGTGACTTCATGGTTAGAACATTAGTGGCCTGTGTGCCAATTTTTCGGGATTGTTAGGGATTTAGAACACGAATGTTTGAATTCGGAACTTCTACTCGTGTGAGAGCACTGCCGTTCTGGATAGGAATAAATCCATAACCATTACTTGAGGCTATAAGCGCGCCAGCAAAGACCCCTTTACTGCTGGAAATAATCGTAATTGAACGTGCATTTTCTGGAACGCGCCATGTAGCAATATCACTTCCTTTGACTACTGCGCTGACAGTTTTGCCATTCAATAATTTAGCTTGGACTTTCACGGCAATTGAATCTCCAGCAAATGCAATCAGTGGTGATAGTCCTGTCACAGCAATGGACATCGGTGTAAGAGGTGGTGTGGCCGTACTCCAAACAAAGTCCTTATGCCCACTTATTGTTACTGATGATGAAATCGAAGCAACTACTGGTTCGGGAGAAGTGATTCGAACCGCAAAGGCACTCGCTGAGATTTTTGGCACAAAAGAAAACTCAGAGACCACGCCAGCATCAATCGACTGTGAACTCAGACCAACAGGAACAAAGCTGCCATCGGCGGATAAAACCTCTAACGTGAATGTTGTATTCACATCTCCGGGTGTGAGAATTCGTAACGTGTGTGAAGAGGAGGCTTTTTCACCCTTTTTAGGAAGCTGGTTAGGGATGGCTGGGATTACAACTTCTTTGGCTGCACTTGGATAGGAGTTTACAAAATCTCCACCCAGCGCCTTTAAGCCAGCGCCTTGTTCGTCAATCATGAATGCGTTAACGCGACCAGATCGTGGAACTACTTGAACTGCCAAAGCTTTATCACCTGGGGCAAGTGTGTCAATTGAAAGTTGCATATAGCTCTTTGACTTTAAATTTACAGATTTAATTGGTTGTTTTGCATTTTCGGTATAACTTTGAATATCTACGATGGCATCACTTAATCCGCTGTTAACAAGAATGAGTCGGCCACGCGTTGTGACATTAGCGGTTCCACCAACAAACCAAGCCGCAGAACTTGGCCCAGAACACAAGGTTCCTCCAGCCCAACTTCCCGCCCTGCTCTGCCAAATAAGTGGCGTTGTTCCTTGGGCTGTAATGACTAAAGAATCTTTAGATACAGGAAAGCGAAGTGCGTTAAATGGCAATGTTTTACTGCTTCGATTTTCTAATCGTTGGTACTGAACCTTACGTGAAGAAATGGATATCTGAGAAGTTAAGCCATTAAGAGTTGGCGGACAAACCACCGCGGGATAGCTTTCAGAGTAATTACTTGGTTTTGAAACAGTAGCTAGTGCAGATGCAATCAGAAAACTTGCAACTAGTGCGGCAAGAAAAAGAAGAGGCTTTTTGAATTTCATGCCAGCTCCTTCTCTGAAATTTCACGTTTTCTGCGACCAGCAGGTGCGGCCAAAATTATGGCCAGCGTCCAAGCGATCAACTGCAGAGATAGCCATGCCCGCCTGATAGTTCCGTCATGTAGCAGAGAAATTTCACCGGCTTCTTTTACCTGAAACTGCGGTAACGAATGTTCATCTTTAGCCCGATCTAATCGATAACCGTTTTGAAGAATTTGCCATGATCTATCAAATGTTTCAGTCAGCGTGATTGAACCTGGGCCATAAACCATGGTACGGGCACCAACTTCACCAGCTTCTAAAACAGAACGTGTTCCATCTTTTGCAGTGAAAATAATTCGGCCAGTAACGCCAGTAACTCTCCAAACAACACCAGCTGAGGTTGCTGAAGTGCGCGCAAATCCACCTAGGCCATCAATTGTTCGAATCACATTACGGCTAAATGGATTCTTAACAAAGACATACTTAATTCCATATGCAGAAAATACTTGGCTACTACTAATACCAGAGCCATCCATGAGTTCCTGAGCTGCAATCTCAATCTCTCGCACTTGTCCTGGTGCAACGTCAGGCTCCCCTAATGAAATATCTTCACCACGTGAGATGTAGTACTGAATTGATTTTGAGTTCGCAGATCCTACTTCGCGCAACACTAAGGTTTTGGTATCAGCTTCGGCAGTGAGAAATGCTGGTATAACTCGCTTCATATTGCTCTGCACCGGAGAATCCGCACCGGCAGTAAGTGACCAACCAATACTTGAGACTGAATAAATTGCAGTAATAATCAAAAGCAGACTAGCTAGAATATGGCGGTAGTGAATATTGCTTGAAATCAGCACGGTTCGCAATCGATCTAGAATCACAACTCCAGCTGCAACAGATGCAAGTGTTGCGCCAACTAATAGTGTTCCAACCCATGTGCGTGTGCCAGAGCTATTACCGTGCACTGTAATTGAGATGGATGAGAATAAAACTGCTGCACACAGAAAAGTGATTCCGATTTGTGCAAAAGAACGAGCATGAGATGATGAAAAAAGGGCAATGATAAGGAGAAGCAGAATGGGGCTAACTGTCCACCAAGGTAGAGATCCAGCACCGCCTGGATTACCTGAAAGAACTAAAGCAGTGGAACCTCCTGCAAGGTTAAGACCTGGTTCGGCTAGAAAGCGGGCAGGGCGAATGAGAGCTTCAAATGAATATGGAGCAGTTAATAGGAATGGGAAAATCAATAACGTTAGACGCTTATAGAGTCTTGCAAGGAATATGGGCTTCTCAAGTTTTTCATTATAATCACTGAAAATTGCAAAGCTTATGACTCCGAAGCTGACAAGTGTTGTAAACAAAGTAAATGATGTTAAGACCGCTAACAAAATACATAAGCCGTAGATGCGCCTCCAGCTATTGGCCTCTACTTGCTTCCAGTTGCTAAGGATCATTGGAATTTGCGGTGCAATGATTAAGGCAACAAGAGTTGCCAAGCGTCCGGAGTTGACTGAGGCCAGAACTACTGGAGATAGTGCATACAAGAAACTAGCTGTAATAGTGATGAATTGGTTGTTAGAAAGCTTTCGTAGGAATGAGTGGCCCGACCACATAATCAGAAGTGGCGCAGCTAAAAAGAATATAGTTATTAAAAGCGGTGTTTTACCTAGAAACAGAGTAGATGCCAATGCCACAACAGCAATCCAGGCTGGGGATGCATGTGAGCTTCCCATTCCTACTTGGTGCCAAGACTCAAAATAAATCCCCCATAAATCTCTAGCCCCACTTGGTGAGGCCACAAGTGCGCCGCCATTTAAGGCCCCAAAGCGATTGCGGGATTGTACGAGAGTGATTATTGCAAGTAAGAGAAATCCAAAGATTGCTGGGTTTTTTAAGAACTTACTCATCTGAAAACGTTGAGTTGGTACCAGCAAGTCCTCTTCTTCAAGTGAGTTTAAAGCAGATACCGAAGAGCTCTCTGTGACAGGGATAACTTTTGCTCTGATCACCTCTGCAACGTGGGCTGCAGATAATCGAATCTGTGACCAACGAGGAGGGATATAGGAAGAGATAACACGAGAGGAAACTAATCTCTTTGTTTTTCTAAATTTTCTTGCCTTTACAATCTCAGCTGGCTTAATAATCAAAGTAGCCACAGCTAATAGTTCATCGGCTGCATAGCCAGGAAGTTTTGCTAATAGATAACCAATGGAGCGCACCATTGCAGAGGCTAATAATTGAATCGATAGCCAAGGAATCATCCACCATGATGAGTTAGCTAATAAAACATATGCAGCATTTCTACGATCAAGAAGTAAGGGACGATGCAAGAGCGCACCATTAACGTCCACGCTACGGCGCTCTGAAGCCGAAGCTTGAGCATGGTGGGCAACGGCAGCTGTCGTGGCAATAACTCCATGGCCGGCAACTCTGGCTCTCCAGCCAAAATCTATGTCATCACGAAAGAGGGCAAGGTTTGAATCAAAGCCACCAAGTTCTTCAAATATATCTCGACGTATTAATGCACCTGCGGTACTGACTGAAAGAACATCATGAATACCATCATGTTGGCCTTGATCATATTCATCGGTTTCAAGACCAGTCCAGCGAGCACCGTTGCCAGCAATACTTATTCCAGCTTCAAGAATGTGAGTGCGATCATGCCAACCTAGAAGTTTTGGACCCACCATTGCAACTTGAGGTCGATCATCAATTGCCTCTAATAGTTTTTCAAGTGCTGTAGGTGTTGGTGCGCAGTCATCATGGAGTAACCAAATCCATTCACTATTGCCTTCAATGTGTTTAGGCATTTTTGTAACTGCGAGCGCAACAGCATCACCAAATCCGCAGTCACGATCTGCGGCAATTAAGGGAATGCGCGCAGCTTTTATAAGTTTTGTAGATGAATCATTAGACGCGGTATCAACTGCAATGATTTGATCTGCAGGTCTAGTTTGA
>CANJTH010000072.1:0-5686 GCA_947477185.1 Actinomycetota bacterium
CTTTTATCACGCGCTTCTCGATTGCTTCGATGAGAGCTGCTCCGTGATGGGGATAAACAACGGTTTCGCCGACCTTAAATGTCATGTGTTGCCCTTCGCTAGAGGACAATTGTACCAGCGATTTACTATCGAGTCACCTCGCGCTATTTAGCGCAAAACCAGCGTATTTCACTATTAATTTCATGTGAGAGAATATCCCCCATGCGTCGCACAGGTATTGCACTATTGACATTAGTTCTTGCCCTCTCACTAACTGCATGTGGGGCTGGTTTTAACGCTGAGACTCGCAATATTATACAGGTAACAGATGGTGTTGAAGGCGCAATCATCAACGATCAATCCGAGATTAAGGTCCGTAATCTTTTAATAGTTGAGACAGCGGAAAAAGCCGGAGTTATCGTCGGCACACTGATTAACACATCTGATACAGATGATGCGCTTTTAGGAGTCGCCATCAACGCACAGGTTGCAACGTTGAGCGGTAATAGGACACTGTCAAAAAACTCACCCATCATCTTTGAAGGCGCATCGGCAAATGCCAAAGCTGTGGTTCCATCCCTCGATGTTGTCGCTGGTCAAAATGTAACGGTCACACTGTTTTTTGCCCGCGGCGGAGAGTTAACTCTGACCGCCATTGTGAGAGACCAGCGTGATACTTACGCCGGAATCTCTGCGCAAATGGAGGCTGTTACTCCAGCGAAAAAGTAGGCTTACTTTTTTCCTTGATTGGCAACGGCTGCAATTGCATCCTTTGCCGCAGCTGGATCTAAATACTCTCCACCTTTGAGCACTGGTGAGAAATCTGCATTGAGTTTGTAGTACAAAGGAATTCCAGTTGGGATATTTAACGCTGCGATATCGGCATCACTGATTCCATCTAGGTGTTTTACTAAGGCGCGCAGCGAATTTCCGTGAGCGGTGACAAGAACTCTCTTGCCCTGTTTTAAATCAGGAAGAATTGAGTCGTGCCAGTAAGGCAGCATGCGATCGATGACATCTTTGAGGCACTCGGTCTTTGGCACTGTGATATCGGCATAGCGTGGATCTTTGCTCTGCGAAAACTCATCGTTCTCATCGATGGGTGGCGGTGGGACATCAAATGAGCGACGCCACAACGCAAACTGTTCTTGCCCATATGCAGCCAATGTCTGGGCCTTGTCTTTTCCCTGCAAAGCGCCATAGTGACGCTCATTTAAACGCCACGAGCGCTGCACGGGGATCCAATGACGCTGGCATTCATCTAGAGCTAGTTGGGATGTATGAATTGCACGACGCAACAGCGATGTGTGAACTATGTCGGGCAGAAGATTTCGTTCGGCCAGCAGAGCACCACCACGTCGCGCCTCATCTTGACCCTTGCTCGATAAGGCAACATCAACCCAGCCAGTGAAAAGGTTCTTAGCGTTCCATTCAGATTCACCATGGCGCAGAAGGATTAACTCAAAGTTGCTCATAGATACATCCTAAACCAGATGCTTGAAAGCATCTAAATTCGCCAGTGACTCACCGCGCGAAAGGCGCCAAGCCCATTCACGGCGGATGGCATTTGCAAAGCCAAGTTCTAACAGTGGATTAAAGGATGAGTCTGAAACCTGCAGGACTGCACCAACCAGTCGATCGATTTCGCGATCGGTAACGGCAAATAAGGGCAGGCGACCGACTAAGAAAATATCGCCCAGAGCATTAATTGCAAATGCAATGCCATATAACGATGCATTTTTAGCCATACACCAGGCATGCACTGCCGCCTCGTTGTCATCGGGTTTGCGAATCACAAATGCATTAATGCTCAGTGAATGATCGCCAACAATTAAGGCGCAATGCGTTTGAAGCTTCTTTTCACCAGGCAAAGTGATGAGAAAAGTATTGCTATCTTTCTTTTCAAACTCCATATCATGTGAATCAAGAAACTCTTCAATTGTGATTCGGGGGTCGATCGCAGCCATTACTGTCCCGCTATTTTGGCCGCTGCATTGTTTTGGGTTATTACCTGGTCATAAATATCTAGAGTTCCACGCGCAGTTGTATCCCAACCAAAGTGAGAGGCGTGCTCGATTGCCCCCATCGATAATAGAACGCGGCGCTGTGGCTCGTGCAGTAAACGGGCAATCACCGATGACCAGGCTTTAGGATCGTGTCCATCGACTAAGACACCAGAGATTCCATCGGCTACAGCTGTGCGTAGTCCACCAATAGCAGTTGCTACAACCGGTGTGCCACAGGCTTGCGCCTCAAGTGCAACTAAACCAAAACTTTCAGAGTAACTAGGTACACACACTAAATCTGCGGCACGGTACCAGTGCACTAAATCTGCACGTGGTACGGGAGGTGCAAAATGAATGACATCATCGATGTTAAGCCAAGTCGCTAACTCTTTGAGCCGCTCGACCTCTTCGGTATTAGCACCAGAGGCACCACCAATAATGTTCACGATTAACTGAGGACGCATTTGCGGTGAATGTTTTACTAGCTCTGATGTTGCTCGGATTAATACTTCTGGGCCCTTATGTGGCTGAATTCGGCCAACAAAAGTTACTATCAGTGCATCGGTAGGAGTACCGATCTGCTCACGCGCAGCCTTTCGACCTGTACCGGGAGTGAATGTAAATAAATCCACTCCGGGATTTACAACATGGACCGTATCCGGACATGCATCGTAGAGAGATACAAGACTGGCGGCTTCAGAGTCGGTATTGGCGATAAGCGCCTGGGCCGCTGCTGCAACCTGTGTCTCACCCTGCACCCGAATCATCGGCTCAGGGCTTTCACCCTCGGCGAGATTTAAATTCTTTACACGAGCCATTGTGTGCATGGTGTGAATCAATGGGATGCCTAGCTTGGCCGCAGCCGGCATAGCTACCTTTCCTGAGATCCAATAATGTGAATGTATTGCATCGTACTTTTCATCTTTAACTATGCGCAGAAACTCTTTAGAGAGCCCAAGAATGTGAACTGGCATCTGCTCTTTAGTTAAGTTGCCGTGGCCGCAATCAAAGTATCGAACACGAACTCCTTTTGAGATTTCAATAATCTCAGGGGATTCACTTTCAGTACGGCGCGTAAAAATATCGACTTCAACACCCATCGCCGCCATGCGCTGGGCCGATTCGAGTACATAAATATTCATACCACCAGCATCACCAATACCTGGTTGATCCAATGGGGATGTATGCACCATTACGGTTGCAATGCGGCCGTTCATTGAATAAGGGTACGACTTGTTAGAAGGTTGCGCGAATGGAGCCTATGTTTTTACCTCCCCCATACACAGGCTCAAGTATTTCATGGGCATCAATGCCAAATAACTTCAAGATGGCCTGTGTAACTGCAGGATTAGCGCGTGCATTTCCATCACTGATCTTTGATGCAAATGCACGGCCATCAGGAAGGGATGCAACGTTAACGGCCTCTGCGCCATCTTTCATAAAAAGACCCGGAAGTTTTTGCATCATCCGCGTTGCAAGTCGACCATCACCTGAAACCATCTCTGGATTCTCGCGACAGGCTTGAACAACGCTTTGATGAACATAATCTGTTGAAATTGTTAGTGCGCGTATTGCCCGTGCTAGACCTAAAAGTGAAAACATAAACAGCGGTGCACCGCAGCCATCAACACTTGTATGAGAGATTTTTTCACCACTCATAGCTTCAACTTCAGCAGCTATCGTAAGCTGAAGCGGATGTGATGGATCAAGATATGAATCTAGGGGCCAATTATTGATATGGCAGGTCAGAATCATGCCTGCATGTTTACCGCTGCAGTTCATTGCAAGGCGTGTTGGTTCGGCGCTACGGCGAAGAGTTTCATCTAAGGGGCGATCCATCACACACATCAACGCCGATGCATCTAAACCAGCCTTTGCCAATATCTCCAAGGCACCATCTTGATGCATTGGTGTACCTGCATGGCTGCCACAGACAAGGGCAAGTAATCGCGCTTCGATCTCTAATCCGGCTCGAACCATCGCAGCTGCTTGGATTGATTTAAGGGATGAGCGCGAATACATAGGCAGTGTGGGATCACCTTTTTGGGCCAGTATCGAACCATCGCTATTGAGTGCAACAAAGTGACCGGCGTGCACAGATTCAACGACACCGCTTCGAACTACTTCGGCCAGGATTTCGCCAAGCATTACTTACTCGTTCTGCCGTTCAAGGGAGGACCAAATATGTGACTGCAGCTCTTGCGTTGGCGTCTCCATGTCATATGCAAAGAAAAGTTCACCCGCAACAAGACCGTATAAACGAACTCCACCAGTAACAATTTTTGCCGTTGGTGCTGAGTACGGTTGATCAAGAACTAATTGAATCTTCGGTCCGTCAAAGTGTCCGACCCAACCCTCAGAGATGCCAGTGTTATGTGCAAGAACTACCTCTAAAACATTATTGGGTTTTGGGCGCCAGAAACCAGTTTCTGAACCTCCGGGGCGCACAATTTCACCCTCTTTATCTAAGATCCATGAACGTGAGTAGTAATTAAGAAATGGACGACCATCGTGATTAAAGACAACCTCTTGTGCAAATTCAAAGGGCTCAATACTTGGATACTCGCCCCGACCTTTACCGCGCCAGGTACCAACCATCCAGGCAAGTGGATTTAAATCGGGGTGCAGACCTTCAGGAATCGTAAAGACCATTTATGGGCGACCTCTAAATCGTGGCGAGCGTCTGGCCTGTGATTGGCGGCCACGGAATGCATAAATAATGAGCGCCACACCAAGTGCAATAGCTGCGATGCCAAGGATTATCGATGTGAACAGCTCCATGGGCAAAGAATAGCGCTTAAACAATCACTTGCTGCGAGGCAGGAATCCCATCAACTATAAGGGTTATATCTATCGGTGTATTTCGCTTTACGATTGCAAGGGCGATTGTGCCTAGTTCGTGATGGCGGGCAACGGTGCCGATAAAACCAACTGGTACTCCATCGTTTTCTATCTTCGTGCCTTGCGCTGGAAAGCCGACATCACTGCCATCTAGATGCAACATCACTAAGCGCCGCGGGGGATTCCCTAAGTTAAATATCTTCGCCACGGTCTCCTGGCCACGGTAACAACCCTTATTCATATGTACTGCAGCGTTTAATACACCAATCTCATTAGGAATTGATTTGTGGTCAGTCTCAAAACCAATTCGGGGGCGGTGCGCAGCAACACGTTCAGCATCAATGGCCCATGTTCCCACCTGTGTTGCAACAGCATTAAAGGCCTCACTTGTCTGAGCGAGTTCTGCCCGTGGCACAAGTGCAAATGGGCCACCAATATCGGTTGTAGCACCCGGTGCTCGCAAGACTGCATATTCAGCCGTTGCATCGCGCACGTCAACGCGCAACATAAACTTCATCTTTGTTAAATATGTAAGCAGGGTTGAGGAATATCCAGGATCTAAAACTAGCCAGGTTGTCGCGCCATCATCGACTAAGTTGAATTGATATTCGATATGGCCCTGGGGATCTAAAATCATTGCAGGTTTCCAGATGCCAACACCTAAATCATTTAAGTATTGAGTCGTTAAATCATGCAACCATTTCAGGCGATCTTCACCACTGACAGCGATAATATTTAAATGTGAGAGATCGGCCCATGCACTGCCGGCAGCAAGGGCTCGTTGTTCTTTAACGGGCTCGCCAAAGTGCCACACAGCACCCTTATCAACACCATTTTCTACAACAACAGCGCTCATTGGC
>CANJTH010000073.1:0-5106 GCA_947477185.1 Actinomycetota bacterium
AGCAGTGAGGCGCACTCGACCGGGCTATGCGACGTCTCCTTGTACAGGTGTGAGTTTAGCGTGTGTAGGGATGGCTACCAATTCTTAAGACTTGTAGGCTCGCCCTATGGAATCAACTGATAAGCCAGTAGAAAGCCGTCGGGTATACGACGTTGCCCCTTCAGATCTATACGCAGATTTCATGAAAACGGGTTGGGCGCCTTCACCTTTACATGGCATCACACAGGACGCGGTTATTCCATACTGCTTTACACGCCGAGCTCAACTCTCAGAGGCATTTTCTGGTCTGCGTATTGTGATTCCTAGTGGAAACTCCAAAGTGCGTAGCAATGATACTGATTACCGATTCCGCCCTCATAGTGCATTTGTCTATTACGCCGGCGTTCAAGGTGAAGAAGTTACATCAGATGCCGTTCTTGTCATGGAGCCAAATGGTCAAGGCCATGATTCGATTTTGTATATTCAGCCACGATCAACGCGCGATACAAGTGCTTTCTATAATGATCGCAAATATGGCGAGCTCTGGGTGGGCCGGCGCTACACAACCGATGAAGCATCTGAGCGGTTTGGAATAGAAGTCCGCAAGGTTGATGATCTTAAATCACTTCTTAAAGATGGCACACCCGCAGTTTCTTTAAGTGGATTAGATGCCTTAGTTGATTCAGTGATTAAGAAGAACCCGCGCGGGGGTGAGTTAGAAAACTTTGTTTCCGTTGCTCGTCTTATTAAAGATGAGCACGAGATTCATGAGATGCAAAAGGCCGTTGATGTTACTCACCGTGGATTCAATGATGTAATACGTGCCCTACCTGCAGCTATCACAACACCTCGTGGTGAGCGCGTAGTTGAGGCCGCCTTTTATGGGCGAGCGCGCATTGAAGGCAATGAGCTTGGTTATGACACTATCTCTGCCGCCGGTTCACATGCCTGTGTATTGCACTGGACCCGCAACGATGGTGATGTAAGAAATGGCGAACTTCTATTAGTTGATGCAGGTGTTGAGTTAGATTCCTATTACACCGCAGACATCACACGTACGTTGCCAGTCAGTGGAAAGTTCTCTCCCGCCCAACGCGTTTTATATATGTTGGTCTATGAGGCGCAGAAAGCCGGCTTTGCCGCTATCCGTCCCGGTGTAGATTTTCTTGAAATTAACAAGGCCTGCCACACGGTTTTGGCCCAGGGTTTAGTTGATATGGGTGTTCTAACAATTAGTGCAGAGGAGTCGATGCGTCCCGAAGTTGGCCTGCATAAGCGTTGGACTCTGCATGGAGTCAGTCATATGTTGGGCTTAGATGTTCATGACTGTGCCCAAGCTCGTAAGGATCAATACACGGATGCAAAACTTGAGGCTGGAATGGTTTTAACTGTTGAGCCAGGTCTTTATATTCAACCTGATGATGAGCTCTTTGCCCCTGAATACCGAGGAATTGGAATTCGGATTGAAGATGATGTTCTAGTGACTGAAGATGGTTGCTTTAATTTGAGTGAAAATATTCCGCGTCACCCGGATGAGATTGAAGCCTGGATGACTTCACTGCGCTAGTTGCAGTCCAAGCCAGGCGGCTAGTAATCCAAAGCTTAAGGAGAGTATTAAGTTTAATCCCGCCTCTTTATAGCGGCGCAGCTCGTAGGCCAGGAAAATATCGAGCATAAAAGTTGACCAGGTAGTGAAAGCCCCTGCAAAACCGATAGCAAACAAATTGTGAATGTTTTCACTGCTTTGAAATGTCACACCCAGCAAGAATGAGCCAAGGATGTTGACTAGAAAAATTCCATAGGGCTTGCTTGTGAATCTGCGAATGTATTGATCGATAGCAAAGCGAGCAGGTGCACCAATTGCGGCGCCGAGAATGACATAGAACATACTCATGAGCGCACTGGAATAACTCTGCGCGCCAAAGGAAGCACGATAACGATAATCATGAACGAAAATATTAAGTTATGAAGCAAAAAGATCAACCCGCCATCTTTAGGTTCAAGTGTTTGGGCGGCCACAGCAGAAAAGGTTGTAAGCCCTGCACAAAAGCCTGGCAATAATAAGTGGCGTAGCGGTTGGCTTCCGCGACGCTCCATTAAAACAAGAAGTGCGCAGGCGAGTGCTACACCAATCATGTTTGCAACGAGTGTTCCGGTGCGACTATCTGTGATCGCTAAACCTAAGGAGTATCGAACGAGAGTTCCGGCAACTCCACCGATGGAGACTAAAACCAGGGATTTCAGAGTGGTAGAGCTTTCTTTGTAACCCCTGAAATCAATCGAGTAACGATGCTAATAACAAGGGCTGCAAAGATCGCAGCCCAACGGATCAGCATCTTCATGTATTAAACGATACCCTCACGTCTGCCAATTTTGGAGCCTAACCAGCGCACTGGATCGTATTTAATATCTACAACGCGCTCCTTCATCGGGATAATCGCATTGTCGGTGATTTTGATGTGCTCTGGACACACTTCGGTGCAGCACTTTGTAATGTTACACATTCCAAGACCATGCTCTTCTTGTGCTGTTTTCTTGCGGTTTTTCAACATATCGAGCGGGTGCATATCCAGCTCTGCGATACGAATGAAGAAGCGTGGACCAGCAAATGACTTCTTGTTTTCTTCATGATCGCGCACAACGTGGCAGACATCTTGGCAAAGGAAACATTCGATGCACTTGCGGAACTCTTGGCTGCGCTCAACATCTATCTGCTCCATGCGAGCTTCCCCAGGTGCTAAATCCTTAGGGTGCTCATATGCAGGGATTTCCATCGCTTTTTTGTAGTTAAAAGAAACATCTGTCACTAAATCTTTAATGATTGGGAATGCTCGAAGTGGGGTGACAGTGATTGTTTCTTCTTCACCAAATGATGCAACCTGTGTCATACATGCAAGACGAGGCTTGCCGTTGATCTCCATTGAACAGGATCCACACTTACCAGCCTTACAGTTCCAGCGAACTGCCAGATCGCCCATCTGTGTTGCTTGAACACGGTGAATTACATCGAGGACCACTTCACCTTCGTTGGCCTCTACAACAACATCTTTAAGACCACCATCAGTTGAATCTCCACGCCAAATGCGAAGTTTAATATTGCGCGCCATTAGTTGGAACCGCCTTTCGCAATTTCTTCCGGTGTCATGTATTTCTCCAGCTCATGAATATCAAAGAGATCAAAGAGTTCTTTAGGAATAGTTGGCAGCACCTGCTCGCGGATGTTTACCTGGTTGCCATCAAATGAGGAGATGTTGTTTATTTGGCGCCACTTTTCATTCATAACCGGGAAGTCGTCGCGAGTGTGACCGCCGCGAGATTCCTCTCGATTGATTGCCGACTTTGCTGTTGATTCAGCGACTAACAACATGTTGTCTAAATCAAAGGCTAAGTGGAACCCTGGGTTGAACTTACGTCCACCACTTACAGAGACATTAGCGCTGCGCTTTCTAATCTCTGCAATCTTTATAATTGCATCCTTTAGTTCGCTACCTGTGCGAATAATTCCGACAAGATTGTGTGTGATTTCCTGAAGTTCTGCGTGCAAAGAGTAAGAGTTTTCTCCACCTTCGCGATCAAATGGTGCTTGAATCTTCTCAGTTGCTGCGGTAATCGCCGCTTGGCTGACTGGATTTGTGCCATTCTTCTTAACGTATTGCGCAGCACCCATTCCTGCGCGACGGCCAAATACCAAAAGATCAGTTAATGAGTTTCCACCCAGACGATTTGATCCGTGCATTCCGCCGGCCACCTCGCCCGCTGCAAATAATCCCGGAACGCCTATTGCCGCTGCAGTATCTGGCTCAACTTCAACGCCACCCATGACGTAGTGACATGTTGGGCCAACCTCCATTGCCTCTTTGGTGATGTCTACGCCAGCTAGTTCATAGAACTGATGCCACATCGATGGTAGGCGCTTCTTGATTATCTCTGCAGATATACGTTTAGAAACATCTAAGAAAACTCCGCCGTGCTCTGAGCCCCGACCAGATTTAACTTCTGTGTTAATGGCGCGTGCAACTTCATCGCGAGGCAATAACTCCGGTGGACGGCGATTATTGTCCTGATCTATATACCAGCGATCTGCCTCTGCTTCATTGTCAGCGTACTTATCCTTGAATACATCTGGAATGTACTTGAACATAAATCGCTCGCCCAGGTTGTTTGTTAAAACTCCACCTTCACCGCGAACAGACTCAGTTACTAAAATTCCGCGCACAGATGGTGGCCATACCATTCCTGTTGGATGGAACTGCAAAAACTCCATGTCGACGAGGTTTGCGCCAGCCTTAAGGGCTAGTGCGTGTCCATCTCCTGTACCCTCCCAAGAGTTCGATGTGATCTTAAAAGTCTTTCCAACTCCGCCAGTTGCAATGACAACTGCAGGTGCTTCAAATAAAACCTCTGCGCCAGTTTCGCGCCAGTACCCGTATGCACCTGAAACTTTGCCATTCTCTTTTAAAATATCGGTGATAGTTAGTTCAGCAAAGACTTTAATTCCGCTTTCCATATCACCGGTTTCGCGACCATCTTTTTGCTGCAACGCAACAATCTTCTGTTGCATTGTGCGAATAAGTTCTAGACCTGTTCGGTCGCCAACGTGTGCAAGTCGTGGATATTCATGTCCACCAAAGTTACGCTGTGAAATCTTTCCCTCTTTAGTGCGATCAAAGAGAGCTCCCCATGTTTCAAGCTCCCAAATGCGATCTGGGGCCTCTTTGGCATGTAGCTCGGCCATACGATAGTGACTAAGGAATTTGCCTCCACGCATTGTGTCGCGAAAATGCACCATCCAACTATCTTTCTCATTCACATTTCCCATTGATGCAGCAGCTCCACCTTCGGCCATAACGGTGTGGGCCTTACCAAATAGGGATTTGCAGATAATTGCTACTCGTAATCCTGATTCGCGTGCCTCAACGGCAGCTCGTAATCCGGCACCTCCGGCGCCAATTACAAGTACGTCATATGAGTGACGCTCTAGATCTGTCATTTCACTTTCCTTTAGAAGAAGTAGAAGTTAGTGATTGCACCGGATGCAACCGCACGGGTATAAATATCGGCACCTGCAACTCCAAAGAGTGAGATCCAAGCAAAAGTAGGGTGTTTGTGATTGAGCGCTGAGATAAA
>CANJTH010000074.1:0-5074 GCA_947477185.1 Actinomycetota bacterium
CGCTGAGCGCTCAGTTGTAATAGAGAACTGCTGCAAGTTGAAGTCAAAGTTCTTAGCACCCGGTGTTACAGCGCTATCAAATGTTGTACGGACCCACATGACTTCATCATTTGTAAATCCAAGTTGCTTGGCAACAGCGTATGCAACTGCGCCTTCAAAGCCATTTCCAGTCTCTGGTTTATCATCGATAATCCATGGGTAGTAAGCAGGCTCGCCAGTTGCAATTGTTAGCATGCCCGATTCAACTGTTGCAAGATCGGCTTTCGCACATGATGCAGCTTGCTCAGATGTTGCTGAATCACTCTTTGAACAACCAGATAGTGCCAGAGATGCGGCAACTGCAACTGCTACGAGAACTCCAAGATTTTTCTTCACGTTAGCTCCTAAAAGGTGAGTAGGTATAGCCCAAGGCTATGGCATTACAAAGCCGCCATCAACAGGCACTGTTACCCCTGAAACATAGGATGATGCATCACTTGCCAGCCAAATAAGCGTAGATGCCAGCTCTTCTGGTCTACCTATGCGCCCCGCCGCTGTTAGTGCAACCACCATTTGAATCGTTGCGTCAGGTAAATCTTCAGTCATCTCAGATGGAAAATATCCAGGAGCAAGTGCATTTACTCGGATTCCTTTTCGGCCCGTCCACTGTGCGGCAAGGTCGCGGGTTAATCCAATCAAGCCCGCCTTGCTCGATGCATATGCTGCTTGTGGCAAACCCCCAGGGCGCATTCCTAAGATGCTAGAGATATTAACAATTACACCACCGTTTTTTGCTGCACGTGCAAATGCTTGGGCCATCCAATATGCACCCATTAAATTAACATCGATGACACTACGAAACTGATCTGGAGTCTCAGATGTCGCCGGCACTGCAGTTCCGACACCAGCATTATTTACTAAAATATCAACCCGACCAAAGCGCTCCATCGCAAGTGCGATAAGAGCAGTGCAATCATCTGGGTTTGTTACATCAGTTTGTAGTGCAGCGAATTTTCTACCCTCGGCCTCAATAAGTGCGCCGGTTTCGGACAATCGTTCGACTCGTCTAGCACCTAAAACTACATCTGCTCCGGCTTGGGCTAGCGCTTGGGCAAATGCAACTCCGAGTCCTGATGATGCCCCTGTGACAACTGCCACTTTCCCATCCAGTCGAAATCTATCTAAAATATTCATGCGGCTCTCCCTTTTTAAGCGCGATATGCGTACGGTACTACCATGGAGTTCAGTAATAGTTCAAAGGCCCAGGATTATCTCAATCGCCTGCGCATCTTTATGGAGCAGAGCATCTTTCCTGCAGAGGCGATCTATCATCAACAGCGTGTAGCACTACAAAAATCTGGACGCCCACATGAGCTTCCTGCAATAGTTGAAGAGCTTAAAGCGTCGGCGCGATCTAAGGGTCTCTGGAATTTATTTCTTCCAGATTCACATGATCCAGTCCATGGCTTAACTGTTACTGACTATGCAGCCTTAGCCGAACTCACGGGCTGGTCTCCCGAGATTGCACCTGAGGCACTTAACTGCGCCGCACCTGATACCGGAAATATGGAGGTTCTGCACTTATTTGGAAGTGCTGCACAAAAGGCGCAGTGGCTAGAGCCCCTACTAAATGGTGAGATTCGATCTGGCTTTGCAATGACCGAGCCCGATGTTGCATCAAGTGATGCCAGCAATATATCTACCCGCATCACTCGCGTTGGTGATGAGTTCGTCATCAATGGTCGCAAATGGTGGACAACTGGTGCACTCGATCCTCGCTGCAAAATATTAATCGTCATGGGAGTGAGCGACCCAGATGCCGAAAGCTTCCGACGTCAGTCAATGGTCTTAGTACCGATTGATACACCAGGTGTAAAGGTGCTGCGAAATTTAACTGTCTTTGGTTATGAAGACCAACATGGTCATGCAGAGATACTCTTTGAAAACGTGAAAGTTCCTAGTGCTAATTTAATAGGTTCTCAAGGCTCTGGCTTTGAGATTGCCCAAGCACGACTCGGGCCAGGACGTATTCATCACTGCATGCGTGCAATCGGAATGGCAGAGCGCGCCTTATCTCTCATGGTTGCCCGCGCAGCTGAACGTACAACTTTTGGAAAAGAGCTTTCGCAACAAGGTGTTATCCAAGAGTGGATTGCTAACGCTCGAATCGATATCGAGCAGGCGCGTTTACTTGTTCTAAAGACGGCCTGGCTCATCGATACCGTTGGTACAAAAGCGGCCCGCAAAGAGATAGCTGCGATTAAGGTCGTTGTTCCCCGCATGGCTGAGCGAATTATCGATCACGCGATTCAAATCCATGGTGGTGCAGGTGTCAGCCAGGACACACCACTGGCTGCAATGTTTGCCGGCATACGTACTCTTCGCATCGTAGATGGCCCAGATGAAGTACATCTGCGCGATATTGCGCGCATTGAAATTAAAAGCCAGCACACCGCTAAATAATGGCAGCCGAACTTGGTGGGGTTCGAAGCGAAGATGCCTTCGATATCGATGCCGTACATCAATGGCTATTGCAGAACTCTGATACTCCCGCCGATAAACCGCTAGTTCAGCAGTTTAATTCAGGGGCATCTAACCTGACATATTTGCTGTCATATAAGGAGCGCCAACTTATTCTCAGGAGGCCACCTGTTGGAACAAAGGCGGCATCTGCCCACGATATGAAACGTGAGTTCTTTATCCAAAAAACTCTTCACCCACAGTTTCCAATAACTCCTAAAGTAATTGCACTCTGTGAAGATCAATCGATTATTGGATCTGATTTCTATGTGATGCAAAAGATTGATGGCGTAATTTTTCGGCGCGAACTACCCAGTGGGGTATCGCTGACTGAGCAGGAGATCACACTCATCGGTGATTTAGTAATCAACGGTTTGGTTTCATTGCACCATATCGATGCCACATCACTTGCGCAGCTCAGTAAGGGTCCTGGCTATGTTGGGCGACAAGTAGAGGGCTGGTCTCGGCGCTATCGCAACGCACTCACGAGCGATGTTCCAGATGCGGAAATTTTAATGAGATGGTTGGATCAGAATCAACCAGCCGATGTTGCATCATGTGTAATCCACGGAGATTGGCGCTTAGATAATTTAGTCTTCAATCTAGATAAAGCTCCATCACTAGTTGGCGCCCTCGATTGGGAACTCGCAACAATTGGTGACCCGCTTATGGATTTGGGCTCTTCAATGGCCTACTGGATAGATCACAGCGATGAAGCCGCTTTTGCAAATCTGCGCCGACAGCCAAGTCATCTGCCCGGTATGCCAACGCGCAAAGAGTTTATTGAAAGCTACTTAGCCAAATCTGAGTGGGGCACTGCCAACTTTACTTTCTATGAAGTATTTGGTTTATTTAGATTAACCGTTATTCTCCAACAGATATGGGCTAGATATGTGGGCGGCCAAACTACTAACCCCTCCTTTGCAGGCTTTGGCGATGCAGTTAATCTGATGGTAAATCGAGCGATGAGGATGATCTAATGCGCGCTGGTCGTATAAAAATTAGCACACGCGAGTTTGAAGTCGTTGATCATCCTATTCCAGAGCCATCTCTAGGACAGGTTCGCCTTCAGGTTAAGGCCGCAGGTGTGTGTCTATCCGATGTTCACTTACTTGATTCCACTCTCTCACCCGGATATTTAGAGGGCGATGAGGTAACAATCGGACACGAAGTATCGGGGATCATTGATTCACTAGGTGATGGTGTTACCGGTTGGAGCATCGGTGATCGCGTGATTGTCTGTGCTGGAATCCGCGATGAAAAGGGGCGCGTTCGCACCCAAGGTTTTGATTTTGATGGCGGCTTCGCAGAGTTCATGATCACACATTCAGAGTCCTTAGTTGCAATTCATGACAAGTTAAGTTTTGAAGAAGCTTGCATCATCCCCGATGCAGTCTCAACGCCGTGGGCCGCTATTACTCAGAGCGCTCAAGTGCAATCGGGTCAATCAAGTGCGGTTTTCGGAATCGGGGGCCTCGGAGTCCATGCCGTTCAACTCTTAAAGATCATCGGCTCTGGCCCAATAATCGCAGTGGATCCACTGCAGCAAGCGCGCGAGCGCGCATTAGCCGTTGGCGCCGACTTAGCACTTGATCCCAGTGATCCAGAGTTTTCTAAAAAGATTCGTACAGCAACACAGGGTCGTGGAATAGATGCAGCCTTTGATTTCGCAGGTGCGAGTGCGGTGCGCACACAAGCCCTACCACTTTTAGCTGAATGTGGGCGCTTAGTAATTGTGGGAATTGCGAGTGAGGCAATTATTATTCCAAACGACATGGCCTTTGCTTATAAGCGCAATCAAATTATTGGCCACTACGGTTCAGAGCCTCATCACACTCAAGAGTTAGTTGAGTTGATTAGGGTAGGAAAACTAGATCTCTCTGGATCAATTACATCCGTTCTGCCACTTGAAAAAGCTGGTGAAGCCCTTGATCAATTAGCACAAAAAATCGGAAATCCGATTCGGATAGTTCTAAAGCCCTGATTACTAGCTAGGCCAGCGAAGCATCCAATGTAATAACGGCAGATGAGTAGAGCTTTGAAACTGGGCATGTGAGCTTTGCCTTGGCTGCGAAATCCTTAAACTCCGCCTCAGTCAAGCTTTGATTGCGCCCCTGAGTAATTAAGTGGACTTCACTAATCCAGAAACCATCATCGCGCTGCTCTAGTGTCACACGTGCCGACGTCTCAATCTCTCCAACTGGCTTGCCAGCATCTTCAATCAAACTAGTTAAAGCCATCGAAAAACATCCAGCATGTGCTGCGCCAATGAGCTCTTCTGGGTTAGTTCCCATTCCATCTTCTGTGCGGCTCTTTAAAGAGAAAGGTATAACTAGGCCATCGCGGCCAAGGACCATGCTCCCCGTTCCGCTTGGAACCGGTCCACTCCATGTAGCACGTGCATGTCGGAGAATTTTCATCGGTAGGCTTCCTTTCGAGAGGGGTCCTCATGAATCCAGGAGTTGTTTATAACGCAGGGTCTGAAACCATAGCAAAAGATCGCATTTCAGCAAGAGGAGATGCCACCTGTACTGAGTTAATTAATCGTGGCACCTATGCAGAGGCAATGACTGCC
>CANJTH010000075.1:0-4949 GCA_947477185.1 Actinomycetota bacterium
GTGACTGTAAGTGATGGCAGCGATATCGTGGCACGAATCGTCAATCAGATTGCTAACCCCGTGCGCTGGGATCTGTGCATGGATACTTTGAAAACAATGGGTGTTACGGGTGTGATTGAATTAGCGCCAGCCGGAACTCTGGTTGGCTTACTCAAGCGCGCAGCACCGGAAATCGAGAGCTTCGCACTCAAGAGTGCAAGTGATGTAGATGCTGCACGCGAGTTCGCAGAAAGGCACCGATGAACATAAAACTTCCCCCCATGGGAAATAGCCAAATTCTCTCTGTTGGTTCCTACCGCCCTAAGCGCCTTGTTCCAAATAGCGAAATCGTAGATCGCATCGAATCAAGTGATGAGTGGATTATCCAGCGCACTGGAATTCAAAGCCGTCGCTTTGCAGGATCCGATGAAACCGTAATCTCAATGGCCCAAGCGGCCTGTGAATCAGCGCTCAATCGTGCCAAGTTAACGATGGCCGATATCGATACAGTAATTTTAGCAACAATCTCTTATCCATTCCAAGCCCCTAGTGCTGCTACTGAGTTAATAAATGTTTTAGGTAATCCAAAGGCCGCTGCCTTTGATATCAGCGCGGCCTGTGCTGGTTTTTGTTATGGAGTTGCAATGGCAAGTGATTTAGTGCGTAGCGGAACATCTAAAAATGTCTTAGTTGTAGGTGTTGAAAAACTCTCAGATTTTACAGATCCCGATGATCGCGCAACTGCATTTATCTTTGGTGATGGAGCAGGCGCTGTAATTATCGGGGCGAGTAAAGAGGCACTTATTGGCCCATCCGTGTGGGGCTCAGATGCCGATTCACGTGATGCAATAATTTTAACTCCTGCCTATACCGAGTTTAGAAATGCACCAGATAAAGGTGTAGCCCAACTTGGTTGGCCAAATATTTCACAACAAGGTCAGACCGTTTATCGTTGGGCAGTTTTTACGGTGAGCAAAGTTGGAATCAAAGCGCTGGAGGCGGCAGGTGTAAGCGCCGATGAGCTAGGTGCATTTATTCCCCATCAAGCAAATATGCGCATTATCGAATCAATGGCTAAAGAGATTAATATTCCTGCACACGTTGTGGTTGCCGACGATATTCGCGTCAATGGAAATACATCGGCTGCATCGATTCCACTTGCCATGGATGTCTTACTGGAAGCACATCCTGAACTTCATGGAACTTTAGCTCTCTTGATCGGCTACGGAGCAGGCCTTGTCTATGCCGCTCAAGTAGTGCAATTACCCCCCAAACCCTGAGATTTACGCCACTTACGGGTGCTGATACTCGTAAGTATCACTTTTTTCGTAGAGAATAACGCTCTATTGATGAGAAGAAAATAAACCAGCTAACGGATGGAATAAATAAAATGGCACTTGCACAAGCAGACGTATTAGCAGGATTAAAAGAGATCGTTGAAGAAGTAGCTGGAATTCCTGCTGCATCAATCGAAATGGGCAAGAACTTCACCGAGGATTTAGAAGTTGACTCACTGAGCATGGTTGAAGTTGTTGTTGCTGCAGAAGAGCGCTTTGGTGTGAAGATTCCTGATGAGGCAGTAACTGATCTCGTCACTGTTGGCGATGCCGTCAACTTCATCGTCAATGCAGCTAAGTAGTAAGTAGAGGCTTTTCTTATGTCTGCCCGTCGTGTAGTTATCACCGGTCTTGGTGCAACTACACCTCTTGGCGGTGATGTTGGCACAACATGGTCGGCGCTTTTAGCTGGTACCAGTGGAGTTCGATTACTGACTGAGGATTGGGCACAAACAATTCCTGTCCACTTTGCCGCACGCGTTGCCGTTGAGCCAAGTGAGCAGATAGAGCGCGTAGAGATGCGTCGCTTAGATAGATCTGAGCAGTTTGCCGTTATCGCTTCGCGCGAGGCGTGGAGAGATGCGGGCTCACCTGAAATAGATAAAGAGCGCTTAGGCGTTGTTATCGCTTCGGGTATTGGTGGAGTAACAACGATGCTCGATCAGTATGACATCTTGCACGAAAAAGGTGCACGCCTTGTTAGCCCTCACACTGTTCCAATGTTGATGCCGAATGGGCCCGCAGCAAATGTAGGTCTGGAACTGCAAGCAAAGGCTGGCGTTCATACTCCGGTGAGTGCATGTGCATCAGGGGCTGAAGCAATTGGCTATGCATTAGAGATGATTCGAAATAATCGTGCAGATGTTGTCGTTAGCGGTGGCGTTGAAGCCGCTATTCACCCGATGCCAATGGCGGGCTTTGCGGCAATGAAGGCGCTATCAACTCGAAACGATGATCCAGCGCGCGCATCTCGTCCATATGATTTAAACCGCGATGGCTTTGTCTTGGGCGAAGGCGGCGGAATTCTAGTTCTCGAAGAGTATGAACATGCACGTGCACGTGGTGCCAGAATTTACTGTGAAATTGTTGGGCAAGGCTTAACCTCTGATGGCTATCACATCGCAGCCCCTGATCCAGATGGCGCAGGTGTTCAGCGCGCACTGAAATTCGCCCTTCGCGATGCTGGCTTAACAACTAAAGACATCGTCCACTTAAATGCCCATGCAACGTCGACGCCTGCCGGAGATATCGCTGAAGCACACGCTCTACGCGCAGCCCTTGGCGCCGATGCCGATCACGTTGCAGTCTCTGCTACAAAGTCCATGACGGGCCACTTATTAGGTGGGGCCGGTGCAATTGAATCTGTATTTATTGTTAAAGCATTGCAAGATCGTCTTGCTCCTCCAACTATAAATATCGATGATTTAGATCCTGCAGTCACTGTTGATGTCGTGCGCGATAAGCCACGCGCACTGCCTTCCGGTGATATTGCAGCGCTCAATGATTCATTTGGTTTTGGTGGCCATAACGTTGTTTTAGTCTTTAAGAGTATTTAAATGTTAACAACAGCGATTGACCCACGCGATCCAGAGCTTCGTATTGCGCGCTTAGTCGATGAAGGAAAGTTTGAATTTCTGATTCCGCGTACTTCATGCGGAGTCATTGCTGTGACTGGCTTAGTAAAAGGTAATAAAGTTGTTATTTTCGCATCCGATGCAACTATTAAAAGTGGCGCGCTTGGCGTTGATGGCTCAAAAGTTATTGTTAGCGCTTATAAAGCTGCGATGGGCGCGCAAGTTCCAATTATTGGTATCTGGCACTCGGGTGGTGCACGCTTAAGTGATGGTGTTGCATCCCTTGATGCCTTCGGTGAAGTATTTCAATCGATGATTTCAGCTAGTGGTCGCATCCCACAACTCTCATTAGTTCTTGGGCCGACTGCAGGTGGCGGTGCATATGGACCAGCCCTTACCGATGTCGTTGTTCTTGCACCTGAAGGTCGCATATTTGTTACCGGTCCCGATGTTGTTAAGAGCGTTACCGGTGAAGATATCGATATGGCTCTGCTCGGTGGCCCTGAAGCGCATAAGAAAAATAGCGGTCTTGCACATATCATCGCGCCAACTGAACAGGCAGCCTTTGATGATGTGCGGGATTTAACGGCCCTCTTTGCAAACCATGGCTTTATGAGCCCGAATGTTAAAGATATTGATCTCTCAACATTTGTTCCAAACTCCACAGTACGTAGCTATGAAGTGCACCCATTAGTAGATGCAATTTTAGATCAAGAGACTGAGCACATCGAACTTCTTTCTATGTGGGCACCTAATATGACAACTATTATTGGTCGCTTGGGTGGGGCAACAGTTGGTGTAATTGCCAATAATCCTGCACATCTTGCCGGTGTCCTTGATGCATCAGCCGGTGAAAAAGCAGCGCGCTTCGTTCGCACCTGTGATGCCTTTGGCATTCCTTTAATCGTTATCGCTGACGTTCAAGGTTTCTTGCCAGGTGCTGGACAAGAGTGGGAGGGTGCGGTCAGACGCGGTGCCAAGTTACTGCATGCATTTGGTGAGGCCGTTGTTCCTCGCGTTACATTAATTACTCGACGTGCCTATGGCGGGGCCTATGTTGCAATGAACTCAAAGGCCTTAGGTGCAACTCGTGTATTTGCATGGCCAGATGCTGAAGTCTCTGTCATGGGGGCAGTTGCTGCGGTGCGTGTGCTGCACCGGCGAATATTGGCAGATCTTCCAATCGAACAACGTGAATCTATGGAGTTAGAGCTAGCGGCTGAACATGAAAAGACTTCAGGTGGCGTAGTGCGCGCAATCGAAATCGGTGCAGTCGATGAGATGATTAATCCAACTTCAACTCGAAGCGCCCTGGCTAAAACAATTGCAGCCGCGCCCCATCGCCGTGGTAGCCACGGCAATATTCCGCTTTAGTTAGTTTTAAAAGTTACCGAAACCGTTGCAGTAACAGTCTTTTCGATTGTGCTCGTGTCATATGCGCCGTAGTCAGCTGTCATCGTTGAATCTGGCGTTGTAATTTGGATTGGTCCGGCCTTTACATTGGCCAAAGAACCTAGAGATCCACCCACAGCCTTTGTAAGTGCCTCAGCACGCGCCTTAGCATCCTTCATCGCATCACTCATTAGCTGCGGGCGAAGCTCAGGTAAGTTAGAGATGTAGTACTGAGGTCCGTAGTTATTGACGTGAATACCTGTTTGCAGCAACAAGCCGATCCCTTGGCTCAGTTTTGATATCAATTGAACATCTTTTGAGCGAACGGTGAGATCGCGATTTGCGCGATATGACAGTGTTCTACCCGTTGCATTTCCATTGGCGAACTCTTCATTGGCATAGGTTGAGACTGGGCCAAGTGTTAGCGCTTCTACTGGAATTCCACCGGCAGTTAAATACTCTGAGAGTGCGGCAATATCTGAATCAACTGACTTTACGGCTCCACCAACATTTGGCGCAGAAAGACTTACTGACAGATTCCATACCGCATTATCTGCGGTGGCACTTGTCTTGGCCGATCCCGTCACAGTGATTCCATTTCCTGCACGGGTTGCAAAACCAGTTCCGACTTTGGTTAATCCAACACCGAGTGCAAGTGCAACAATTA
>CANJTH010000076.1:0-4883 GCA_947477185.1 Actinomycetota bacterium
AAGTTGAGGTTTATGGTTCACAAGGAGGAGAAACGTGGCTTCACCGCAGAATTATTTAGCAGTCATCAAAGTCGTAGGAATTGGTGGCGGTGGAGTAAATGCAATTAATCGCATGATTGATGTCGGACTCAAAGGCGTTGAGTTCATTGCAATTAATACTGATGCACAACACTTATTAATGAGTGATGCCGATGTTAAGTTAGATATTGGTCGCAAGACAACTCGCGGACTTGGTGCAGGAATGGATCCTGAAAAGGGACGTGCTGCAGCACTCGATCACGCCGATGACATTGAAGAGATTTTGCGTGGAGCCGACATGGTCTTCGTAACTGCAGGAGAGGGTGGCGGTACTGGAACAGGTGCTGCGCCAATCGTTGCAAAGATTGCTCGTGATCTCGGCGCACTCACAATCGGTGTTGTTACACGTCCATTTTCCTTTGAAGCAAAGTTGCGTTCGACCCAGGCAGATGTCGGAATCGAAGCGCTACGAGGTGAAGTTGATACTTTAATTGTTATTCCCAATGATCGATTATTAGCGATCTCAGATCGCACGATTACTCTGGCAGATGCCTTCAAAAGTGCAGATCAAGTTCTGCTCTCGGGTGTTCAAGGCATTACCGAAATCATTACGCAGCCAGGTTTAATTAATCTTGACTTTGCCGATGTGCAAGCAGTCATGTCCGGTGCTGGCTCTGCACTCATGGGCATTGGCTCGGCGCGTGGAGAAAATCGTGCACTGCGCGCGGCCGAACTTGCAATCTCATCGCCACTACTTGAGGCATCAATTGATGGGGCTATGGGAGTTCTGCTCTCAATATCTGGTGGCTCTGACTTGGGCCTCTTTGAAGTTAACGAGGCCTGTGAACTTGTTCAATCGGCAGTTCATCCCAATGCAAAGTTCATCTTTGGAACAACTATCGATGATGCCCTCGGTGATGAGGTTCGCATTACAGTTGTAGCTGCTGGCTTTGAAGGTGGCGAACCTAAGCGGGTTTCCACTCCCGTTATCGATGCATCGACACTAAATGGTCATGCAAATCCCATTGCCTCAAATGACCCTCTCTCTGTGGCTCTCGAGCTCGGTGATGATCCAACTCCAAGGCGCCGTGTGACATTTGAAGAGCTTGTCGCCGAGGATGAGATCGACGTCCCTGACTTCATGAAGTAAGAGCTTTTGCCAGCGATCTTTACCGATAGGCGCGGTGGTTCAAGCCTTGCGCCTTACGAGTCATTAAATCTCGCCCTCCACGTTGGAGATGATCCAGAATCTGTGGCCCGAAACCGTGAATCGCTTTCACATGTGGTGGGACAGGTTCAATTTATGAATCAGATACATGGGGATGCCTTTAGCGTTATAAATGAAGGCAGTGATAGCGATCCAACGTGTGATGCCTTAATCACTACAACAAAAGGTTTGGGCCTTGCTGTTTTAGTTGCAGATTGCATCCCGTTACTTCTATCGTCTACAACAGTTGTAGCTGCAGTGCATGTTGGTCGAAAAGGTTTGGTTAACTCCATAGCTCTCAAAGTTATACACGAGATGCGGCGATTGGGAGCAACTGCAATTCACGCGCAGTTAGGTGCATCCATCTGCGGTCGATGTTATGAGGTTCCAGAGACCATGGCCGATGAAGTAACGCGGACTCATCCTGCCGCCCATGCGCTGACTCGTGGTGGCACATCTGCCCTAGATTTACCCAAGGCGCTCATCGCCGATTTGGTAAGCCAGGCAGTTACGTATGAGGCATCGACGCAATGCACACTCGAAGACAATGAGTATTTTTCATATCGCCGCCATAATATTACGGGCCGAAATGCTGGAGTAATCTGGCTATGACACGTCGCACCGAGATTGCAGAACGTTTGCTCGACGTACAGGAGCGAATCGCTGTAGCAGCTAAAAAAGCTCAGCGGGAGCCGGCAGATCTCACATTGATTGCGGTGACAAAGACTTTTCCAATCAGTGATATCGAAATTCTCAGTGAGCTCGGAGTTCAAGAGTTTGGCGAAAATCGAGATGGTGATGCCGCTCCAAAGGCAGCGGCCGTTCCTGGAAGGTGGCATTTTCAGGGTCAGATTCAGAGCAATAAGTTAAAGTCAATCTGCTCGTGGGCACATGTGATCCACTCACTCGACGAGCTGCGACATTTTGAGGTTATTGAGAAATTTGCAACGCATCCATTGGAGATCTTTCTTCAAGTAAATCTTGATGGACTAGCAGAGCGTGGGGGAGCAGCGATCGAATCTCTCTACCCACTCGCCAGCATTATCCAGGCACATCCCGTTCATAGATTGGCAGGGTTGATGGCAGTTGCACCTCTTGGGATCGACCCAGAGATAGCCTTTGGCAATCTCCATGAAATTCAGAGAGCTTTTCTACGTGATTTTCCATCGGCTAAAAGCCTCTCGGCCGGCATGAGCCAAGACTTTGAAATCGCGATATCCCATGGAGCGACACATCTGCGAATTGGTAGTCAAATCATGGGTTCTCGGTAGTCAGACAGGTATCTTTTAGGCATGGCTAATGCACTAAAGCGCGTCGCAAATTATTTAGGGTTGATGGATGACCCAGAGTTTGATACTCCAGTGAGTTCAAATGTTCCGGCAGTTCCAACTTCAGGCGATGTGCGTATCAAGCCGCGCAGTGCACGCACTGTCACTTCTGTGGTTTCATCAACTTCAGATGCTGCGCCACAGTTAGATCTCCCAGTCTTAGATCGCATCATCACTTTGCACCCACGTTTTTACAACGAGGCACGCACAATCGGTGAGCACTTTCGCCAAGGCAATCCAGTCATTATTAACCTAACCGACATGGATGAATCAGAGCATAAACGTCTCGTTGATTTTGCTAGCGGACTCGCATTTGGTTTGCACGGAACAATCGAACGTGTTACTAAAAAAGTATTTCTAATCTCTCCAGCTAATCTTCAAGTAAGTACAGAAGATAAGTCAGCTGCAGCGCAAGCAAGTTTCTTTAACCAGAGCTGATTTTCGATGCGGGTAGGCTCGGTTCTTGCAGGCATTTTGCAGTTGTTTTTATTTGCACTCTTGGGTCGTTTAATTCTTGATTACATACGAATGTTTGCACGCAACTGGAAACCCAGCGGAATCTCTCTCTATTTTGTCGAAGCGATATATGCCGTAACCGATCGACCAATGAGCTTTGTAGGACGCTTTATCCCCCCACTTCGCTTAGGCGGAGTGAGTTTAGATATGAGTTTTATCGTTCTCTTTTTCGGTATACAACTATTGATGGGCCTTGTTAGAGGGCTTTAGTAAGTACAACTGCCAGACCAAACTCGCTGGAATCAATACTCATAGTTCTCTCTTGCACCATTGATAAGGCCAAGATCTCATCCTGAATATGTGAGGTGTGGCCTTTAATAGCATCAGCGATTTCGGCCGTTGCATTCCATGCCACGTTAATGCGATCAGATATTTCAAAGCCATCACTCTTGCGACGCTCCTGAATGAATCGAATTACTTCGCGGGCATGGCCGGCCAAGATAAGCGTTGGCGTGAGCTCTAAATCAAGTGCCACACTCTCACCATCGTGAGAGGCAACCATCCAACCGCTCTTTGGAACCTCTGTGATCACTAAATCCTCAAGTGCGATCTCCCATGTATCAAGAGTTATTACCCCGGATGCCCGTAGAGTTTTAACTAATGCCGTCGCATCACTAGATGCAATCGCCTTGGCGATATCTTGGACCGCCCCACCAAACTTGGCACCTAGTGTCTTAAAGTTTGCCTTGATGGAGATATCTACTAAATCACCATCGGCGCTAGCAATATCCTCCAGGGTAATGACGTTGAGCTCATCGGCGATCTGCTCGCGCATTTGTGGTGGCAGAGCCGCCCAACCACTTGCTGCAATGAGTGCACGTCCTAATGGTTGACGGATCTTAATTCCTGATTCAGCACGCGATGCACGCCCTAGCTCGACGATGCGACGGGTAAGTGCGACTTGTTGGCTCAACTCATGATGTATCGCAGAACTATCTGCGACCGGGAAATCTGTTAAGTGCACAGATGGCGCTGCCTCAGAGTTAGTTGGACGTACAAGCTCTTGCCAAACCTGCTCAGTAATAAATGGAACCATCGGCGCCATTAATTGAGTGAGAGTTACTAAACACTCGTGAAGTGTTGCCATCGCCGCCAGATCCCCATCCCAGAAACGGCGACGGGAGCGTCGTACATACCAGTTAGATAAATCATCGATGAAGCGGGCAAGGGCTCGACCTGCAATCTGGGAATCAAAGCCAGTGAGGGCATCATCGACTTCGCTAATCAATGTGTTGAGTTCAGAGATAATCCAACGATCCATTAATGGACGCTCTGCCAGTACTGGGCTCTGGCTTAACTCAAAATTCGATGCCTTTGCATAGAGTGCATGGAAGGAGACCGTGTTCCAGTAGGTCAAAAGTGTTTTGCGTACAACTTCATTAATTGCATCATGACCAACACGGCGGGCTGCCCAAGGAGAGCCGGCGGCCAACATGTACCAACGCACCGCATCGGCGCCGTGTTGATCCATTAGTGCCATTGGCTCAAGGACGTTTCCTACATGCTTGCTCATCTTGCGGCCATCTTTATCCAAGATATGGCCCAGACAGAGAACCGTCTTATATGAGGATTTATCAAAGACCAAAGTTCCGATAGTCATTAATGTATAGAACCATCCACGGGTTTGATCGATCGCCTCGCAGATAAAATCGGCAGGGTAGGAGGATTCAAACTTCTCTACAGATCCGGCCTTGTGTGGATAGCCCCACTGTGCAAAGGGCATTGCTCCGGAGTCATACCAACAGTCAATTACTTCAGGTACCCGAACCATTGGCTCCGAACATTGAGTGCATGCAAAGGTAATGTCATCGACA
>CANJTH010000077.1:0-4853 GCA_947477185.1 Actinomycetota bacterium
CAAACGCCTAAGATTTAGCCAGCGAACTACTAGTTTAAAAGGAGCACTCATGCCCGGTACACGAGGAACGTATCGGCGAGTGCTCCTTAAACTTTCTGGCGAAGTCTTTGGTGGAGCCAAGGGCATCGGTGTTGATCCCGATGTTGTGCAAGATATTGCAAAACAGATCGCTGATGTTGCGCGCACAGGGGTGCAGGTAGCGATCGTTGTCGGCGGCGGTAATTATTTCCGCGGCGCCGAACTCCAACAGCGCGGTATGGATCGCTCTCGTGCCGATTACATGGGAATGCTCGGAACAGTAATGAACTGTCTAGCGCTGCAAGATTTTCTTGAAAAAGAGGGTATTCAAACCCGAGTTCAGACCGCAATCACCATGGGCCAGGTTGCCGAGCCTTATGTCCCACTGCGTGCGATTCGCCACTTAGAAAAGGGTCGCGTTGTAATCTTTGGAGCAGGTGCTGGAATGCCTTACTTCACAACAGATACGGTTTCAGCCCAGCGCGCACTAGAAATCGGCGCCGAGGCACTGCTTCTTGCAAAGAGTGGTGTTGATGGTGTCTATAGCGCTGACCCTAAGAAGGATCCAAAGGCTACAAAGTATGAGCGCATTTCCTATGATGAGGTCTTATCTAAATCCTTAGCGGTGGCAGATGCTGCAGCCTTTGCCTTGTGCCGTGAAAACAAACTACCAATAATTATCTTTGATTTAATGAAAAATGGAAATATTGGCCGTGCAGTGCGCGGTGAAGTGATTGGAACCTTAGTCGCTTAAGCGGCTGAGGCCCGGTAAAAGAGGAGCAAAGATGTCAGATGTAGCAAGCATTCTCAAAGATGCTGATACCAAGATGAGCAAAGCGGTAGAAGTTGCCAAGGACGATTTTGCATCCATCCGAACAGGTCGTGCGCATCCATCGCTATTTAATAAGATTATGGTCGATTACTACGGCACATACACCGCTCTTTCACAGCTTGCCTCGATTCAAGTCCCAGATGCACGCATGGCCACTATTGCTCCCTTCGATAAAAGTGCGATGCTCAACATTGAAAAGGCGATTCGCGATAGCGATCTTGGAGTGAATCCATCAAGTGATGGCGCAGTTATTCGCATTAATTTTCCGCAATTAACAGAGGAGCGACGCAAGGAGTACATCAAGGTCGTGAAAGGAAAGGCCGAAGATTCAAAGATCTCTATGCGCAATATCCGCCGCAGCGCTAAAGAGGCGATTGAAAAAATGGAGAAAGATGGCCACGTCGGCAAAGATGATGTAGCCCGAGGTGAAAAAGAATTAGAGAAAATTACATCTGATCACGTAGCCAAGGTCGATGAGATGTTTAAGCACAAGGAGACTGAACTCCTAGAGATCTAAGGGGTTTTAACTCTATGTCTGATATTCACTCGATAAACGAGGCGATTAATAAACGCGCTGGGCGAAAGCTATTCCCTTCAATTGCAGTCTCATTATCTTTAGTAGCTCTTGTCTGGTTTGCACTTGCCTATCGCCGAGAAATCTTTGCTGTAGTAGTTGCTATGGCAGTCCTGCTAGGCATCCGCGAAATCGTGCGTGCTTTTAATGCCAGCGGAATCTATATCTCTTCTGCCGGTTTAATGATCGCAGCCCTTGCTCTGTCCTATGCCACGTGGAACGGTGGGGTCGCGGGTTTGGCCGTAGCAACGGCGATAGCGATTCCCGTTCTGCTTATTCAACTCTTAACTAGGGGTCCTGAGGGCTTTGTCGCAAGTGCAACGGCAACAACTTTTTCACTTCTCTATCTTCCTTTTCTTGCTGGGTTTTTAATTCTGCTGGGTCGGACGAGCACTGGCTTAGAGCGGGTAATGACCTTTGTTGTCTTAGTCGGTTGCAACGATACTTTTGGCTACATCGTCGGTGTTTTAATCGGCAAGCATCCACTTGTACCAAAGATCTCACCTAAGAAGAGCTGGGAAGGTTTAATCGGCTCACTTGTTTTCACAACCGCTGGTGGGATCCTGTCATTTACATACATTTTGGAGATGCAGTGGTGGATCGGTGCGGTAGTTGGATTAATGATTGTCTTTACTGCAACGTGCGGTGACTTAATTGAAAGTGCCATGAAACGGGATTTAGCCCTCAAAGATATGGGCTCCTTACTGCCTGGTCATGGTGGAATGCTCGATCGTTTGGACTCTGTCCTAATCTCAGCACCTGCGTTGTGGTTAGCCCTTGAGTTAGTCAAGGCCTGGCTATGACTGTGCCTGAAATAAAATTAGTCTTTGATGAGCCGGTTCAGCGCAAGAAAATCCCAAAACACTTAGCTGATTACTCACCGGATGAGCGTCGTGACGTAGCAAAGTCGCTCGGTCTACCAGCCTTTAGAGCCACACAAGTTGCAACGCATTATTTTTCGCATTTATCAAATGATCCACAGACCTGGAGCGATATACCAGCCGAGATGCGCCAGAGCATCGCCGATCAATTAACTCCACAGCTTATTCATCTAGTAAAATCGGTAACGTGTGATGCCGGCACAACGCGCAAGGATTTATGGAAGTTACATGATGGCGTCTTAGTCGAGAGCGTTTTAATGCGCTATACCGATCGCGTAACCGTCTGCATCTCATCACAAGCAGGTTGTGGAATGAACTGCCCGTTTTGTGCAACGGGCCAAGCAGGCCTCACACGCAATTTAAGTGCCGGCGAAATCACCGAACAGATCGTTGCCGCCGCGCGTGCATGTGCCAATGGCGAGCTACCGGGTGGTCCAACTAGACTTTCTAATATTGTTTTTATGGGAATGGGTGAGCCTTTAGCTAACTACAACGCCGTGATGCGATCGGTACGAAATATCACCGACCCTAATCCCGATGGTTTAGGCATTAGTGCTCGCTCAGTAACTGTCTCCACCGTAGGCCTGGTTAATGGAATTGAGAAACTTACCGAAGAGGGGATAGCAGTTACATTGGCCGTCTCACTTCATACCCCTGATGACGAACTGCGCGATACATTGGTTCCAGTTAATTCGCGCTGGAATATTAAAGAGGTTTTAGCTGCCGCTGATGCTTATGAAAAACGCACGGGTCGGCGATACTCCATTGAATACGCGCTCATCCGCGATATTAATGATCAATCCTGGCGCTCGGATTTATTGGGACGTCTGCTAAAAAACCGTAACGCCCATGTCAATCTCATTCCCCTCAACCCAACCCCAGGATCAAAGTGGACTGCATCTCGCCGCGAAGATGAGGCCGAGTTCGTGCGCATTTTGGAGAGTTACGGAGTCCCGGTAACGGTTCGAGATACCCGAGGACGCGAAATCGATGGTGCGTGTGGCCAGTTGGCGGCGGCTGAAAAAAACTAGAAGCGACTAGTTAGCTTTTCACTGACTTGGTAGGCTCACGGCCATGGAAAAGTTAAAGAACTTCATTAATGGCAAGGCCGTAGACAGTACGAGCGGTGAAACAACCTCACTTATTAATCCATCGACTGGGGTGGCCTATGCAACTGCGCCAAAATCAAATGCAGCCGATGTCGATGCAGCATTTTCTGCGGCAAGTAATGCCTTTGCCGGTTGGCGCGACTCAACTCCATCGCAACGCCAACGTGCATTATTAAAAATTGCCGATGCAATTGAGGATCGCCAAAGTGAAGTTATTGAGATTGAATGTCGTAATACTGGAAAACCGATCTCATTAACGACCTCTGAAGAGGTTCCACCGATGGTCGATCAGATCCGCTTCTTTGCCGGAGCTGCTAGAAACCTTGAAGGAAAATCAGCTGGTGAATATATGCCTGGAATGACATCGATGATTCGTCGCGAACCCATCGGTGTTATCGGTCAAGTAACTCCCTGGAACTATCCAATGATGATGGCCGTATGGAAATGGGCACCTGCGATAGCTGCCGGTAATACCGTTGTCTTAAAGCCAAGTGATACAACACCAGCATCAACTGTGTGGATGGCTAACGTTATGTCAGAGTTTTTACCAGCCGGTGTCTTTAATGTCGTTTGCGGCGAGCGCGAGACTGGCCGCAGCGTTGTTGAACACAAGCGCCCCGATATGGTCTCCATTACCGGCTCAGTTGGCGCTGGAATTCAAGTAGCGCAATCGGCAGCAACTCAGTTAAAACGTGTACACCTTGAGCTCGGCGGAAAGGCGCCAGTAGTTGTATTTGCCGATGCAGATTTGCCGGCCGCCGCTGAAGCTATTGCGATTGCAGGTTATTTCAATGCCGGCCAAGACTGCACTGCAGCCACCCGCGTTATTGTGCAGGAGAGTGTTTATGATGATTTTGTCGCCCTCTTAACCGAGCAAGCCAAGGCCATTGCAATTGGTGCACCCGATGAAGATGTCTTCTTGGGCCCAGTCAATAACGCCAATCAATTAGCACGAGTGGCCGGCTTTTTAGAGCGTGTGCCATCGCATGCAACGGTCATGACCGGTGGCAGCGCCCTTGATCGACCAGGCTTTTTCTTTCCAGCAACCGTTGTGGCCGGTCTTCGCCAAGATGATGAGATGATTCAAAGTGAGATCTTCGGACCCGTCATCACCGTTCAAAAATTTAGCGATGAGGCCGATGCAGTTGCTAAGGCAAATGGCGTTGACTACGGCCTAGCCTCCAGTGTCTGGACCAAAGACCACGGCCGCGCGATGCGCATGGCTAAGGCCTTTGACTTTGGCTGTGTCTGGATCAACACCCATATCCCTGTCGTTGCCGAGATGCCACATGGTGGCTTTAAGCGCTCGGGCTATGGCAAGGATTTATCGGCCTATGGCTTTGAAGATTACACACGAATAAAGCACGTTATGAGCAATCTTGGGGCATAGTATTTGCGCCATAACCTCTTAAATCACTAAGGAGTACATCACAATGGCA
>CANJTH010000078.1:0-4805 GCA_947477185.1 Actinomycetota bacterium
TCGGCTGTGCGCTTTGAATAATGTGACAACTTCTCTTTCGGATGATCAAAGAGGCGCAGACGATCAGGATTAATTCCTAAATCTACATACCAGGCCATACGTGTATCGATCCAGTATTGATGCCACTCTTCATCACTGCCAGGAACAACAAAGAACTCCATCTCCATCTGCTCAAATTCGCGCGTACGAAAAATAAAGTTTCCTGGAGTAATTTCATTACGGAAAGATTTTCCAATCTGTCCAATGCCAAATGGTGGCTTCTTTCTAGATGTGGTCATTACTTGATCAAAGTTAATAAAGATTCCCTGGGCAGTTTCAGGGCGCAGATAAGCCAGCCCTGATTCATCTTCAACAGGCCCGAGATATGTCTTTAACATTCCACTAAATTGCTTTGGCTCTGTGAACTGACCTTTATTTCCACAGGCTGGGCAGTTAATTTCGCTCAATGATGTCGCGGGCTTCTTGTGTTTAGCCTCGTAAGCCTCCATTAAATGATCGGCGCGATAGCGCTTATGACATGCCGTGCACTCTGTTAATGGATCACTAAAAGTTGCAATATGACCTGATGCCTCCCATACCTCTTTAGATAAAATTACGCATGAATCAAGACCAACAACATCTTCTCGCCCCATGACCATAGATTTCCACCATTGGCGCTTAACATTATTTTTTAACTCAACACCCAATGGGCCATAATCCCACGATGCTCGAAGTCCGCCATATATTTCAGAGGAGGGATAAACAAAGCCTCGCCGCTTTGCAAGAGCTACGATATTTTCTAAACGATCTGTTGCCATTTCTTGTGCTCCGTCCGGCTGGATGTCGGCGAAAAGCAACGAGCGTTACTTTGCGTGTATTAAGTTTACTCGTAGGCCCCTGGTTCATCGATTGCACGGGCCAGAATTGGAATCGCCTCTAGTTTGGCACGCGTGGAGCTCAAGGCCCTGCGGTAGGAGCCAACGTTTTCCCAATTAGTTGATAAGTGCCAGAGCGTTGGATCATCGAGATTTTGACCGAATACGCCATCAATAAATCCCGGCGCCTCGGCCAATACGCTCTGAAGTGTTGCTAACTGGGCGCGAAATTCACTGGCTTGACCCAGAGGTATAGAGAATCGGGCGATGGCATGCATGCTCTGAGCCTAGTGGCGAGCGAGATTCGTCATTGATAATGAATATCATTTTCATTTGTGATACTCTCCCCCAATGAATATCGCAATCATCTTGGCGGCAGTAACTGCCATCGCCACCACTGCAGGTGGCTTCCTTGCTATCCGTTCACGGGATCGACTCCACCTTGTGCTCGGTCTTTCAGCTGGTCTGCTCCTTGGACTCGTTGCCTTTGATCTTTTGCCTGAGGTCTTCGAACTCAATGCCAATACCTTTGGAAATGTCCGCGTAGTTGCAATCGCTTTTGTCCTTGGATTCCTGGCTCTGCATTTTGCTGAGCAGATTTTTGGTTCCCACGAACCAGCCGAGTCTGATTACGGACATGAACATAACCACTCTGTAAATATCGCTGGAACTCTCGGTGCATTGGCGATGGGTGGGCACGTCTTCTTAGATGGAGTTGCACTTGGACTCTCATTTAAAGTCAGTAATGCCTTAGGAATAGCGGTCTTCATAGCGATTTTATCCCATGCATTCTCAGATGGATTAAATACCGTCTCACTACTGATCAAAAGTGGCCACTGGACTAAAAGAGCAATTGCATTACTAGGACTCGATGCAGTCATGCGCATTAGCGGTGCAGCACTTGGTACCTACATAGTCATTAGCGATGCATCTCTCTCAATCTACTTAGCAATGTTTTCTGGCTTTGTTATCTATCTTGCAACATCACATATTCTGCCTGAAGCACATTCGCGCCATCCATCAAGGATGACAATGTTGGCAACTGTTATTGGTGTCGTTGCAATGTGGCTCATTGTTGGGAATATCGGTTGAGTCGTTCTAATCCACGAGTCTTGAGCGTTCTTGAGCGCGCCGGCGGTTTTGCTAGTGCTCAAGAGGTCTATCGACTTATGCAGCGTGAGGGCGAAAGCATCGGTTTAACCACTGTGTATCGTGCTTTGCAATCTCTGGTCAATGACAAGATCGTGGATATTTTACGGCGCGAAGATGGGGAGGCGATCTATCGGCTATGTGGAGATGCACACCACCACCATTTAGTATGTAAAGGCTGTGGTGATACCGTTGAAATTGAGGGCGGGGCAGTTGAAAAATGGGCAAAGGTAATGGCCGAAGAACATGGATTTAGAGATGTTGGACATACGGCTGAAATCTTTGGCCTTTGCCCTAAATGTTAAATTCTACGCTTTCCCGAAACGTCTATCACGCTGTGAATACTCCTCTATCGCAGCCCACAAAGTCCTTCGTGTTACATCTGGCCATAGGACATCCATAAAAACAAACTCGGCATAAACCGATTGCCAGGGCAAGAAGTTGCTGGTGCGCTGCTCCCCCGAAGAGCGCAAAAATAGATCCACATCGCTCATTGTTGGTGAATCTAAATACTTAGCAAAACTCTTCTCGGTGATGGAATCTGGCTTCACTTTTCCCCGCTTCACATCTCGGGCAAGGGCAGTTGCCGCATCAACAATTTCAGAGCGCCCACCATAGTTAACGCACATATTCAAAGTTAAAGTTTTGTTCTTCTTGGTTAACTCTTCAGCCTCTTCAAGCTCCTTAATAACGCTGCTCCACAACCGCTTTGGCCGACCAATCCAACGAATACGAACACCCATCGAATTCATCTCATCGCGCCGGCGCCGAATGACGTCGCGATTAAAGCCCATTAAAAACTTCACTTCATCGGGTGAGCGGCGCCAGTTTTCCGTTGAAAATGCATACGCACTTATCTCTTTGACTCCATACTCGATAGCCCCTTCAACGACATCAAATAATGCAGCCTCTCCAGCCTCATGTCCTGAGGTACGAGGTAGGCCTCGTTGTTGTGCCCAGCGTCCATTGCCATCCATCACTATTGCAACGTGATGTGGAATCTCAATCTTGCTCATACCCGCTCTACCATTGGCAAACTCCTTAAACCCCGCTCAAGATGCCATTGTAAATAGGCGGCGATTAAACCGCTAGCCTCTCGGCGAAACTTAGCTTCACTGGCAGATGCAATCTCCCAATCACTTCGAAGGAGAGCATCCATTAATATCAAAGTTTCAGAGGCAGGGGTTGCACAGGCCGATGGTCGACAGTCGGCACATACTGATCCACCACCCACTAAGGAAAAGTATCGGTGTGGACCTGGCTTCTCACAGCTCGAACAGATCGTCATCGAGGGTGCATAGCCTGCGACATCTAATGAGCGCAAAAGAAATGCATCGAGAATGAGTAACGGCTCATATCGACTCTCAGCCAAGACTTTCATCGCACCAACAACTAAACCAAACTCTTTGAGCGCTGGTTCATGCTCATTAGGACTAAAGCGCTCTGCCGCCTCTAAGATCGCTGAAGCTACTGTCCAGCGCTGATAATCTTGGGTTAAAGCCTCACCGTAATTCATCATCGCTTCAACTTGTGTGATTGTGTCAAAGGTTTTTCCAACGTATAGCTGAACATCGATATGACTGCCCGGCTCAAGGCGTGCGCCGAACTTTGACATTGTGCGTCGAACACCTTTTGCAACTCCACGGATACGGCCGTGATCGCGAGTTAATAAAGTAATAATACGATCGGCTTCTCCGAGTTTTTGGGTGCGCAGCACAATGGCCTCATCCCTATACAAACTCATATGGGTAAAGGTAGTGCGTGGATTAGCGAATTGCGCGATTAATGGCAGACACGACTGCTTTAAGTGATGCCGTAGTGGTGTTGGGATCGATCCCGACACCCCAAAATACTTCTCCATCGATAGAGCACTCAAGGTATGCAGCAGCCGATGCATCACCACCTGCAGCTAGAGCGTGCTCGTAATAATCAAGGACTCGAACATCGACACCATAGCTCTGCAAGATATTACAGAAAGCTGCAATCGGACCATTACCCTGACCTTTGAGCTCGTGCATCGCACCACGATCGGTAAGTGTGACCGTTAGATGAACATCTTCACCCAGGACCGATGTCTGACTCAATCCCTTAAGGCGAAAGCGGCCCCATGGTGCACCTTGTGTTGGTAGATACTCATCTTCAAAGATTGACCAAAGCTCCTCAGGGCTAATCTCACCACCCTCTTCATCGGTCTTGGTTTGTACGACTTTAGAAAATTCAATCTGTAAGCGACGTGGAAGATCTAAGTGATGCTCGTTCTTCATCAGATATGCGACACCGCCCTTACCCGACTGCGAGTTAACACGGATGACGGCCTCATAACTGCGGCCAATATCCAATGGATCAATTGGTAAATATGGAACTGCCCATGTGTGATCTCGAACTTCACGACCAGCAGCCTTTGCATCATTGGCCATGTGATCAAAGCCTTTTTTAATCGCATCTTGGTGAGAGCCAGAAAAGGCAGTGAAAACTAAGTCCCCGCCGTAAGGGTGGCGCTCTGGCACGCGTAGTTGATTGGCATATTCAACGGTGCGACGCACATCATCGATATTGGAAAAATCAATATGCGGATCGATTCCATGGGTTACTAAGTTGATTCCAAGGGTTACAAGACAGACGTTTCCAGTGCGCTCACCATTGCCAAAGAGTGTTCCTTCAATGCGATCGGCTCCTGCTAAATAACCAAGCTCAGCCGCTGCCACTCCTGTGCCTCGATCATTGTGCGGGTGAAGTGAGACGATCACGCTATCGCGATTATTTAAGTTCCGGCACATCCACTCAATTGAATCGGCATATACA
>CANJTH010000079.1:0-4775 GCA_947477185.1 Actinomycetota bacterium
CCTGCGCAGGTTATTAATGGATGACGATGCATTTCGCGGCGAAGTTATATTTACCTTTGATGGTGATGCCGCGGGACAAAAAGCGGCCCTACGAGCATTTAGCGAGGATCAAAAATTTGTGACACAGACTTTTGTTGCAGTCGAACCCGATGGGTTAGATCCTTGCGATTTGCGCCAACAAAAGGGGGATTTAGCCCTTCGTGATTTAATAGCACGAAGAGTTCCTCTCTTCGAGTTTGCTTTACGAAGTGAGTTGGCACACCACAAGTTAGATGCAGCCGAGGGCCGCGTTAATGCACTCAACGCTGCAGCACCTTTAGTTGCCCAGATTCGAGATAAGTCACTACGCCCTGAGTACACGCGCCTACTTGCAGGGTGGTTAGGTCTAGAAGTCGAAATCGTCTCTGCGGCAGTATCACAAGGCGTGAAATCTCAGCCACGCACACAAGAGTCCACAGCAGTTACAAGTCAAGAGAGTAATTGGCGACCTGATCCACATGATGCACGATTGATTTTAGAGCGAGAGGTCCTTAAATCTCGCCTTCAAGAGCCGGCTTTATTTATTGAGAGTTTATGGTCAGATATTGAGGCAGATGCTTTCACTCATCCGGCATATCGTGAAATGCGCAAGACCATTGATGAAATGCAGGTGCTGTCGATGGAGACAATTACTGATGAGAAGATTAAAACACTCTTCACGGAATTAACCGTCGAACCTATCCTCGCCGATGGCAGAGCAACTGCGCTCTATGTTGAAAGTATCGTTGCTCGCTTGCGTGAAGTTGCGATCTCACGATCTATCGCAGAGTTAAAATCAAGCCTTCAGCGTCTTAATCCAGTTGAAAATGAGATCGAATATAACGCCGCATTTGCTGCCTTAGTTGCCCTCGAAACTACCCGTAGATCGCTGCATGATTTAGCCCTTGGAAGCCTTTAAAAACCCTCAATTTTCGCAACAATGCCCGCGTGCGCTAGAGTTTGCGCTCGTACAGATTGATCCCTGATAGCTCAACGGCAGAGCAGTCGACTGTTAATCGACAGGTTCTTGGTTCGAATCCAAGTCAGGGAGCATTGAAAGCAGGCGCTTTCACCCTTTGCCCTTTAATATCTCCCTTATGGCAAGCAATCTTCTGGCAACTGCCGCCAATTCATGGCGCAATCAATCATGGGGCCTGCGCATTATGCGAGTGTGGCTGGGTTGTACATGGATCTATGCAGGCTGGGATAAAGCGACCGATGGTGGATTTTTAAGCCGCGGCTCCTCAACCTTTATAGGCACGCAACTGAGTGGCTATTCAACGCAGTCTCCACTGGGAGCCGGCGTATTCAATACATTAATAGAGTACTCATTACAAGTTGGTGTCATAGTGATGGTGGGCGAGTTTGCAATTGGCCTTGCAACACTTTTATGGGTTGCACCGACCCTGGCAGCATTTGCTGGCTTTTTGATGTCGCTGAGCTTATGGCTGGCGAGTACTTTTACCGCCTCCCCATATTTCTTAGCCAGCAATACTGCCTATGCCATTCTATGGTTGTCCTACTTACTTCTTATTAAAAATAAGCGAAAGGGTTTTTCAATGTCGTTAGAGCGTCGTGGGGTAATGCGCATCGCAATCATAGGAGGGCTCTCAGCTGCCTTTGCTGGTGCGGGTAAATTCTTTACGCCTAAGGCGATGCAAGATAGTGCGAATGCAGCTACTGCCACCAAAATTGTAAAACTGGCATCACTTAAAGTGGGCGCAACGAAAAACTTTGTCTTAGCAGATGGGGCGCCAGCGATTTTATTTAGAACTAAGACTGGAGTCTTTGCCTACTCTACGATTTGTACTCATCAAGGCTGCACAGTTGCCTATGAACCGGCTAAGAAAATCTTGAAATGCCCTTGCCATTTGGCAGAGTTTGATCCATTTAAGTCGGCAAAGCCCGTAGTTGGACCGGCCATTAACCCACTCGGCAAAGTCAAAGTAGCTATCAGTGGTGCTTGGGTAGTACTCACGTAACCAATTAGAAACATTAAAGGGCTAAGATTTACACATGGCCCTGTTTCGTCTTAACGTAGCTCTTCCAGATCGCCCTGGCTCTTTAGGTCTTCTTGCATCGGCAATTGGCGCTGCTGGCGGAGATATCAAAGAGCTCGTAGTTTTAAAATCTGAAGGCGGTCGAGGCTTCGATGATATTACCGTCGCAGTGCCAGGTAATGACCCCAGTGATTTGGTTGATCTGCTTAACTCAATGGGTGGTGTTGAAGTTATCTCTATTGTCTCTGTTGCATAAAAAATATTAGAGTTTTACTTCTCGAAGTTGGGCCGCTGATTGCTCAGGACGCATATCCATAATAAATGCGCCCATCGCAGACTCTGATCCAGCCAAGTACTTTAACTTTCCAGGTGCGCGGCGCACGCTAGTAATCTGCCAATGCAGGCGAAGTACATCGCGGCCTGTGCGCACCGGTGCTTGGTGCCATGTAGCGATATAAGCCATTTCAATTCCAAAGACTCCATCTAGGCGTTTCATTACTTCCAGAGCAATTTCAGGAAATGCATCCCGATCGGCTTCAGATAAAGTGGCTAAATCGGCCACTGGGTTAAGTGGGGCAACATGAATTTCAAATGGATATCTCGATGCATAAGGAACAAAGGCGATCCAGCGATCATTGCGGGCAATAATACGCTCTTCATCACGGATTTCACGGGCGAGTATTTCATCAAATAAAATTGTGCCGTTCACCTCTTTATGAGCTTTTGCAACAGCTAGCATCTTCTCAACTCGCGGTGGTAGATATGAATAGGCATAAATCTGGCTATGAGGGTGCGAGAGCGTTACACCAACTTCTTCGCCACGGTTTTCGAAGAGGGCAATGTGCTCGATGAATGGCTCTTGCGATAACTCTTCTGTGCGATCAACCCAGGCCTCTAACAAAACGCGCACACGCGCAATGGATAAGTCTTTGAAAGATTTCCCATGCTCTGGTGTAAAACAAATCACTTCACACTTGCCAGCTGCAGTTCCTATATCTGTATCAGGACCAGCTTGATCAGGTAGAGCCCAGTCTCCGGTAGGTGGACGAAGAGATGGTGAGCGATTATCAAAGACAACAACTTCAAAATCAGCTTCTGGAATCTCTGTTAAAAGCTCACTCATGGTTGGACATAATGGGCAGAGTTCTTTTGGCGGTAAAAAGACTCGGCCCTGTCGATGGGCCGACATTACTACCCACTCATTTACTAAAGAATCTAAGCGAAGCTCACCAATAGCAGGTTGGGCCTCCACAGGACGTTGATCGATGGCAGTACGAGACTGGTTGCCACTGTCGTAGTAGCGAATGGTGCGGCCATCGGCCATGAGACGATCGTTGCGCCGGATTCCATTCGATAAATCTTTTCCGCCATTCATAATGTCGTTACTCTACCCAGTTCAACGTTCGCTCAACTGCTTTTTTCCATTGTGTGTAACCAATTTCGCGCGTTTGCTCCGTACTAGTTGGCCTCCAACGCCTTGATTCCTGCCACTGTGATCGAAGCTCTTGAATTGATGACCAGAAACCAACGGCAAGTCCGGCAGCATAGGCAGCACCCAGCGCTGTAGTTTCAGTAATGAGTGGTTTAGAGATTTCGATTCCCATAATGTCGGCCTGCATCTGCATGCAGAGAGAGTTTGCAGTGATTCCACCATCAACTCGCATCTGACTCATCGGCACACCACTATCGGCCACCATTGCATCGATTACATCGCGGGTTTGATAACAGATAGCTTCAAGGGCTGCCCGCGCAAGATGTGCTTTAGTCGCTGCACGGGTGAGTCCAACAATCACACCCCGTGCATCGCTTCGCCAATGTGGAGCAAAAAGTCCAGAGAAAGCGGGAACGAAATAAACGCCAGCGGTGTCAGTGACTGTAGAAGCTAACTGCTCGGTTTCGGCGGCGTTAGAAATAACTCCCAACTGATCACGAAGCCATTGAATTGCAGAGCCCGCAACTGCCACCGAACCTTCAAGGGCATATCGCGCAGGCTCTTCGCCAAACTTAAAACAGACTGTAGTTAATAATCCATTACTTGATCTCACGATCTCTGTCCCTGTGTTAAGAAGAGCGAAATTTCCAGTGCCATAGGTCGTCTTTGATTCTCCGGGCTCAAAACATAGTTGGCCCACCATCGCGGCCTGTTGGTCGCCTAAAATTCCAGCGATTGGAATTGCTGTACCAAAGGGACCATGTGGATCGGTGAGGCCATACTGCTCTGATGATGATTTAATAATGGGCAGTGATTGTTTTGCAACTCCGAATATTTTAAGAAGTTCCTCGTCCCAATCCAGCGTTTCAAGATTCATCAATAGTGTGCGACTTGCATTGGTTACATCTGTGGCATGGATGCCGCCACGTACCCCACCCGATAAGTTCCATAAAAGCCATGAATCAATCGTTCCAAAGCGGGCATTTACCCCGCTAGCTGCCGGCACATTGGTGAGTAGCCAGTTCATTTTGCTACCTGCAAAGTAGGGAGCAATTGTTAAACCAGTTTTAAAGCAAATAGTTCTCTGCTCATCCTGACTTAGCCCAGCTAAAAACTCAGTGCTGCGTGTGTCTTGCCAGACAATGGCATTGGATAGCGGCTGGCCGCTCGTTACATCCCAGACAACAGTGGTCTCGCGCTGATTAGTGATTCCAATCCCAGCTAAATCCGATCCCAAAATATCGGCCTGCTTGAGTGCGCCCACAATGCTTTCCTGAGTACGCTCCCAGATTTCATTGGCATCATGTTCGACCCAACCAGCCTGA
>CANJTH010000080.1:0-4763 GCA_947477185.1 Actinomycetota bacterium
AACCTTCTGATCCGTAGTCAGATGCTCTATCCGTTGAGCTACGCGCGCTTATGTAATTTTGTACAGCCTGCGCATCCTACCTTCTTTTTATAGCCTTCCAAAATACAAAACTAGTGTAAATAAAGCACAAAGGGCGCCCGAATCAACGGACGCCCTTTGTGTGATTACTACTTAATTAGCCAACTTTCTTGATTCGGCCATCTGCTACAGGAACTTGAGTTACCTTTCCTGCGGCCATGTCTGCCTTAAGGGCATCTACAAATACATCTAGTAGTGCACCCTTCACCTTTGCCTGCGCTGGTGAGAATACATTGAGATATCCATCTCCACCGTAGATAACGAAGTCAAGAGTTGTAAGTGTGTACTCCTGAGCATCCTTAGCAATCGCTGTTCCGTCAAGCTTTGTAACTTCGACGATACGCGAACCGATTGGCTTTGATGCATCAAATGAGAACTTGAATCCTGAAATCTGTGGGAAGCGACCATCACCTGGATAGTTTCCACCGACACCATTTTCAAGTGCTTTCCATAGGTTTGCACCTGTAACAACTGTTGTTGCAACTTGGTTTCCAAATGGGAAGACAGTAAATGCATCACCAAGTGTTACATCTAATGGACCGGCACCTGTGCGAACAAGTGCTGTGTTCGCTGGGATATATGTCTTCGCAGGGAATGTATCGCGGATGCCGCCACCATTCTGGATTGCAAAATCAGTCTTGTACTTTGCACGAAGGAGATCTGCCATGTAATTACCCATTGGAGTCTCACCAGAGCGCTCTACAGCAGGTGACCCACCACGTGGGAAGACACCTGAGACCTGACCAATCTTCACATCAAGTTTTGCACTGAGTTGATCCTTGTACTTCTTGACCAATGCTGCTCCTGCTGCATCTTGAGTAGTCACAGTGCTAACAACACCAGTATTAATTGTTGATGCTGCAGCCTTTAGAACGTGTTGCAATGACGTGCCCACAACTTTGCCACTTTGAACACAGACTTGTGAACGTGTGTATTCAACACCAGCATTACGAACTTCACCAAGCAGAATAGGTGCTTTCCCACGTCCGCCTGAAATCAAAGTTGAGAATGTCTGGTGGCTGTGAGCCCCATAAATAACTTCTGCACCTTTAATTTGTGAAGCCATATTGTTGTAGGGACCCTTGGCGATACCATCTGCATTTTCTTGCCATCCCTGGTGAATTAAAACAACAACAATCTCAGCTCCAGCTGCTTTTGCCTCAACAATTGCCTTGTTAACTCCTACGACGCCTGGAGCAATTTGAATAGTCTTTTTGGCCCCTGATGCATCTTTATAATCAAGGTTTCCAGGAAATACCTGTTCTATTGTCTCTGGAGTGTTAGCTCCAACGATTCCAACCTTAAAGCCGCCACGATCGATGATTGTATAGGACTTCGCAGCCTTATCTCCAGACTTCAGAACAGCTAATGACTCATCGCCATAGTTTGATACGACCCACTGGAAATCAGATGCACCGATAACCTTTTGAACGTGAGCCAAGTTTTTATCGTGTTCGTGGTTACCAAACACCGAGGCATCTACTTTAATTAAGTTCATAGATTCGATAGTTGGCATTTCGTCAAACTCTGTTGAAATTGGTGGTGCTGCGCCAATGTTGTCACCTGATGAAAGCGTGATTGTTGCAGCTGCAGCTTTACGATCTGCGGCGAAATTGCTCATTAATAATGAAGTGCCAAAAGAGCTTCCAGTTTCAATTGCACCGTGAAGATCGCTGAACTGCAAAAGTTGTAGGACGCGGTTACTAGGTGATGCGACTTTAGCTAATTGATCAGCTGTAAATGTCTGCTTTGAAGTTCCTGGCTTTGAAAAACCATAAGCATTAACTGCTTGCACATAAGGAGTTCCTGCGGGTTGACCAACAACCACGGGCATTGTTACAACTGAGTGGTTGCTTGCAGGAACGAAGATCGGACATGAGCCCGCACCAGCTGATACAACATAGCCTGTTACCGCTGGGGTGACATCGGTTGCTGGTGTCCACTTAACAACGACACCACGTGCACCTATATAAGAGGTGACATTGGTGGGAGCATCCGGCAGCGAGTAAGTCGCAGCTTGTGCCGTGGGAATTAGTAATGAAACTAATAGTGCGGTGGCTGTGGCGAGTGCGCCAAAGCCGTGAATTGTGCGTCGATTGAGGGTTTGTTTCATGGCATTATCTAAGCAGAGGAACGTTTAGTCCACACAATAAAGAGGTTACGACATGGTTTCTGGCGAGTGAATAAGATTACAAGCCAGCCAACTTTAAAAGCTCCCTGTGTTTAATACTCTTAACCCGAGGTTTACCCTTTACTTGACCCGCCGCTACTTCAGCCTCGTTAATCTTCTGCCAGCGCTCTTGAGAAACAACAACCTGGTGGGTAAGTAATCCTGAAATATCGCCTGCATTTTTTGGGCTCTTTAGATCTTCAACAAGAAGCTCCATAACCGCCGCAGAGTCTGATTTATTAGTGCCGATTACTCCCGTTGGGCCGCGCTTTGCCCAACCAACGACATACATATTCTCTTTAACTCGACCATCGGTATTAACAACTTTGCCATTTTCATATTGAACACCATCAATTCCCTGTGCCTGATAACCAATTGCAGTAATCACTAGCCCGCATTTAATCGTTATCTCACCGTTCGGAGTTGAATAAACAACACCCTCCACTCGATCACCCCCAATAATCTCTTTCGGGGTGTGTGCAAAGAGAAAGCGCATGGTGCGCGCATGGTGAGTTTTCTCTGCATCTGCAATTAAAAGCATCGCATCAAGGTTGCTTTTGACCTCTTTTTCTGGGCTATCTCCTGAACGAATAATCGCTGCCTCTATATCGCCTTTATGTATAAGAACATTGGTGTGTTCAAGCTTTGGAAGCTCGCGAAGCTCAGGCGATGTAAATGCGACATGCTCAGGGCCTCGGCGAGCGCTGATGTAAACATCGCGTACTGCACTATTTTTAAAGGCGGCAATTGCATGATCGGCAGTATCTGTTGGATCGAGCTCGGTTGGCTCTAGCGCCAACATTCGTGCAACATCCATTGCAACATTTCCTGCGCCAATTACTACTGCCGTATCACAATCAAATGGAACATCTACATCGGCAAAATCTGGATGAGCGTTATACCAAGGGACAAAATCTGCGGCCGACATTGAGCCATATAAGTCTTCACCCAGAATCCCTAGCTTCTTTCCAAGGGATGAGCCAGTTGCAATAATTACCGCATCGTATTTTTCTTGTAGTTGGGCAATGGTTATTTCACTGCCAATTTCAATATTTGCAAACAGGCGAAAGTTGCGGTCGGCTGCGATCTTTTCAAATACTTTAGAGACTGTTTTAATCTTCGGATGATCTGGTGCCACACCACTTCGGACTAATCCCCATGGTGTTGGAAGGCGTTCAATCATGTCGATTGCAAAAGTTCGTTCTTCGTTTTGCAAATTATGTAGAGCTTGTGCTGCAAAGTATCCAGCCGGTCCCGCACCGATGATCGCTACCGTGTAGTGCAGCATCACCGCTCCTTAACTTATTGTGCGGAGACGAGGAGATTTGAACTCCTGAAGGCGATTAAACCTTACCTCGTTAGCAGTGAGGCGCACTCGACCGGGCTATGCGACGTCTCCTTGTACAGGTGTGAGTTTAGCGTGTGTAGGGATGGCTACCAATTCTAAAGACTTGTAGGCTCGCCCTATGGAATCAACTGATAAGCCAGTCGAAAGCCGTCGCGTATACGACGTCCCCCCTTCAGATCTCTACGCAGATTTCATGAAAACGGGTTGGGCGCCTTCACCTCTACATGGCATTACACAAGACGCGGTTATTCCATACTGCTTTTCTCGCCGAACTAAACTCTCGGAAGCCTTCACTGGTCTGCGTATTGTGATTCCTAGTGGAAACTCCAAAGTGCGTAGCAATGACACTGATTACCGATTCCGCCCTCATAGTGCATTTGTTTATTACACCGGCGTTCAAGGTGAAGAAGTTACATCAGATGCCGTCCTTGTCATGGAGCCAAATGGTCAAGGCCATGATTCGATTTTGTATATCCAACCGCGATCAACGCGTGATACAAGTGCTTTCTATAATGATCGTAAATATGGCGAGCTCTGGGTCGGCCGTCGCTACACAACCGATGAAGCATCTGAGCGTTTTGGAATTGAAGTTCGTAAGGTTGATGATCTTAAATCACTTCTTAAAGATGGCACGCCTGCAGTTTCTTTAAGTGGTTTGGATGCCTTGGTCGACTCAGTAATTAAGAAGAACCCGCGCGGTGGTGAGTTGGACAACTTTGTATCCGTTGCTCGTCTTATTAAAGATGAGCATGAGATTCATGAGTTGCAAAAAGCAGTTGATGTAACTCACCGTGGATTCAATGATGTAATTCGTGCCCTACCTGCAGCAATTACAACACCTCGTGGTGAGCGCGTAGTAGAAGCCGCCTTTTATGGGCGGGCGCGTATTGAAGGCAATGAGCTTGGTTATGACACTATCTCTGCCGCCGGTTCACATGCATGCGTACTGCACTGGACGCGCAATGATGGTGATGTAAGAAATGGCGAGCTTCTATTAGTTGATGCAGGTGTTGAGTTAGATTCCTATTACACCGCAGACATCACACGTACGTTGCCAGTCAATGGAAAGTTCTCTCCTGCCCAACGTGTTTTATATATGTTGGTCTATGAGGCACAGAAAGCCGGCTTTGCCGCTATCCGTCCCGGTGTAGATTTTCTTGAAATTAA
>CANJTH010000081.1:0-4620 GCA_947477185.1 Actinomycetota bacterium
ATGGCATCGGTTTCAGGCGGAATGGATATCGAAGAGGTTGCACGTACCGCCCCTGAAAAGTTAGCCAAGATCGCAGTATCTGCCGTTGATGGAATTAGTGCGATCAAGGCTAAAGAGATCGTTGCTGCGGCACACTTTCCACTAGATGTCGCTGATCAAGTTGCCGAGGTTTTATTAAAGCTCTGGGAGGTTTTCCAATCAGAGGATGCAATTTTGGTTGAGGTTAACCCTCTTGTTAAGACAAAAGATGGCAAAGTTATTGCACTCGATGGCAAGATTACCCTTGATGATAATGCGCAGTTTCGCCAACCAGATCATGCAGCTCTCGTTGATCACGCTTCAACAAATGCATTAGAGGCGGCAGCAGCTGAGAAGGATTTAAACTACGTCAAGCTAGATGGACAAGTCGGAATCATCGGTAATGGTGCTGGATTAGTAATGAGCACTCTCGATGTTGTGGCCTATGCCGGTAAAAAACATGGCGGCGTGCTACCAGCTAACTTCTTAGATATAGGTGGTGGTGCATCGGCGCAGATCATGGCCGATGGACTCTCAATTATTCTCGGTGATAAGGATGTTAAGAGCGTCTTTGTAAATGTCTTTGGTGGCATCACATCATGTGATGCGGTTGCAACTGGAATCGTGCAGGCCCTCGAGCTCCTTGGCGCTAAAGCAACCAAGCCCATTGTTGTGCGCTTAGATGGCAATAATGTTGCTCAGGGACGTGCAATCTTGGCTAAAGCGGCACACCCACTTATTGAACAGGCCGACACGATGGATGGAGCAGCAAATCGTGCTGCAGAGTTGGCGGCTAAGTAAATGGCTATCTTTTTGAATGAAAAATCAGTTGTCATTGTTCAGGGAATGACGGGATCAGAGGGAACTAAGCACACACGGCGCATGTTGGCATCTGGCACAAAGGTTGTTGGCGGAGTAACCCCGGGCAAAGGTGGACAACTTCTGGATATCGATGGTCATCAACTTCCAGTCTTTAATACCGTTGCCGAAGCAATGAGTGCAACGGGTGCAAATACTTCAGTTGTTTTCGTTCCACCAAAGTTTGCAAAGGCGGCAGTCATCGATGCAATCGATGCCGCCATGCCACTAGTGGTTGTTATAACCGAAGGCATTCCAGTTCATGATGCTGCAAGTTTTTATGCATACTCAGTGAGCAAAGGCACCACCCGGATTATTGGCCCTAACTGCCCAGGCTTAATTAGCCCAGGACAATCAAACGTTGGAATCATTCCGGCAGATATCACAGGTGCTGGCCCAATTGGTTTAGTCTCAAAGTCTGGCACTCTCACATATCAAATGATGTATGAGCTACGCGATATTGGTTTTAGTACGGCAGTGGGAATCGGTGGAGATCCAGTAATTGGAACAACACACATTGACTGCCTACGTGCATTTCAAGATGATCCAGATACAACTGCGATTGTGATGATCGGTGAAATTGGTGGAGATGCCGAAGAGCGTGCCGCCGCCTTTATTGCCGAGTACGTAACAAAGCCAGTCGTTGGTTATGTTGCAGGCTTTACCGCACCTGAAGGAAAGACGATGGGCCATGCTGGCGCGATCGTCTCTGGCTCATCGGGAACAGCGCAGGGAAAGAAAGATGCCCTTGAAGCCGCCGGTGTAAAAGTCGGGCAAACTCCAAGTGAAAGCGCGCAGTTACTGCGCGATATTTTAGGGCGATAAAGAGAATGTTCGCGCGCATACTTGGGGTCACCCTGACTCAAGTACTGCGCAGTGTTGCACTCGTCTTACTACCAACCTCCTTCATCGCACTTATTGCCTGGGCAACGGCAGGAAGTGCAACGGGCAATACCGGTGATCCACTTCGTGCAGCCTTATGGATCTGGCTGGGTGCACATCAGATTCCATTCTCCCTTGTACTCCCGCCAGTAAATGCCGCCGGCCTTCTCTCATATCTACCGCTAGGTGCAATTATTGCTCCAGTCTTTGCTATTCGAAGTGGAATCGCTCGCGTTATTGATCGCCTCGATGGTGATGCATCACAAGTTCCGCTTGCTCGCATCTGCTTTGCACTCCTATACACAGGTATCGGTACTCTCTTTGCCCTCTTTAGTGCAACCACTGCAGTTAAACCCATGTGGTACTTGGCTCCAGTTTTCTTGCTACCTATCACTTTAATTTGTGGAGCCACGGTTGGTCGCAGATTAGTTTTCGGTCAGGCGATTTTATACAGCACACGCATTATCTCGTTGCTGCTCGGCATCTCATCGCTGATTCTAGGTATCTCACTACTGGTTAATCTCTCAATGGTTAAGAATCTAACGTTAGTCCTAGAGCCCGGAATCTTCGGAGGAGTTCTACTTCTGCTCCTGAACCTTCTTTATATTCCAAATGCAGCTGTCGCAACACTCGGATACTTTTCGGGTACCGGTTTTGCAATTGGCTCAGACTCCCTTGTCTCTCCTTTGATTTTTAATCTAGATGCCATTCCTGCATTTCCATTACTTGGCGCATTGCCAACTGGCACTTCGCTACTTGCACTCTTTGGTATCCCCGTATTAATTCTTGCAGGTGCACTTTTAGCAAGCTGGACAGTTGAATTTAATATGCGCGTTCTGATTCAATCCCTTGTTGCATCACTACTCATTATCGGTGCAGTTGCATATGCAGGAAGTGGGGCCTTGATCACCGATGCAATGTCGGCGATGGGTGTTTCACCATGGAAGTTCACACTCAGTATCGCAATCGAACTAGTTATCGGTGCCGCTTTAGCCCTGTATATTCCCCGTATGAGGCGGCATTAATGCCTCATCGCATCCTTATTCTGGCATCAGGGGCTGGAACTCTTGCTCAATCAATTATCGAGGCCGATGAGCTCGATATTGAGATTGTCGCAGTAATAAGTCATCAGGCACAGGCGCCAGTCTTAGATAGGGCACGTCTAGCTGGAATCTCCTGCGAAGTTATCGCCCTTGAAAACTCACGCGAACAGTGGAATGCACAGATCATCGAACGAGTCGGCGCACACAAACCAGATTTAGTTGTGAGCGCAGGATTCATGCGAATCTTGCCCGCTGATTTCGTCAATCGATTTCCAACGATTAATAGCCACCCAGCTCTATTGCCAGAGTTTCCAGGGGCCCATGCCGTGAGAGATGCATTGGCCGCTGGAGTAAGTATTACTGGGACAACGGTGCACTGGGTAGATGCCGGTGTTGATACAGGACCAGTCATTACACAGATGCAGGTTCCAGTCCTAGCCGGTGATGATGAAGCAAGCCTTCATGAGAGAATTAAGAAAGTTGAACGCAGTCTGATCGTTGCAACCATCGCTTTAATACTTCCAACTCTGGAGCACCATGTCTGATCGTAAAGTTATGCGACGCGCACTTGTTAGCGTCTATGACAAGACACGACTGCTCGAAATTGGAACAGTATTAAGTGATGCCGGAATCGAAATTCTCTCGACAGGATCTACGGCTGCCCAATTAGCTAAAGCCGGCATAGCAGTAACTGAAGTGAGTACATACACAGGATTTCCCGAGATTATGGGTGGGCGTGTAAAGACGCTACATCCGCGGGTGCACTCAGGAATTTTGGCCGATCAGAACAACCCGCAACACATGGCGGCAATTGCCGATTTAGATATTGCGCCCTTTGATTTAGTAATTATTAATTTATACCCCTTTGCTGCAACAATCGCATCGGCCGCTGACTTTGCCGAATGCATCGAGCAGATAGATATCGGCGGACCATCGATGCTGCGGGGTGCGGCAAAAAATCACGGCTCCGTCGCAGTAATTAGCAGCCCATCCCAGTACGACGGCTTAATTGCAGCGATCAAGGAAGGTGGATTTACGCTGGCCCAGCGCCGTCAGTTAGCCCTAGAAAGCTTTAGAACTACGGCTGAATACGATCTAACGATTGCAACATGGCTAGGTCAGAGCGATGAGCTTCCACAATGGTTTGGTCGAATCTGGCAGCGCGAAAGCGCACTGCGCTATGGCGAGAATCCACACCAAAGCGCCGCTATTTATTCAGGTGGCCCAGTAGGAATAGTTAACGCTGTTCAATTGCATGGCAAAGAGATGTCATTTAACAATTACACCGATGCCGATGCAGCCTGGCGAGCAGCCTTAGATCACACCGAGGCATGTGTTGCAATTATTAAACATGCAAATCCCTGTGGCATTGCAACAGCTACAGATATTGCAGATGCTTATAGAAAAGCACATGAGTGTGATTCAGTATCGGCATTTGGGGGAGTCGTAGCAGCTAACCGCGAGGTTAGTCTTGCTATGGCATCACAGTTAGCTGAAATATTTACAGAAGTTGTAATCGCCCCAAGCTATGAGGCAGGAGCTATTGAATTACTATCGAAAAAGCCATCGATACGAATTCTTCAATGTGAGCTCTTAAATATCTCTAGAGTTGAGATGCGCCCAGTCACTGGTGGGATTTTACTTCAGGAGATGGATCTCATCGATGCGCCAGGAGACCGACCAACTCATTGGAAACAAGTAAGCGGAGCACCTGTTGATGCGGCAACTATGAAAGAGCTGGAATTTGCTTGGCGATCTGTGCGCGCAGTCAAAAGTAATGCGATTTTATTGAGCAGCAACACTGCATCAGTTGGAATCG
>CANJTH010000082.1:0-4613 GCA_947477185.1 Actinomycetota bacterium
ATTGATGACTAAAGCTGATTTGGAATTGATTAACTAGATTTTCTTGAATTTATACAATCCCGCTTGACCCCAGATTTCTCGCGAAACTTCACTTGGCTTCATTCCATAAGTTGGCGTACCTCTCCACGGAATTAAAACAAATTCAACCAATTCAAAGTCTTTAAGAGATTCAACGGGCCACTCTGGATCAATGATTCTTTGAGCGTTAAACTCAACAGCTGATTTTCCAATTGGGAAACTTACGTAGAGAAAACCACCGGCCCTTGCACACTCAGCAATATTCTTTAAGCCCTTTTCATGACCATTCGGATCAATCTTGTCCTTATATCTTCCTAATCCAAAATGCTCGATTGAATGAAGACTTGAAACTGAATCGTAGGAGCCCCTAAATTGAGACAGATCCTTTTGGGCGTCTCCTAATACAACTGATAAATTCGGAATTACTTCATCTAGCGGCCTGATGTCTAATAAAGTTACTTGTCTGAAGGAAAGTAGATGAGCAATAAACCCGTCAACGCGGGATCCAACATCAAAATGATTCTGTGGGTTTTCTTCATATATCCAACGAGCGCAAATAAGATCTTGCCAAAAGTAGTGGCCTGTCGCGTTTCCAGAGCTGGCATTAAAGTCGCCTAGAACTGGTGACCACGACATTGGCTTGCGCTTATTGCCCGACCAAAAGGCAATAGATGTCGTTATGAAATTGGGTAAACCACCTATGGCTTTTAAGGTTACAAGAGGATCAAACCCTAGCTGGCGCATAAAATTAAGAAACCGTCTCGCTTTAGAGATGAGAACCTCTTTTCGCCTGAGCAATGGATAAGATAAAGCATGAGTTTAACCCGTTACTTGACTAACAAGTGGCAATTTAAACCAGTGTATAGCGATTAATGATCTGAAGGGTTTGAGATTCAGATGCCAAAAACTTCATGGCAAGTAATTCATCTCTCAACTGGCCACGCGGGTGGTGCAGGACTTGCTGCCCGACGATTGAATGAAGCTTTGAATGAATCTGGAATTACATCAAAATTTATGGCTTTAGCTCATCGTGACTATTGTCCTGCTGATAATGAATTTGAGATCTATAGGTCTTTATTGCGTCGGGTGGTAAGTGGCTTAACTCTAAGGCTTCAAACTCGGCTATCTAAAAAGGTTTTATTCTCTCTATTTAGCCTTAGCGCTCTACCTAAAAAATTCATCACCTCCCACAATCCCCCCGAAAATACGATTCTACATTTTCACAACTGGTTTAACTTGGTGAGTCAGTCCGACATCCTAAAATGGTCTAATCGGGGATATAAAGTCATTGTGACTATGCATGATCAAAGACTTATGACAGGCGGCTGTCACTATGCATTTAATTGTCAGGGCCTGTACGGCAATTGTTCATCTTGCCCCGAGCTTGCACCAATTATAAAAAATATACCAAGTCTGAACCTCAAGCGATTCCATAGCCGAGCAAAGCAAAATTCACCCACAATGGTATTTATCGCACCATCTCGATGGCTTTTAGAGGAGGGAAAGAAATCGTTTGCACTGCGGGATCAACAAATTACTTTCATTCCTAACACCCTCAGTTCAAGTACTCCAGACTTAAACCTTGAGTTGCCAACAATGAATCTAAGAACTCCAAATACAATAACACTCGGTATTGCAAGTATGGCTCGTGGATCTTTTATTAAAGGTGGAGATATAACAGATTCTTTAGAAAAAGCCATAAGCGTGAGCCAACTCCCAATCAAAATAAACTACATGACAAGTTTCCCGCAAAGCCTTGAAGGAATATCAAACTTTTGGAAAAGCATTGATTATCTCTTAGTGCTATCAAGAGCAGAAAATAGCCCTAATGTCATTCATGAAGCAAAAAGTGCTGGAATACCTGTTATAGCGACCAAAGTTGGTGGAATCACCGAACTCTTAGATCCAGAATTTGATATTGGTATTGATTTAGAGGATTTAAACACACAGAACATTCTCAAAATTGCACAAAACCTAATTGGTAGAAAACCAGAAAGAAGGATTCAAGAAGAAATGCAGGTCAATTTCCATCGTTACGTAGATAGATCTGTTGGAGATCACATAGCTTTGTACAAAGAACTAATCGGGAGAAGTTAAAAACCAATCATTGCTTTCAGCGGAGAGAAGATATGGCGCCATTTTAGTTGGTAGACATTCTCCTCAATTGCTAAGTCAACTCTCTGCGACCATTCCCTTGATGAATCAAGAACTGAACTTGCTGGTCCTGATTGAGCCTTGCTTACAATCTCCTCGAGAAGTGATTCAGAATTTGAAAAATGACTTGCGATCCCATCTTGTCCAGAGTTTTCAACTAGATTTCGATTTGAGATAATTGACTTGTAGTCATTTAAAAGCATTTCAAGTGCAACAGGACAATCCCAAGCTTTCAATTTCCCTCGGTTAACACGAATTACCGCTGAATAGAAGAAGCAAACCTCCCTGATGCGAGAGGGGTACCTGAATAGTGTTTTTGCGACCCTCATGTGAGGAGTTTTAGCATTTATCAACTTACTCAAACTTTGCCAGTTCTTGGCAGTTGTGCACCACCCCCAAATTAATGGATAGCTCGAAAGCGTTAAAGGTGTTCGGTTCTCTTTACTAATATCGCTTACCCACGGAGAAGTAGCGCATAACATTTGTGACGTCCCAATAAGGTGAGTTTTTTGATTTTCAAAGAATTCATATGCAAATTGAGTTGGTAAGCAATCATCTTCAATAATAATTAATTCATCAACGTGGCTGAATGCCCAATTCATTGCCGCTGGCACTCCATGTGCCACGCCTTGATTCGTATCTTCCCACTTGATAACTAAATCCATCGCTTCCACATACTCGTTCGCAACGTTGAATACCTGGGCATTTAAATCTAAAAATGGTTCATTTGCCCGATCGATGAATATGAAGATCCTTCGATTAGATTCCTTTAAAGACTCGAGTAAAGTTTTCAATTTCTCTGGTCGCAAGTAACATACGATAAGCACTGGAAGCATCTTTAAAGAGGTCTCCTCAGATAGGGCGATATGGCTACTAAACCATTACTTAGCATAATCACCGTCTCGGCATTTGATCATGACCGGCTTAAACGAACCCTTGTATCTTTACAGGATTTACCTATAGAAATTGAGCATGTTGTTGTCATTCCCAAAACCGACGTCGAGTCGCGCCAGCTGTGGGCAACGTCTGATAAAGAGTCCACTACAAATATGCAACTGACTCATGATGAGAATGAAGGCGTCTATGCAGCTATGAATATTGGTGCCAGAAGCGCCCACGGAGAATATATTTGCTTTTGGAATGCTGGAGATGAACTGATTTCTAAAAATGCGCTAAGTCAATTAATGTCCAGTCTTAATATCGCTAGGCCTGTGTGGTTAATCTGCCAAGGGGAATTCTCATGGCGAGGGCCACAATCCATGGAACCCTCTCAACTTCACAATTTCGTATTGCATAGACCTGAATCATTCATTTCCCATCAGACGGTGGTTGCGAGCAAAGAACAATTCATGAAAATTGGCGGCTTTGATTCAAGTTATAAAGTTGCGGCAGACACTGCCCAAATAACACAGCTTTCATCACTTTCAGTGCCTCATTTCGAACCTATGCCCGTGGTTCGTGTTGAGACTCCCCAATTTGCTTCACGTCATCACCGACGAGCAAGACTTGAGGTAATCCTCGTGGCCATTCGAGACCTTCGAGGTAGCGATCGATTAAAAGCACTTGTGAATATATTCAGAAATGAATTCCGTAATTTTCCTAAGGTTGGAAAGTGAGAAAACGTGTCTTGCTGAGTACAGTTCGGCAAAAGAGATTGAAACATCAAGTAGCCTTGGTGCAATGAAATCCGAGTCTAGTTTCAAAAAGCTCCTCACGCTTATAGTGCCCAGCTTCGATAACTCCAAAAAAATTTTTAGCAAGGAAAATAAGCGATTAGCTTTTCGCCTTTGCCCAGAGAATTTCGGAAGAGCTCTAGTACTTACCGAGTTCATTACTGAGATTTCAAAGAGATTTTCTTCCGGCTCTAAAATCCAAGTCGCAGTGGTTGGCGGCTACAAAACGGAACCTGAAATTCGGGCATTAGTGGCGTTGGGAATTAAGTGCGATGTCACTGTTTTTGGTATTGAAGAGAACATGTCCATTCTCGATCTTAATCACGTGAATGAAGTTGAGACTGTAGGCTTTGATCTCATTCTATGTTCCCAAGTTTGGGAGCATATATGGAACCATGAAATTGCATTTCAAAACCTAAAGAAGTTAATGAGAAAAGATGCGTTCCTCTGGCTCGCTTGTCCTGCATCTAATCGAGCGCACGGATCACCCTCTTATTTCTGTGCAGGCTTCACTGCAGATTATTTCTCAAAGAACTTAGTGCGTCTAGGGCTCAATGTAATATCAACTGGGCAGCTCGGGACACCAAGGAATTATCGAGCAACACATACGCTTCCGGCCTGGTTATCGGTACAAGGGCACCGCTTTCCCCCAATAGGTGCTTTCTCTGAGCGATCTCTAATGTCAAGACTTTTATTCACGGCGCGATATTTGATCGCGACAGTGACACTTTTGTTTGTTTCACCAAAAATTACAGATGCAGATAATTG
>CANJTH010000083.1:0-4608 GCA_947477185.1 Actinomycetota bacterium
ATTGTGATTGTCTACAATAATGCACTCGCGCGTTTGCGCCGTATGGGAACGTCACTACAAGAAGCCTCAATGGATTTGGGAGCCAATGGATTCACTACATTCCGCCTAATAACTCTTCCTAATCTTGCATCAGCTTTATTTGCCGGTGGCTTACTTGCTTTTGGGCTTTCTTTTGATGAGATAGTCGTTACGACATTTACTGCGGGTCCCGGAATTCAAACCTTGCCTATTTGGATTTATAACAACCTCTTTAGACCTAACCAAGCACCAATTGTGAATGTGGTTGCTGCAACTCTTGTTGTTTTATCAGTTGTTCCAATTTATCTATCGCAGCGATTGAGCCAAGACTCAACAACTGGTGGACGTTTTTAAAACCTAGTTAGCCCACGAAGAATGTAGTGGGCGGCCTTCGGCATAACCGGCCGATGATTGAATCCCGACTACAGCACGCTCTGCAAACTCTTCAAGTGTGCGAGCCCCTGCATATGTACATGATGAGCGTAGGCCAGCGATAATTTCATCGAGTAAATCCTCAACGCCTGGACGTTGTGGATTTAAATACATACGCGATGTTGAAATCCCCTCTTCAAATAAGGATTTGCGTGCACGATCAAAGGCATCTTCACCCGTTGTACGCGCTGCAACTGCGCGCGCAGATGCCATTCCAAATGACTCTTTGAATAGTTTGCCATTTACATCACTCTGTAAATCTCCCGGAGACTCATATGTACCGGCAAACCAAGAACCAATCATCACCTGTGAGGCACCGGCTGCAAGGGCAAGTGCAACATCACGCGGATGACGCACTCCGCCATCGGCCCACACGTGCGCGCCATGTTTTTTAGCTTCAGTTGCACATTCAAGCACGGCTGAAAACTGCGGTCTACCAACGCCTGTCTGCATACGTGTTGTACACATCGCGCCAGGGCCCACGCCCACTTTAACAATCGTTGCACCAGCCTCAATCAAATCACGAGTTCCATCGGCGGTAACAACATTTCCAGCAACGATTGGGATAGTTGAGCCTAGAGATCTAATAGCGCGCAAAGCTTCGATCATCTTCTTTTGATGGCCATGTGCGGTATCAACAACTAAGACATCGGCGCCAGATTCGATAAGGGCCGATGCTTTTGCAACAACATCGCCATTAATGCCAACGGCTGCAGCGATACGTAGTTTGTTATTGCTATCAATGGCCGGTGAGTACAAAGTGCCCCGCAAAGCCCCGATTCGGGTCATGATGCCAACTAACTCTCCATTACTAGAGACAACTGGGGCTAGCTTGTGGCGATGCAGATTAAGAAATTCGAACGCGGCCCGTGCATCCAAGTTATCGGCCATCGTAATTAACTCTTTGCTCATAACTTGGTGAAGCTGCGTAAAGCGATCAACGCTTCTGCAATCCTCTTCAGTAACAATTCCAACCGGTTTTCCACCATCAACAATCACGATCGCACCGTGTGCGCGTTTATGCAGCAAGCTCACAGCATCGGCAACGGTTTGGTGAGGATTTAAAGTGATGGCCGTATCAAAAAATGTATGGCGCGTCTTAACCCATTTGATAACACTGTCCACAACTGCATGCGGGATATCTTGTGGGATGACAGTTATTCCACCACGGCGGGCAATTGTTTCAGCCATTCGCCGGCCAGAAATTGCAGTCATGTTTGCTACAACGATTGGAATTGTTGTTCCTGAGCCATCGCTAGATGTTAAATCAACATCCATCCGGCTAGATAGTTCAGAGGCGCTAGGCACCATAAAAACATCGTCGTAGGTTAGATCGTGACTTGGAGTATTTATGAATCGCACGTGGGTAAACAATACTCGGATAGACTACATAAGTGTCTAATCCTCTCATTTGCGTACGTGGGCTCACCAAAAAATTCGGTGATCTCACTGCCGTTGATGGCGTCAGTTTTGAGGTGGCTAAGGGTGAGTCCTTCGGTTTATTAGGGCCCAATGGTGCCGGTAAGTCCACCATCATGCGCATCTTGGCGGCCACATCTACCCGCACATCAGGCAAGGTTGAAATATTAGATAAGGATCCTGAAAAGTTCGGACCTCTCGTCCGCGCACACCTTGGAGTTGTGCCACAACAAGATAATCTCGATGGCGAACTAACGGTGAGTGAAAACCTATTTATTTATGGCCGTTATTTTGGGCTCTCTAAGAAATTTATTAATAATAAGATTGAAGAGCTCCTTGTATTTGGTCAGCTAGAAGAAAAGCGCAATGTAAAGGTTGAGGCTTTAAGTGGTGGAATGAAGCGACGCTTAACTATCGCTCGTGGTCTAGTAAGTGAGCCTGACATCTTGTTACTTGATGAACCTACAACAGGGTTAGATCCACAGGCCCGTCACATTCTGTGGGATCGCTTATTCCGTTTGAAAGAACAGGGTGTCACACTCGTTTTAACAACTCACTTTATGGATGAGGCTGAACAGTTATGCGACCGTATCGTCGTAATGGATAAGGGTTCAATCATGGCGGAGGGCTCACCTGCCGGATTAATTAAAGAGTACTCCAGCAAAGAGGTCTTAGAGGTTCGCTTCGGTAGTGATCGAAACGCTGAGTTTGCACCGGTATTAGCAAAGATGTGCGAGCGCATGGAGACTTTGCCAGATCGTATTTTGATGTATGCCGAAGACGGAGAAAAACTGCTCGAACAAATCACTGCACTAGGACTACATCCAACAACATCCCTTGTACGTCGCAGCTCCTTAGAAGATGTCTTTCTTCGTCTTACTGGAAGAACTTTGATTGAATGAACACCGGCATTGATGTCCCACGGATCGCACGTTTTGGCGCTCTCTATATCGCTGCGGCCCGGCTTCGCTCAATTCTTAAATGGAAGACAATCATCGCCGCAGTCGATATCGGAAATCCGCTCTTCTATTTAATCGCTGTAGGTATCGGAATCGGTGTCTTAGTTCAAAACCACTCTGGAACAAGTGGTACCGGTGGCATTAAATACATCGCCTTTATCGCCCCCGCCCTTCTTGCAAACTCGGCTATTACCGGGGTTATGGATGAGTGTGTCTTTCCTGTCATCGAAGGCTTTAAATGGCGCAAACTCTTCTTTGCCCAAAATGCCACCCCTATCACTGGCAAACAAATAGCAATTGGTGTCTATCTTGCAGCACTTAGTAGAACAGTCTTTAGTGTCCTTGTTTATTACCTTTTATTGCTGGCCTTTAATGTAGTTGATTTCGGTATTAGCGTTTTGATGATTCCAACTGCCATTATGGCCGGTGCTTCATTTGGTGCAGTAATGATGTATTTTGCGGCAAAGATTGAAAAGGAGGATTACTTTTTCAATGTAATTGGGCGCCTGGTCATTATGCCGATGTTCTTATTCTCCGGAACCTTCTTTCCTCTCTCCTTAATGCCCATCTATCTACAACCAATCGGCTGGATCTCACCGCTCTGGCACGCTACCGAACTAGGTCGTGAAGCCGCCTTTGATTATGGAATTTCATCATTGATGATCGCAATTCATTTAATCTTCTTATCTGCAATGGCAGTTACTGGATTAGTTCTATCCATGCGCCAATTTGAAAGAAGGTTGGCCAGGTGAGCACAGCCGTAGAGATCGCCCAAAGCCGTGCATCGAGTGCGATGTATGCCGGTCGCCCACAGGTTCTTCTTGAACGTGGTTGGTTAGCTTTCCGATCATCAACATGGGTTCCAATCTTTACCGGTTTCGTCGAACCAGTTTTATTCTTGCTCGCCTTTGGTTATGGAATGGGAAGTCTCGTCGGAGATATCTCCACGGGCTCTTCCTCAATTAATTACACAATGTTTATTGCACCAGGCTTGCTCGCAACTAGTGCGATGAATGGGGCTATTTATGATTCAACGTGGAACGTATTCTGGAAACTCAACGAATCGAAGTTATACAAAACGATGCTCTCTACACCACTTGGTCCTATGGATATTGCGTTAGGTGAAATTACTTGGGCGCTTCTACGTGGTCTGGTGTATTCAATTGGGTTTTTAACCGTTGTTACAGTACTTGGCCTAACACCTAGCTTCTGGGCAGTTTTAGCCATCCCAGCAGCATCTCTAGTCGCCTTTGGTTTTGCATCTTTTGGAATGGCTATCACTTCGTTTTTCAAAACCTACCAACAAATGGGTTTTGTAAACTTTGTTCTCTTGCCGATGACCCTATTTTCTGGATCGTTATATCCAATCTCGGTCTATCCAGACTGGCTAGAAAAAATAATCATGGCCCTTCCCTTATGGCATGGAATCGAATTAGTCCGCGCTTTTTGGTTTGGAAATATTAGTTCAGGCGTTTTACTCCATATTCTGTATTTTTTAGTCATGATTATTATTGGTTTATTTGTGACTTCCCGTCGTTTACGCGCACTTTTCTTACGATAAAAAATAAATACCCCTGTAAACACGCGGAGTTTTAGGAGTTGCTTTTAAAAAACGGCATGAGATACTTAAACCTTAGTTCGAATGGACTAAAAAATGAACCGGGAGAGTACTTCTCAAACGAGTTTCAAACGCTGAAACCTTTGCCGTACAAGCTTTACAATGCTCACACAAATTAATCACAAGGAAACTTTTAGATTCGTCCCTGCAACATCAGTAGAA
>CANJTH010000084.1:0-4600 GCA_947477185.1 Actinomycetota bacterium
AGATAAGCGTCGCCATAAATATAGTGAGAGGCCACCAAAAAATGGCCATTCAAATGTATAGACCCATGCTCGCCAGTTACCACTCTGTGCGCGACCAAATTCAAACCAGCCCGCCCATAAACAAAAAGGGAGCGCTAAAAATAATGAGAAATTTAAAATTCGTTTTTGTTTATTTGTGACTGGCGGAGTCGCAGAGTTATCACTCACCCAGTCGGGGACTTGGAACTCATCGTTATTTTTCATTTTCTGCGGCAATCTCAGCATCGATATCACGTGACTTCTTCTCTTCAGATTTAATCCAGTGATATACGGCAAATGAAATCCACACCGTATCGATGATCATCGCACCGGCCCACATAAGCGAACCACCCTGACGTTGATCGTTGAGCAAATACATGTCGTTGTATAAAGATCCGGGAGCTGTATAAATAAAGAAGCCTGTCAATGTTTCTGGCACCATCATGATAAAGAGTGAGATCACTGCCATCGCAGGTGAGATCCTTCTATTTACTAAGTTTCGATCTAAAAGGTTGAAATAGAAGAAATATGGAAGTAGTAAATACAGCGGAACTTCAAGAAAAGTATGTGCCCATGGATTATCCATAATGAATTTATGGGGAACCGGTAAATGAACCCCGATCATTAACGCCGCATATGTCAGCCAACTGGTTGCCGGTTGTGTTGCCGCTTTGAAGAAGCTATGTTTTGGATGAAAAGAGATAGGTGTGCCAAGGACCAACAAAGGCCCCGTAATCATCATTAACGTAATGTGTTGGACCATATGCAGTGAAAAGTAATCCATTGCCCGAGCGCCAACTGGAGTCATAATGACAGCGAGCGCGCTGAGGATCCCAGCGTAAAAAAACCCTTGCTGACCTGTCGAATTCGAGCCCTTTGGTAGACGCCAATAAATAAAGGAGAGCAGTGCCAAGGGAAGTAGAATCTCTGGGGCCAACTGCCACGAGCCCCAGATCCCTATCTCATGATGATGCATCTCCATATGCGCCAAAGGTTAACCCTCATGTGCCTTCTAGAACTAGAAGATTGCCCCCGCAATAGCCTAGGAATTCTCAGCTCTTGGGAATACCCTTGCATAAAAGTGGTCACACTTTCGTGTGAGCTTTTGCCAACGCTAGTTGAATTCCCATCCACTCGAGGGGGGGGCTTGAATGAATAAGAGAATTTTGGGTGCGCTCGGCACAGTGGTTATCGGAGCTGGTGTGATCGCCGGAATCGGAACATATGTTGCGGCGGCCAAAAATGATTCACGTGTACTGGCAGCAACTCCGGCCGGCACTATGGAGACACCTCAAGGAGTTTTGCCGCATTACACCCTTGCAATCAAGGTTTATCCCGACAGCATGGCAGGCAGCCACGGTAAAGATGGTGGTGCGCACCCTGGCTATGTTACATATGGCCCAGTTACAAACTTTGAAGTCCCAGCACACTCTGTAATAACAATGACCGTTACAAATTATGACGGCGGTGAGAGTTTAAATAACGATTACTTCGCGCGAGTGCGCGGAACCATTGACGGCTCTGCACAGTTAAACGGACAGCGCATGACATCGATCTCACCTGATGCAGTTGGACATACCTTTACGATTCACGGTATAGCTGTTGGACAAGATGAGTTTTTCTTAAGCGTTCCTATGAAGGCCGTTGCCGAAGAGGACATGCCTGAAGAGGGATTTACAACAAAACCAAATGTAACAACCTTCACATTTATTACTGGCGGACCGGGCGAATATGTCTGGAACTGCGAGTATCCATGTGGTGATGGCACGATCGCAAAATTCGGTGCAGCCATGTCGACCATGGGCTATATGTCCGGCCACTTTACCGTGAAGGGATAACGAGACATGAGTGATGTAATGACACCTAAAGCTCCACAGTGGTGGAAGAAGCCCGATGTTAAAAAGACTGCAATTCTTTGGGTTATCTGTACGGCAGTCATTGGCTATGTTGGCGTTGAATTCCATGTGCGCAATATGGTCAGCCCTGCATCTGAGACTATGAGCGGGGTTATTTCGTTGATGCGAATATTTACATGGGCAGCGGCGCCAGTTGCAGGCCTTGTAGGTGCGATTTGTTTAACAGCCTTAACCTCAAAGCGCCACTATGGAGATAATCCGCCACCAGAGTCTGATCACCAAATTTCAAACTCTCCTCGCACAAATGCAGTGTGGATTGTAGTTTCAGCTCTTCTCTGTTTATTTGCTTTAGTCGGCGGATTCATTGTTATCCAAAAGGACTCAGCAGCCCTTCTTGATAAAAACGCCATTCAAGTTAACGTCACTGGTCAGCAATGGCTATGGAGCTTCGATTATGAAAATGGCGCTCGCAGTGAAGACCTTTATCTTCCAGTTGATAAACCAGTCGTTTTTCATATCACTAGCGTTGATGTTAAGCACTCATTCTGGGTTGTCCAGATGGGAATCAAAATGGATGCAAACCCCGGCTATACAACTGACGCGGCGGTCACCCCTAATAAAATCGGTGTCTTTGATGTTCGATGTGCCGAACTATGTGGGCTACTCCATGCATATATGCAGACAAAAGTTCACGTTGTAAGTCAAGCCGATTATGAGGCCTGGCTTAGTAACCATGCAGCGATTGAGAAGGGCGCATAATGACAACCGTAATGAGCAAACCAGTCTCAGCTCCAGGTAAATCAATTATCGAGAAGTTGAACTTCTTTACCGCCCTTGCACTCGGTGCGATTAGCGCCATTGTTGTATGGAGACTTGCACTCCAATTTCTGCCACAGGATGCCGAAGATGCCAGATTATTTTCGCGAGAAGATAAAATTACGCTTTTATCAATGACCGCCTGGTTTGTTGGCTTCATGACTGGAATCGGAGCACTTGTCGGTCCATTCCGCTGGCTCATGGGTAAAGATCTATCCCATGATGAAAATATGTTCTTAGCTGGTAAAGACATGGGTGTTAAGCGCTATTTCCGATTTACAACTGATCATAAAGTTGTAGGTATCCAATACTTAGTAACCACTATGGTGATCTTCGGTATTGGTGGAATATTGGCGATGCTCATCCGTACGAATTTAGGAACACCCGAAGGTGGTTGGATCCATCCTCAGGCATATAACTCAATCGTAGGCACCCATGGAATTATCATGATTGTCGGAACAATCATTATGGTTACAGGTCCTTTTGGTAACTTCATAGTGCCGATCATGATCGGTGCACGAGATATGGCCTTTCCGCGCTTAAATGCTCTGAGCTACTGGCTTATCGTTGCAGCTGCAGTGCCTTTGATTTGGGGACAGTTCATCGGAGGAATTTCTACTGGTTGGACCGCCTATAACCCACTTGCTGGTCAAGCACCCCTTGGTATGGATGGCTACATCATGTTCATCTGTATCTTTGCGATTTCAACGATGGTAGCTAGCGCAAATATCACAACCACAGTTGTGCGTATGCGCGCTAAAGGCATGACATGGAATCGCACGCCAATCTTTATTTACGGCGTGGTTGCCTCAGTAGTACTTGCTCTTCCTGCATTTCCAGTCTTCTTCTTATCACAAATAATGTCAGCGATGGATCGTGCACTCGATACCTCCTTCTACAACCCTGCAGGTGGTGGCAGTGGATGGTTGTATGAAAACTTATTTTGGATAATGGGTCACCCAGAGGTCTACGTAATTCTTATTCCTGCAGTTGCAGCTCTTATGGAAATGGCGCCAGTATTTACACGCCGACCTCTGTTCAGCTTTAACGTAGCAGTAATGGGAATCGCTGGAATCTCTGGCCTCTCAGCTCTTGTTTGGGCTCATCACATGTATGTGTCAGGGTGGGCGCCACTTCTTAATACTCCATTTATGTTAACGACCGAACTTATTTCGATTCCAACTGGAATGTTGTTCCTAGTTCTAGTTGGTACGTTGTGGCGCGGCCGACTCTGGATGACTATGCCGACAATGTCAATCTTTGCACTTCTCTGGAACTTCATGATCGGTGGCATCACAGGAATCTATCTTTCAGATGTTCCAGCCGATGCTTTCTTGCACGGTTCGATGTATGTAACAGCGCACTTCCATTACACGTTAATGGGTGCAGGTTTAACTGGCGCACTTGCAGCCTTGGTCTACTGGTTTCCAGCTATGACTGGACGCATGTTTGATAAAAGACTGAGCTGGGTCGCGTTCTGGATGGTTCAAATCGGCTTTAATATCGCCTTTGTTGGCATGTTTGCTGTTGGTCTTGCTGGCCAACCACGCCGCGTTGAAGCATATGCATCGACATTTAATACCGGAAACATGATTACAACTGCTGGAGCTTATTTAGTTATGAGCGGCATGTTGGTCTTGCTCTACGGCGTTATCTCATCATGGAAGAGCGGTATTAAGGCACCGAAGAACCCATGGCAGGCAAAGACACTTGAATGGACGGTCGGATATCCGGTCCCACTTGAGAACTTTGATGTCTTACCAGTAGTTACATCAGATGCGTACGGATACGGAAAGGCAAAACCATGAGCGTCGAGACACATGCACATCATGAACATCCCGATGTAGTGGGAAGTCGTAATCGCCTCGGAGTAATTCTCTTGCTCGTTGCAGATATTGCCTTTGCTCTGA
>CANJTH010000085.1:0-4490 GCA_947477185.1 Actinomycetota bacterium
CACCATTGACGAAGGAGTTTGTAAAGTTAATTTTAAGATTCTTTCCTGCCGTGCCGTCGAGTGTTCCATCAATTGCACCGATAACTGTGGAACCTGATCCGGTTCCTCTAAAGACGGTACTACCCACAACAGAAATTGCGTTCAAAGTTGTATTCGCAGATCCGACTGTTTGCAGTGAAAGAATTTCAGTCGCAGCAGGTGATGTAATTGCAAAAGTTGCGCTTCCGCCTGCATAGTTCTGGCTTGTATTAGTCAGTGTTAAATCAGCCAGAGCCAGTTTTGTTGCATTAGCTGTGACATCAACCGAGGATGAACCACCGAATGTTCCTGCAAATGCTTGCTCTGCAGCAACGATGGCGATGAGCGAATTGCATAGCAAGAGAAAAACGAGAACAAGTTGTGACTTTTTCTTAAGGCGCATTTTGAACGTGTTGGTATATGCAAAAGTAAATCTGCGCGCGCCTTTGCCACCGGAGCGGTTATTGCCTCGGGCGACCTTCTCGCGTAGATACTTCACGGAACTCCTAGTGGTGGGGTTTGGTCAATTCTTCCAACTTGCCCCTTCGATGTCTATGCGGGAATACGCCTATGGTCGGTAGATGCACGCTCAAAATTTCAAGGCTAAGCGCCCAGGCAGAAGGAGGTTTCATAGCGCTTTACATGGGTTCTAGAGGGGTGTAGGCGAGTTAATCACGTGAAAAGGACCCCTACAATTTGCGGCCCCAGTAGACCCATGAGGCAAGAACAGCCAGGACGAGAGAGAAGCCAAAGAGCAAATCTTCAATAGGGGCGCTAGTAATTCGAAGCCCCCAGATGGCGTTATCGCTATACATGACGATATTGCGAGAAGTCAGCCACCAATTGGTGATGAGTTGGAAGGGCAAAATGATTGCGTAAGAAGTCCAGAAAGCACGCTTTCTTATCATTGAAGTTTTTGCAATAAAGAGATCAAAGACGAGGGAGGCGAGCACTGCCACACACGCAATCATTGAGTAGGTCACTTGTCCTCATCTCCCACGACCCAGTGCTTCTTTACGGTGCGAACACTTTCAATGGTCATAATCGATGCGATGGGGATAACGATAAAAAATAAGAATTCTTCAAGTGGAATATTAAACGGCCCATAGAGACCCACAATTTGTTTCGAATCAAAGTGCCAGTGCCCTGATTTAATTGCGTAGGCATCCCAGAGAACAAAGATGACAGAGACTGGAAAAACGCTGATAAATAAGCGCTTTACGCGCCTTAGTACCCCAATTTTTAACGCTAGCTCAAGCCAGAACGAGCCAAGTATTGTGAAGATCAACATCGCCATGTAACTCAATCTCAATGGCTTGACCTTTCAATGAAAATGGTGCTTAGTGAACGCTTCGTAAAACTGCAGTGACTTTTCCAAGAATCTCACAGTTATCTCCATTTATGGGAGCGAAATCATCATTTGCTGGCAAGAGCCAGATGTGGCCATCTTTTTTGGAGAAAGTTTTAACCGTTGCTTCGCCATCGATCATGGCCGCAACGATCTCGCCCTTATTGCAATCTCTTTGACTGCGAATAACAACATAATCTCCATCGCAAATAGCGGCGTTGATCATGGAATCGCCCACAACTTTGAGCATAAATAACTCACCTTGACCCACAATGGATTCGGGCAAAGGAAAGGTTTCTTCTATCGTCTGCTCGGCCAAAATCGGGCCACCTGCTGCAATACGACCGACCAATGGAATCATGCGGGTTTTATCAGGGGCAACAAATTCGGAGTTTTCACCAGGGAGCAAGACTTCAAGGGCTCGACCACGGGTGGGGTCGCGCCGGATAAAGCCCTTCTTTTCAAGGGCCTGGAGTTGATATTGCACAGAGGCTGGGGAGGCAAGACCGGCTGCGGCCCCGATTTCACGCATAGAAGGCGGATATCCGTTGGTTATTACCGCACTTTTAATCACCTGCAAGATCTTGAGCTGGCGGGTGGTCAGGCCATGCTCATCGGCTGGGCCATCGGGCAATTCCGAAATTGGGTCTGGGTTTTTTTTGCTCATGGCATGAGGGTAGGGCAGATTGGGAAATAATTCAAACATCTGTTCGAATTTTCTTGCTAATGTCGGTGGGGTGGGGTATAAATATCCTATCGAACAGGCGTTCGAATATGGGCAACCAGATTCGTACCTTCCCTAAACACTTGTTCGCGGGAGATCAGACCATGAGTGCAATCGCGTTGAATTCAGCTACTTTTTCCACTCCGTCACGTGCAGGCCTTAATCGGCGTGCTCGTCTGACGCGATCACTTGTGGTGCTCTCTTTATCTATTGTGTTAGGTGCAGGCTTTGCGATGAAAGCTGGTGCGGGTGATTCACTCAATCCCAGCAAAGCCCCTTCCTTTACAACAATTACCGTAGCCCCTGGCGATACTTTGTGGTCCATTGCCTCGGCTGCATCCCACGGAGGCGACGTTCGTGGCATGGCCGAAGAGATCATCTCTGTAAATTCTTTGTCGGTACCCGATGTGAAGGCCGGTCAGAGTCTGCGCATCCCGGCGTAAGGTTCGACACGCTCTAGAAGAATTCATCTGCCCAATGCAGGCAAAGCCTCAAGACCTCCTTTACAGTTCCTACTAGATGTAGGGGTAAAAGCGCGATATAGTTCCATACATAGTGGTTTTTGAGCCTTTGTAACGGAATTATGGAAAGCGTCAATACACCCCGTAGGACGAGAAGGAAGGATGACACGCCGGATGATCTGCCCATTTTGCCGCAATGACGATTCGCGCGTTGTTGACTCGCGTCCTGTTGAAGATGGAACCCAAATTCGTCGTCGTCGTGAATGCCCAGAATGTGGCGCTCGCTTTTCAACTCAAGAAACCACTTTGCTCAACATCATCAAACGATCTGGCGCTACTGAGCCATTTAGTCGCGAGAAAGTGATTGCCGGCGTTGGAAAAGCTTGTCAGGGACGTCCCGTCAATAGCGATGATTTAGCACTGTTGGCACAACGCGTAGAAGAAACGCTTCGCGCATCAGGTCAAGCAGAAATCGAGGCGCAAGAAGTGGGCTTAGCGATCTTGGCTCCTCTTCGCGAACTCGATGAAGTGGCCTACCTGCGTTATGCCTCGGTTTACCGTAACTTTAACTCCCTCGAAGATTTCGAAGGCGAGATCGCTTTATTGCGAGCTGTGCCATCGAGTACTACCCCAGTAAATAAAACGCAGGAAAATTCCCTAACAAAGACCCGCTAAAAAAATAACCAAAAAGAACTACTAAAAGATTCACTTACAAGAACTAGGGGAATAACAGATGTCAGATACGGTCATCAATCGACCAGGCAAGTCCACTACTAAGTCAGGCAAGGGTTTAACACTCGAGCGGATTTACACAAAAGCTGGAGTACACCCATATGACGAAGTGACGTGGGAGCGTCGAGATGTCGTGCAGACCAACTGGAAGAGCGGCGAGATTGTTTTCGAACAACACGGCGTTGAGTATCCAGATTTCTGGTCTGTTAACGCATCAATGATCGTTACAACAAAGTATTTCCGTGGAGCAGTTGGTGCTGAAAATCGCGAATGGTCACTGAAGCAAGTAATCGACCGTGTTGTATTGACATATGCAAAGGCCGGAAAAGAACATGGCTACTTTGCAAGTGATGCCGATGCAGAAGTTTTCGAACACGAACTCACCCACATGCTGTTGCACCAGATTTTCTCTTTCAACTCACCTGTTTGGTTTAACGTGGGTACTGCAGCTCCTCAACAAGTAAGCGCATGTTTTATTCTTTCCGTCGAGGACACCATGGATTCAATCCTTAACTGGTACCGCGAAGAAGGAATGATTTTCAAAGGCGGATCGGGTGCAGGTCTTAACTTGTCACGCATTCGCTCATCAAAAGAACTTCTTAAATCAGGTGGAACTGCCTCTGGCCCTGTCTCATTTATGCGTGGCGCAGATGCATCTGCTGGCACAATTAAATCAGGCGGAGCAACTCGTAGAGCAGCAAAGATGGTTGTTCTCGATGTAGATCATCCAGATATCGAAGAATTTATTGAGACAAAAGTGAACGAAGAGAACAAGATCCGCGCACTTCGCGATGCTGGTTTTGACATGGACCTTGGTGGCAAAGACATCATCTCTGTGCAATACCAAAACGCAAACAACTCTGTACGCGTGAGCGATGATTTCATGCGCGCATTTGAAGGCGGAACAGAATTTGGTCTTAAAGCTCGCTCAACTGGTGAAGTAATCGAAAGCATTGATGCACGCAAACTTTTCCGCAAGATGGCAGAAGCTGCATGGGCATGTGCTGATCCTGGAATTCAGTACGACGACACCATCAATGATTGGCACACAAACCCAGAGACCGGACGCATTAATGCATCCAACCCTTGCTCTGAGTACATGTCACTTGATAACTCATCGTGCAACTTAGCTTCAATTAACTTGATGAAGTTCCTTAAATCAGATGGTTCATTTGATGCAAAGACTTTTGGTCGCGCAGCAGAGATG
>CANJTH010000086.1:0-4487 GCA_947477185.1 Actinomycetota bacterium
ACCTCTAGTGGGTCAGAGCGAGAAGAGAGTGCTGCGTAAGTTATTAACTTGCGAATAAGTTCAAATTTGTTAGTGATGGCCATAGGGCAAAGAGAATTGAGATTGGCAAGATAAGAAAAACCACTGGAATCATCATGGAGATTTCAGCCCTACCCGCTGCGTTCATGATGATGTTTCGCTGGTTGGCACGTGCCTCAACTGCATGTCGTGACAAGGTTTCGATTAATGGCGCACCACGCAAAGTAGCCGTAACGATTGCATCGATAAATCTGCGGATCATGACAGATTTAACGCGACGGCCCATCGCATCAAGACTTATATGTAGCGCTTCACCAGTGCGCACAGCTGAGATGACTGTTGCGAACTCTTTGGATAATTCGCCATCTGCTGACTCTGCAATACGTAACATCGCGCTCATTGGAGTCTCTCCAGCGGCTATCGCCAGCGTGAGCATCTCCACAACTGCAGGAAATTCAGCCTCAATCCTCTGTCGGCGTCTTTTAATCTGCCCAGTTAACTCTCTATCGATTATTACAAAAACAAAGGCACCAATCAGTCCTGCTAGAGGCAACGTAGTGAAGAGCGAATGATTGGAGACGAGAAGCAGAACCATTACTATCGCCGCACTTGCTGCACAGAAACCAAACTGACGAATACGGAAATCTTGATAATCACGTTCGTTGCTACGCCCAAGCTCCTCTAATCTCAGATGAATACCGCTCTTATCACGGCTCTGGGATGCGGCGGATTTAGCGCGGCGCTCTAACTCTTTAAGTGGATCTACCTGTGAATCAAAGGCAAAGAGGGTTCCGCCGGGAATTGCAAAGAGCATCGCAATAAAAATGATTGTAAACATCATCGGCTCCCTTGTTGCGAACCTATAAAAACACGAGGTGTCTGAGGTAGGCGCCCCAGACGATTCATCCACATATATGCGATCGCAGTCATAAATAATCCTGCAATTAAGATTGCCACACCAGTCGGAGTCGAATATGCCGCGGCGGTACTGGGTTGAGTAGAGAGCAAGAGAAGAAGAATCCAAGGAGCAGCAGCCGATAGGTGGGCAGAGTTTTTAATCCACCCATGTTTGACTTCAATTTCGCGGCGCAGCGCTAAATCTTGGCGCAGAAAATCCCCAAGGGTTCGAAGAATTGCCAGTAGCTCACTTCCACCCAGAGCTTTAGAGATTAATAGCGCTTGGAAAATCTGATCACTGCCGTGGTGGTGAAAGAGATCTTTTAACTCATTAATCGCCTCACCTATATCGCCATGGCGATATAGGGAGCTTCGAAACTCAGTGAATGCTGGCCGCAGAATTTCAGGGCCGCGAGTTGAAAGCCCGGCGAGTGATTCAGTTAATGAGAGGCCTGATTGAATCCCTGACATTAAGTGATCGATGACTTCAGGCCATGCTGCGATGAGCGCTGATTCATTATGCGAACTCTTACTGCGCAAGGTAACGAAGGTTATTCCCGCGACGAGGGCGCCAAAGGCCAGTGCAATCGTTATCGCACTCGTTGCTAGATAAATAATTGCAATAGCGAGGGATGAAAATGCGGCGGTACGGAGTTTAATCCTCACTGACGCCACCAAGAGGCAAGAGGTGCACCGATCGCTGCAAACTTGTCGGCATGTGGAAGTGTGCCGATTCCGCGGTCGTAGTCGTTTCCGTTCCAGATCCACAGAGTTTCAATCTCAGCACGATTATTTTCATACCGCCCAGTAAGGGCAGATATCTCTTTAATACGGCGCATTCCACTTTGGTCAAGTGATAGGTGGACGATTAAATCAAAGGCTGATGCAACTGTTGGAGCGATGAAGGTGTGGGAGATATTTTCACCGGCTAAAAGAGGGAGCGTCTGCAGTTTGATAATGGCATCACGGGGAGAGTTAGCGTGAAGTGTGCCCATACCGGGAAGGCCAGAGTTAAGCGCAATAAGAAGATCTAACGCCTCGGCTTCGCGAACTTCACCGACGATGATGCGTGACGGGCGCATACGCAGTGACTCTTTAATTAGGCGACGCAGAGGAATCTCACCTTCACCCTGTAGATTTGCCCCGCGAGTTTGGAGTGCAACGACATCGGGCAGTTGTGGGCTAAGTTCAAATACCTCTTCAATTGTTACTACGCGCTCTGTGCGTGGAATTGCACCAGCTAGAGCGTTAAGCATTGTAGTTTTGCCGGCCTGAGTTCCACCGCTGACTAAAATATTTAATCCAGCACGTACAGAGTTTTTAAGCGCTGTTGCAATAAATGCGCTCATCACGCCGCGTTCGACTAAGTCATCGATACCTAAATTGCGCATTAAGTGTTTTCGAATGTTAACTGCCCAGTGTTGGGCTGTGATTTCAGGGATTACAACATGTAAACGGCTGCCGTCGGGCAGGCGTGCATCGACAAATGGATGCGAAAGATCTAGGCGTCGACCGCTCCACATCAGTGCGCGTTCAACGATATTGCGCACATCCTCAGAGGTCAGCAGGAGGTTGGTTAGTTCACTCCTGCCAGAGCGCGCAATAAATATACGCTCGGGAGAGTTAATCCAAATCTCTTCAATAGTTGGGTCGCTCATGAAGGGTGCGATTGCACCGAAGGTAATCTCTATATCTAGGTCCATGTGGGAAACCTAGGTCTGCCACTGACAGTTACGGTCCTTCGCCAATCAATGCGTGGATAAAGGCGCCTTATCTAATCGATTAAGTAGCTCTAGCCCGCTCTCACCGTGGAGCGAAGTCACCATTGAGAGCGATATTTGTAGCGTGTGATTGACCGAGAGTGATGGAGTTGAATGTAGGCGGGTGATCAACTTCTGCGCAGCGATTTCTCCATCGCTAATTAGAACCACGCACTCATTAACGCCTAAGCGGCCAATGCACTCCGAACTTCTGGTCAAGGTGCGTAGCTCGCAGGAGAAGCGCAGAATATCTTCGGCACCTAATTGGTGGCTCTCTCCATCTACGATGCGAGGCGTGAAAGTAATTTTCACTACACTAAAACTTATCTGCCTACGCATTGAAAGGGCTACCTCACGCCGTAACTGCTCATAGAAAAATGGTGGTGCGGCTAAATGAGTCTGCGAATCATGGATGCCATCGTGGGAAAAGAGTGGGCTCTTTCCAGATAAATGAGTTAATCTCTCTTCCATGGCACAAGATCCTTCCAAAGCGGCAAAGGCCCGCGCAGTAGTGGCATCCCTACTCATTGCTGAAGCCGTTGTTATCGCAGCCCTTGGTGTGTGGTTGCTTGTCTTAACTATCACCGCGGATAGTTTTGAATTTCTTCCACTTCTTGGAGTTCTATTATTTATTGCCTTGGCAAGTGGTGGGTTAGCTGCGGCGGCGATTGGATATCGACGAGGAAAATACTTTGGTCGCGCCCCTGCAGTTCTTGCAAATTTAATCGCCCTCGGAGTTGTCTCCTATCAAGTGCAGGCAGGCCTATGGATAGCTGCAGTTCCACTAGCCATACTCGCCGGCGCTACTTTGGGCGCTGCACTGCGTGCGATTCCTGAGTAGCCCTGATTAGTTTTTTTTATCTCTGCCTGTAGGTCGAATTTCCACCTAATGTGGCCTATCTCGCCCCGTAATGCGAGCCTTCACGCTTAGAGCATCTGGGCACTGCCGATAGGCTTAGCTCAAATTCACGCCAAGAAGGAGCTCGCCAGTGTCGGCACAGGATTTTGGTGCAAATGATTGGCTCGTCGAAGAGATGTACGAGCATTATTTAGCAGACCCATTATCGGTTGATCCAGCCTGGGTTGAGTACTTTAAAAGTAATAAGCCAGGTACTCCTGCATCAAAGCCTACTTCCAAAGAATCTTCGCAACCAGTCTCTAAGGGCGTTCCACCAGTTCCTAAGGCGCAGAAACAAACTCCGCCGCCAGTTAGTGCACCTGTTGCGCAAGCACCCGTTGCACAAGCATCAGCGCCAACACAGCAACCAATTCTTCGAGTTACAGCAACGCCGCAACCAACTCCTGCAGATCCAATAGTTAAGCCAGCTCCAGTGTTAATGACACCGAGTGCATCAACACTTGAACCAATCAGAGGTGTATCGGCCCGCGTTGTTGCAAGTATGGAGGCATCACTCTCGGTCCCAACGGCAACATCTGTACGCGCAGTTGCAGCAAAGTTAATGATCGATAACCGAATCGTGATTAACAATCATATGAAGCGTGCACGTGGTGGAAAAGTTTCCTTCACTCACATCATCGCCTACGCAATGATTAAAGCGGTTCGTGCTATGCCAGAGATGAACTCATTCTTTGGAGAGCTAGATGGAAAGCCTGCAGTTGGACATCCTGAACACATCAACCTAGGTATTGCAATTGATTTAGCTAAGGCCGATGGATCACGTCAGTTATTGGTGCCATCGGTAAAGGGCTGTGAATCTATGGATTTTGCGCAGTTCTGGGGCGCATATGAAGAGGTTATTAAAAAGGCGCGCGGTGGCTCATTAACTGTTGATGACTTTGCCGGAACAACTA
>CANJTH010000087.1:0-4387 GCA_947477185.1 Actinomycetota bacterium
ATTAAAACCGCTAAGGCTTATGAGGCTGGGTTAATTCAACGTGATTTAATTCCAACGGCGGCGCGCAACGCCGAACTCGGTTGGGGTATTGCAACAATGGATGAGCCACCACGTCCAACAACAACGCTAGAGGGTTTAGCTGGATTGAAAACTCCATTTCGTCCTGCAGGTCGCGTTACCGCAGGAAACTCATCTGGCTTAAATGATGGCGCCACAGCTGCATTACTTGCTAGCGAAGAAAAAGCCATCGAACTTGGCCTAACAATCAAAGCACGCTTAGTTACCTTTGCATTTGCCGGAGTTGAACCTGAAGTCATGGGCTATGGACCTGTACCTGCAACTATTAAAGCTCTTAAGCAGGCGGGGTTAACTATCGCCGATATTGGTTTATTTGAAATCAACGAGGCATTTGCCGTCCAGGTATTAGCTTTCTTAGAGTACTTCGGTATCGCCGATGATGATGCCCGCGTTAATCGATTTGGTGGTGCGATAGCAGTTGGCCATCCACTGGCATCCTCTGGCGTTCGTTTAATGCTCAACTTAGCGCGCAGCTTTGAGGATCATCCCGAGGTGCGATATGGCATCACAACTATGTGTATCGGTCTTGGAATGGGCGGCACGGTTATCTGGGAGAATCCACATTTTGTAGGAGCGGTGAAGTAAATGAGTAGCGATATTAAAATGCCAGAGGGTGCACCTGAAGAGGTAGTCACACATGCCCTAGTTCGCAATGTTGATTTAGCCGCCTTCGGTGGCAAAGGAGTAATGGCTCTCATTACTTTAGATAATGGCCAGGATCATAACCGCCCGAATACTTTTGGCCCGGCATCCCTTCAATCACTCGATGCCGCCATCACCGCTGCCATTGCAGGCAAACCAACTGCTATTGGCTTAACAGGTAAGCCATTTATATTTGCCGCTGGCGCCGATCTCTCTGGGCTTTCTTTTATAAGCAAACCGGAAGAATCACTTGCAGTAGGCAAGCTCGGTCACGATGTTTTCCGTCGCTTAGATGAATGTGGCATCCCTACTTTTGCATTCGTTAATGGATTAGCACTCGGTGGTGGTCTTGAGGTTGCTCTGCACTGCAAATACCGCACTCTTGCTAGCACTGCCTTCACCGCATTGCCTGAGGTATTTTTAGGGCTAGTGCCAGGTTGGGGCGGTGCAACGATTCTTCCTAAACTTATTGGCCCAGAGCGCGCAGTTCAGGTCATCATGCTCAATGCCCTTAACAACAACACGATGATGAAGGCCAAGGATGCACTTAAGCTGGGCGTAGTAGATGCAGTCTTTGAACCAGCAGATTTCATCGAGCGCTCTATTGCATTTGCGACCTCGATTCTTAGCGGTGCAACAACGATAGAGCGTAAGGATTACAGCAACGATCCAGGATGGGAGAGCGCACTTGCAACAGGTCGCGCCGCTGCCCTTAAAAAATATGGTGGGGCGCAGATCGCATCCCCTGCGGCAGCACTCAAACTTATCGCAGAGGCCAAGAGCAATACTCGCGGTGCTGGATTTGATGCTGAAGAGCAGGCGATGGTCGATTTAATAATGAGTGATGAGCTACGTGCATCTCTGTATGCATTTAATCTCATTCAAAAGAAGCGCAAGAAAGTAGAAGGGGCACCAAAGCCTGCCCTGGCGCGCAAAGTCACAAAGGTCGGTGTCGTTGGAGCAGGTTTGATGGCATCGCAGTTAGCGCTCTTGTTACTGCGCAACCTCAAATGTCCAGTGGTTATGACCGATATTGATCAAGAGCGCGCCGATAAGGGTGTGGCCTGGGTCAAGGGCGAGTTAGTAAAAGCCGTTGAGAAAAAGCGCATGAGCCCAGAGGCTGCTCAGCGTTTATCACTCTTAATTACAGGTTCAGCCGACCAAAGTGTTTTTGCTGGCTGTGATTTTATAATCGAGGCGATCTTCGAGGAGCTCTCACTCAAGCAAGAGCTCTTTAAAAAATTAGAGAGCATCATCTCCCCCGAATGTGTCCTAGCAACTAATACATCATCGCTCTCGGTTGAAAAGATGAGCCAAGGTTTGAAAAACCCAGAGCGGGTCGTCGGTTTTCACTTCTTTAATCCAGTTGCAGTAATGCCACTACTAGAGGTTGCCCGCACATCAACAACCGATGATGCGACAACTGCAACTGCCATAGCCGTTGGTAAAGAGCTCAAAAAGGTAATGATTATCTGTAAGGATGCTCCGGGATTTGTTGTTAATCGTTTGTTGACGCGCTTTATGGGTGAAATTACCGATGCCGTTGATGAGGGAACTCCCCCAGCAGTTGCCGATAGCGCCATGAGCTCTATCGGATTTCCAATGTCACCATTCCAACTTCTCGATCTCGTTGGTCCTGGTGTAGGTCTACATGTTTCAAAGGTTCTTCATAATAATCTGGGTCCGCGATATCGCATCTCTCCAACGATGCAGGCGATGGTCGATCAAGGAGTTCGAAACTTCTACGTTAAAAATGAGGATGGAACAGTTACTGCAAACCCAACTGCTCTTGCACTCATTCCAAAGGGTGATTCACCCTCAACACCTGAGCAGGTTCGTACCCGTGCATTAACCGCCCTTGCTAGTGAGGCGCGAATGATGCTCGATGAAGGTGTCGTTGCAACGGCCGCTGAAATCGATCTCTGCATGCTGATGGGCGCGGGCTGGCCTATGAATCTTGGTGGAATTCTGCCGTATTTAGATCGCAGTGGAATTAGCGATTCGGTGTGCGGTTCACGTTTTCATCCAGCTGGGGTTGCATCTCTTCCTTAAAACTACTGCTCCATTCGACAACACTGCGTGCGATATTTTGAGCCGTGACTCCAATATCGTTCAAGATTTCACTTCGCTTTGAGTGCTCCAAGAAATCAAGTGGAACACCAATTGAATGAAGCGGTACGTTAACACCGGAATCTCTGAAGAGTTCTGAGATTGAACTTGCAATACCACCGTGTCGAATTCCATCTTCTAATACAACGACACTCTTATAACGTTCGGCCATGGATATAAGAGATTGCGGCAGAGGTTTAACCCAGCGTGGATCAATGACAGTGACGCCGACGCCTTCGCGATAGGCCGAGGAAGCAGCCTCTACTGCCACAGAGGCCATAGCCCCAACGCTCACCATTAATACATCGGCGCTTTCACCACGGTACAAAACATCGATGCCATCACGTCGCTCAAAGGCTGGAATATCTACCTGTACAGCGCCCTTTGGAAAACGCACCATCGATGGAGCATCAGAGATATCAACGGCCTCGCGCAGAAGTTCGCGCAATCGTGCGCCATCACGTGGTGCACCAACATGCATCGTTGGCACAATTCCAGTCAGGGCTAAGTCCCAGATTCCGTGGTGGGATGGTCCATCATCGCCGGTAATTCCTGCGCGATCTAATACAAATGTAACCCCAGCCTTGTGCAATGCAACATCTAATAAGAGTTGATCAAAGGCGCGATTGAGAAAAGTTGAGTAGACGGCCACAACTGGATGCAGGCCAGTAAAGGCCATTCCTGCAGCACTCGTTACTGCATGTTGCTCGGCGATGCCAACGTCAATGGTGCGATCAGGAAAAAGCTGTGCAAATTGATCTAACCCTGTTGGGCCCAGCATCGCAGCAGTAATTGCAACGACATCTTCTCTCTCTTTGCCGATCTCAACTAACTCGGATGCAAATACCTTTGTCCATGTAAGGCCGCTCTTAGCCAAGGGCTCCCCGGTCTCAGGATCAACGACTCCAACGGCGTGAAATTTTTCTGCCTCATCGGCAACTGCCGGTTTATGGCCTTTACCTTTTTCCGTAATTGCATGAACTAAAATCGGTGCGCCATACTCTTTAGCTTGCTGTAGTGCCCGCTCCATGGCGCCGATGTCATGTCCATCAATGGGTCCCATATATTTAAGCCCAAGATCTTCAAACATTCCCTGTGGTGCAATGATGTCCTTAATTCCCTTTTTCATGCCGTGCAATGTGTCGTAGATGGGGCCACCGACAACTGGGGTCTTATGCAGTACATCTTTACCCCAGTCTAGAAACTTTTCATAACCGCTTGTGACACGCAAGGTAGAGAGATATGTAGCAACACCCCCAATAGTTGGTGAGTAGGAACGCTCATTATCGTTTACAACGATAATTAAATTACGTTTTTCCGCAGTGGCAATATTATTGAGCGCCTCCCAAGACATTCCACCCGTTAGGGCCCCATCGCCAACGACTACTACGACATGGCGATCATCGAGTCCTTGTAAGGAAAAACCACGAGAGATTCCATCGCCCCATGACAAGGCCGTTGATGCATGTGAGTTTTCGATAACATCATGTGCACTTTCTCGGCGATTGGGATATCCAGAAATTCCGCCGCGTTGGCGTAGTTGATCAAAGCTATCGGC
>CANJTH010000088.1:0-4361 GCA_947477185.1 Actinomycetota bacterium
GCTTCCTTTCGAGAGGGGTCCTCATGAATCCAGGAGTTGTTTATAACGCAGGGTCTGAAACCATAGCAAAAGATCGCATTTCAGCAAGAGGAGATGCCACCTGTACTGAGTTAATTAATCGTGGCACCTATGCAGAGGCAATGACTGCCGTTGAAATAGCTTTGACTGGCGATACAACTTCAGTGATGACATCCAAGAATGACACTCTTATCTATACGCGCTCTGGAACGGCTACATTGGAAATTAAGGACAGTGATGGCATTCATTCACAAGAGATGAAGGCGGGCTCAGCTGCACTGATTAAGTCAGGTGGTTCATTTACTTGGTTCATGGGAGAGAGTCTGCGCGCCTTAGAAGTTAGCGTTCCAGATATTTCGGGACCATTTGCTCGAAAACAATCCTCCCCCACGCAAAGCTATAATCGATTTGTTGAGCAAGGCCTAGCAGATAAATCTGGGGCAACATCTAACCGTGAGTTTGAAGTTCTCTTTGATGCAACTAATGGTTCTGCGCATGCAACTATGTTTGTTGGTTTTATTCCACCATCTGGTGCACCGGCGCACTATCACCTCTATGACGAGATCTGCCATATCGTTAAAGGCGGGGGTGAGCTCCATGTTGGAGAGAGGATCCAAGAACTTGCTCCAGGATCAACATTTATTGTGGCACCACGTCTTTTGCATGCCTTAGTAAATAATCGAGATGAAGATCTATGTCTGTTGGGTATATTTCGCCCGCAAGGCTCTCCAGCTGCTGCATATTACCCAGATGGCAAGCCAGCACCAGGATATATAGAGTCGTAATCAACCTTAGGGCGCAATTGCAAGGATGACGACCGTCAATTATTTGCATGATTATTTTTAAAGGGACTACTCTGCCGTAATGCAATATTCTTGAATCCAAGAATAGAAATTGGGGAAATAGCTCATGGTTTTGGCTTCAACTACTAATGACTTAGCAAAGATATATCGCTCTCAATTCTCTGTTTTTGAGCATGTAACTTATGTGAACTCATGTTCTCAAGGCGCCCTGGCAAACTCTGTAAAAAATAGTTTTGATGACTACATCGAAACGCTAGAGCTAAAAGGATCAGCGTGGGCCGACTGGGCTGGATATCAAGAGAAAATGCGCAGCCTCTTTGCAACTTTCTTTAAAGTTCCCGCTTCAGAGATAGCCGTCACCACATCAGCATCTGCCGGAGTAAATGCTGTTGCATCGGCATTGGATTTCACTAAGGGACGCAACAAGATTGTTACAACTGATAATGAGTTCCCTACTATTGGCCAAACATGGCATGCCCAAGAGCTCCGCGGCGCAGTCGTACATCACATTCCTAGCAACGGGGATTTAACAGTAGATATTGCCGCCCTTATCAATGCAATTGATGATCAAACTCTCTTAGTCTCAATTACCCACGGCTGTTTTCGAAATGGTGCACTAACTGAGTTAGAGCCAATCATTGAGGCTGCTCATAAGAAAGGCGCATTAGTTCTAGTTGATGCCTATCAATCCGTTGGTGCAGTTCCATTAAATCTTTCAACTCTTAAAGCCGACTTTGTCGTTGGTGGAAATCTTAAATACTTACTGGGTGTGCCTGGAGTTGGATTTCTCTATGCGCGCAGTGAAACTACTAGCCATCTAATTCCAACTTCAACGGGTTGGTTTGCCGCTCGCGATATTTTTGCAATGGATATACATTCATATGATCCAGCTCCAGATGCCCGACGCTTTGAATCCGGAACTCCCCCAATCCCCTCCCTATATCCCTCGGCAACTGGATTAGAAATGATGATTGATATAGGAATCGAAAATGTATATGCCTATGTTTGTGACATTCATGACGCACTTCGCACTGGCATCGAAGGAGTTGGCGGGAAAGTTGTGACGCCAAAGAATAGAGCTCACCACGGTGCAATGTTGGCAGTTGCATCCCTTGATGAAAACGCACACGTGGCTGCACTTGAAGCTGAAAAGGTTGTTACATCATCACGAGATGGAAATATCAGAGTTTCGCCACATTTTTATAATAACTTTGAAGACGTAGAGAAGATTATTGCCGCATTTGCTAAAACAAGCCATTACTTGCGCAAGTAAGCTCAAAGGAGCCCACGCATGTCGCAGATCGAAAGAGTCGAGCTAGCTCCAGGACTCAACGTCTCACGCGCAATAACTGGGCTGTGGCAAATCGCCGACATGGAAAAGGGTGGAACTACTCTTGATCCAGCAGCTACTGCTCAATATATGGCCGCTTACTCTGAGGCCGGTCTCGATACTTTTGATATGGCAGATCACTATGGATCTGCTGAAATTATCGCGGGTTACTTTAAGAAGAACCTGCCTTCAGGTAAGAACTCCCATTTGTTTACTAAGTGGGTACCAAAGCCTGGTCCAGTAACTCGTGAGGAAGTACGGACAGCTGTTTTAGAGCGCTGTGCCCGCCTACAAACTGGAAAAGTTGAGCTTCTTCAATATCACGCCTGGAAATTCTCAAATCCATTTTGGTTAGATGCATTAATCTATTTGCAAGAGTTACAAGAGGAGGGTCTGATAGGCGCGATTGGCGTAACCAACTTTGATACCGCTCATTTGCGAATTGCAAAATCTACTGGAGTAAATATTGTTTCTAATCAAATTTCTTACTCAGTCATCGATCAACGTGGTGGTGGAGCTATGGCAGATTACTGCGATAGTAACGGTGTAAAGATCTTGGCCTATGGAACACTATGTGGTGGATTTATCTCTAAAAAGTGGCTCGGCAAAGCTGAGCCAACGGGTGATGGACTACCTAATTGGTCCCTCATGAAATACAAAAGGTTTATTGATGTAACAGGAGGTTGGGAGAAGTTCCAGCATGTTCTGACTACTTTGGATGAAGTTGGAAGTGAAGTAGGACGTTCAATTTCTGCCGTGGCAAGTAAGTATCAGCTCTCTCAAAGGGCCGTTGGGGCGGTAATTATTGGTGCCAGACTTGGCGAAAATGCCCATATTGACGATGCCGTATCTCTTTTCACTTTTGAGCTCTCTGATAAGCAACGCGGAAAAATCGCTGCAGCACTGGCACTCTTAAACGATGTTCCAGGAGATTGCGGCGATGAATATCGCAAACCTCCCTATCTCACAGCCTCTGGTGATTTAAGCCATCACCTTGAAGAGTTTCCACCAGTATTTAACGTTAAGCAATCTGGTGGCAAAACCATGATTGATTCAGGAACAACGTGGGAGGCCTTGGCTGGTTATAGTCGAGCGATCCGCATTGGTGATCGCGTCCTTGTCTCAGGAACTACTGCAACTCACGGAGCTATCTCTGTCGGAATAAATGATCCTGAAGCGCAAACGCATTTTGCAATCGATAAAATTGAAGCATCTCTTGAGTCGGTGGGTGCAAAACTGAGCGATGTAGTTCGATCAAGAATCTATGTCAGTGATATTAAGAATTGGGAGCCGATTGCCCGAGTCCATGGGATCAGATTTGCCGATATCCGCCCAGCTAACACAATGGTTGAAGCTAAACTCGTTGGCGATGATTATCTGGTTGAAATTGAGGTTGAGGCCGTTATTCAATGAAGAAAGCTGAGTTAGTGGACGGCTATGCAATCTCACCAGTAATAAAAGGTGGTTGGCAGTTGAGCTCAGGACACTCGCTAGACCGAGTGATCCGCGAAGATGAAGCGATATCGGACATGATTGCATTCATTGAATCAGGAATCACGACATTAGATTTTGGTGATATTTATACTGGGGTAGAAGAGCTCGTTGGCAAGACATTGATACGTCTTGGTGAAAAGATTGGGTCGAGCGCCAGAGATAAAGTTCAACTTCACACAAAATATGTGCCAAATGAGAAATCCTTAAACCAATTTGATAGCTCTGATGTGGCCAATATTGTTAATCGTTCATTAGAGCGCCTTGGTGTAGAGAAGGTAGATGTAGTTCAGCTGCATTGGTGGAGATATGAAGATCGCCATTATCTAGAGGCTTTAGAGAGCCTCTTTGAGCTAAAGCAGCGCGGAAAAGTTGGAAATATAGGAATAACCAACTTTGATTTAGTGCGATTGCAGGAGATGGTAGGGGCGGGATTAAAGCCGGCCAGTCATCAAATTCAATACTCTCTGTTAGATCGCAGAGCAGAGCTGGGAATGAGTCAATATTGTCTTGAAAATAAGATTGGAATTCTCTGCTACGGCACAGTCGCCGGTGGATTCTTCTCTGAAAAATTCTTAGGCGTAGATGAACCATCTCAAGTAGAGACCCGTTCAAATGTGAAGTATCAAATAATTATTGAAGAGTTTGGTGGATGGAAACTTTTCCAAGAGCTACTGAAGGTCTGTAAAAAACTCGCTGATAATCACAGTACTGATATA
>CANJTH010000089.1:0-4293 GCA_947477185.1 Actinomycetota bacterium
ACAATCATGCATACAAACAATAATTAAGTTAGATCCGATGATTTGAGTGTAACTTTTGCAGTTCGCTCAATCCGCATAATGAGACGTTCATCAGGATCAGGACATGCCACTAATGAGTCGCGCTCTAACCAATCAGATGCCGGCATTTGACGCTGCTTAGCTGGCAATAACGGCATGGCTGCTTGGATGGCATACATACAAAAATGCTTACCCTCTGGAATTCTAAGCTCTGCGCTGTTAGTTACCTCGAAGTAGTCTCCGACTTTTAAACCGCAGACCGACCTACCCTCAATTCGATCAACTACGATCCGTAAATCGAAAAGCTCCATATCGTGAGCAGCCTCATCTTCCATAAGATTTATCGTAAGGCAAGGGAAGACAAAACCCCTCATCTTAGGTATCTTTGGCGCTATTGTTGTAAGGAAAACTTTCAAATTGCTTAGGTGAGTGAGGTTTGGGCGTGGCCGAGTTTGTTCAACTGCTCTTTAATGGCTTGGTAGCTGGATCTATCTTCGGTATTGCCGCCCTTGGAATCTCGCTGGTCTACTCAGTTCTAAAATTAGTTAATTTTGCAGCTGGTGACTTTTTAACTTTAGGCGCCTTCACTGCATTCTATTTTGCAACAAGTACTAAATTACCTTTTATCGTCGCAGTTCTGCTCTCCATGCTATTAGGTGTTGTGATCTCACTTATTTTAGAGTTCATTATTTGGCGCAAACTTCGCAAGACCGGTGCTGGCATGCTCGCGCTATTTCTCGTGGCAACTGGCGTTGCATTTGTTTTACGTCAGGCTATTGCACTGACATTTGGTAGCAACAGTCAAAAGTTTGATATCGACCAGATCAAAACCTATGAGTTTCTTGGTGCTCAAATCGCCCAAGCCCAACTTGTGGTCTTATGTTGTGCGTCCATAGCGATCACAATAATTGCACTATTTATTAAGAAATCTACTATTGGAAAGAATATGCGTGCATATTCTGATAATCCCTCTTTAGCTTCAGTCTCTGGAATCAATGTTGATCGTGTGATCATCGCTACATGGATAATCAGTGGCGCCTTTGGTGCTCTCGCCGGAGTTTTTCAAGGTACCGTCCAAGGCCAATTTACAAGTGGAATGGGACTGGATTTACTTCTTTCGATTCTAGCGGCGGTCGTTCTTGGAACGATTGGTGATGCCTACGGAGCATTAATCGGTGGTTTCGTTCTCGGTATCGTTATGGAGTTATCAACATGGGATGCCTTACTAGGTGGAATTCCATCGACATATAAACCGGTAGTTGCCTTCGCCGTTCTTGTCATCGTTTTACTATTTAAGCCTGAAGGAATCTTTGGCGTGAAGGCGAGAAAAATTTAATGAACGCTTTTATGCAGCCTGGTTTCTGGGTCTTTATTTTAACAATGTCTGGGATTTATGGAATCTTTACGCTAGGGCTCCAAATTCAATATGGTGTTGGTGGAATCTTAAATTTTGGCCACGTTGGGATGATGGCTTTGTCATCGTACACAATGGCAATTTTGATTATCACGCACGGTGTTAACTTCTGGATTGCGGCGGCAATTGGCGTTGCTGTTGCAGCTCTCGGCGGAGCGTTTTTGGGATTAACGACGTTACGGCTCAGAGGTGACTATTTTGCCATTGTTAGTATCGCTTTTTCAGAGATTGTGCGTTATGTAATTTATAACTCAGATGGACTTACAGGTGGCGTACAAGGCTCTTTAGCTATTCCAGTTATCGGTGAAAACTATCCCTCATACACCGATACATGGGATTCAATCATAAATCGAGCGCGAGATATTTTGACTCCAATTTTTGGCGAGATTGTAGATCGTGAATTTGTCATGGCAATAATTGTCTGGACAACCCTAGCTATTCTTTTACTCTTCGTCTCTCGTATCGAGCGCACTTCATGGGCACGAGTACTACGCGCTACACGAGAAGATGATGAAGTGCCAGCAGCCCTTGGTAAGAATGTATTTAGATTCCGACTTCAAGCCGTCATTATTGGTTCAGTAATCGGAGGCATCGCCGGGATTTTTTGGGGCCTAGAGTCCTCTCTTCTCTCCCCCGATGATTTCTTAACACTTGTTACTTTCTACGGCTGGATGATTTTAATTCTTGGTGGAGCGACAAAGGTGAAGGGGCTTCCAATCGCGGCGATCTTCTTTGGAATCCTCTATGGCGGCTCCCGCTTCTTTACTTTCTGGCCCTTCTCCATGCTAGATGCATCTGAACGGGCATATGTTCGAATAATGATTATCGGGTTGGTTTTAATTATCCTTATGATGAGTCGCCCTCAAGGAATCTTTGGGAAACGTCAGGAGATGGTCCTTGAATAATCTAATTCTCGAAGTCAATGATGTCGCCGTGTCTTTTGGCGGCGTTCGTGCAGTTAACGGTGCCACTTTAGATGTAGAAGTCGGAAGCGTAACCTCAGTTATAGGACCCAATGGCGCTGGTAAGACAACTCTATTTAATTTAATTAGCGGTGCGATAAAGCCAGATTCAGGCACAATTCTCTTTGAGGGTCTTGAAATCCAGAGTCTATTTCCTCATAAAATCGCAGATCGAGGAATCATCCGTACCTTTCAGGGTGCAAAAGTTATTAAGCGTCTGAGTGTTTTAGATAATTTGATGCTAGGCGGCCAAGATAACCCTGGCGATAGTTTGGTTAACTTCTTTAATCCAAAGGCAAGAAAGGCTTATGAGGTTCAATGTCGCGAGCGGGCTATGGAGCTCTTGAAGCAGATCGGAATTGAGAGCCTTGCTAGCGAATACGCTGGAATCCTCTCAGGTGGTCAACGTAAGCTCCTTGACCTTGCTCGTGCGCTAATGGCTAATCCAATTTTGCTTTTGCTGGATGAACCTTTTGCTGGAGTTAATCCGGCTTTGGTAGATAAATTACTAGAGGTTTTACATGAGATTCGCAGCAAACATAACCTGACATTTCTTCTTATTGAGCATAACTTAGAGACAGTTATGAATATTTCAGATCGTGTAATCGTGATGGCTGAGGGCCGGGTTATTGCCGATGGAAAACCTAACTCAATCTATGAAAATCAAGTTGTTATTGATGCCTACCTAGGAACCAGAAAGGCATCCAAGTGACCCAACCATTATTAAAGATAAGTAATCTTGAAGGCGGCTACGGTGATATCAAGATTCTCAATGGAGTAAATATTGAAGTTCCTGAGAAATCAATTGTGACAATTGTTGGGCCTAATGGCGCCGGTAAATCTACAATCTTGAAAGCTATCTTTGGAATTGCCCGTGTCACTGCTGGCACAGCTACGATTCTTCGAGATGGGAAAGAAGTAAGTGTTTTTGCAACTAAGCCCTACAACCTCTCTAAAATCGGGATCGGGTATGTGCCACAAATTGAAAACATTTTTGTTGGTATGACAATTGATGAGAACTTAGATGTCGGATATATTCCTGAGTCAGGTAAGAGCTTAGAGGAGCTCAAGGAGAGTATGTATGTGAGATACCCGGATCTAGTCTCTAGAAAAAAAGATAAAGCTGGACAACTCTCAGGTGGCCAACGCCAGATGTTGGCATTGGCACGAGCCCTAATGTCAGCCCCCGATGTGCTTCTACTAGATGAGCCATCTGCGGGTTTGGCTCCAGCCCTTGTTGATCAATTATTTGATGAGTTGGTAAAAATTAATCAGAGTGGTGTGACAATTTTGATGGTCGAACAAAATGCCAGACGAGCACTTGAAATATCTACCTACGGGTATGTTCTCGATATGGGGAGAAATCGCCATGAGGGTCCGGGGGCGGCTCTTGCCGTTGATCCTGAGATTGTGGGCATCTACTTTGGCAAGCGAGGCAAGGACTAGTTTCGAAAAGACTTCACTTTTTTGCGCTCTCAGGGCATACTTGCATAGTTAATTGACGGCCGTCAATTAAATAAAGTAATAAACCACCCTCGAGGAGAGCTACACAATGAAGAAAAGTAAAGCGTTAGTTTTAGCTGCTGCCATTTCGGCATCAGCTCTTTTAGTATCAACGGTTCCGGCAAATGCTGCCGGTCTTGATATCCGTATTGGAACCGTCCAACCAATGTCAGGTGCTGGCTTTGCCGCTTACGGTACAGGTCTAGCAAATGCTGCAGCATTTGGTGTTACATCAGTTCAGGCAGCTATGACTGCAGCTGGCGTAGCCGGATCTTGTAAAATGATTGCGCAAGAAGACTCAGTATCAGATGCGCCATCAGTTGTTAGAGAAGCAGCTACAAAGCTTGCTAAGTCTGACAAAGTTAACTTCATCATTGGTTCACTTACATCAGGTGC
>CANJTH010000090.1:0-4273 GCA_947477185.1 Actinomycetota bacterium
CATAATCCTTGGATCGATTCCATCAGAGTTTAAAGTAGTGATCGTTGGAGAAGATCCAAAGATTGAAAGCTCTCAATATCAATGCGTGCTTGAAGAGCCAATTGGCGGTGGGCCACTAGCAGGATTTAAAGCCGGCCTTGATGCATCTGAAAGCGAATTAGTCGCACTCATAGCAACGGATATGCCCTTTGCGAGCGGGTGGGTATTAAATCTTATTAACTCCATAAGAGCCCACGATGATGCTGTTATGTATGTGGATGCTAAAGGCTTTAAGCAGCCATTGGCTGCGGTGTATCGAAGTACATCAGTTAAAAGGGCTCTTGCAGTTATGGGCGAACTCCATGGTAAGTCGATGCGGGAGTTGGTCTCTCACCTAAATGTCCAAGAAATCGAAATGAGCCACGAGGTCGCACAGGCTCTGGTGGATATCGATACAGTTGCCGACCTAGAACAGGCGATCGCTTTTGCCGCAAAGGTAAAGGATAATTCAGCATTATGAGCGCACTTGTAGAGGGTAGTTGGGATGCTGCGCGCACTATTGCCGCTCACTCTTTTAATACTTTAACAGAGGAGATTATCGACGTAAGTCATGGAGTAGCGCGCACTCTTGCCAGTGATGCACATGCACTCTGTGATTTACCAACGTATGCAACCTCGGCAATGGATGGGTATGCAGTTGCAGGATTAGGTCCTTGGAGAATTATTGGCGAAGTAAAAACTGGCCTGCCGATGAAAGGGGCGTTAGCAGATGGAAGCGCAGTTGCAATTGCAACTGGTGGAGTTATTCCTGCTGGAACATTTGGCATCATTCGCTGGGAGATTGCGAAAGTAAATGAAGGCATCCTTAATGGTGAGGTTGTTGAGAATCAAGATATAAGGCCAGCGGCCCATGAGTGTAAGTCAGGGGATTTATTAGTTAAAGCTGGCGCTCTTTTAAATCCCGGGAAAATTGGCCTGCTATCTGCTGCCGGCTTAGATCACATACGAGTTGTTAGAAAACCTCGAGTGGCTCTGATTTTATTAGGCGATGAAATTCAATTAAAAGGTATTCCAGCTAATGGATTAATCCGAGATGCCTTAGGCCCACAACTACCGGGTTGGTTAGAAAAAATGGGCTGTGAAATTGTGGCCACCCAATATATTTCCGATGAGATTTCACATGTGGTCAAAGCCCTTAGTGATGCCTGCGCTCTGGCCGATATCGTTATTACAACTGGCGGTACTGCTCAAGGTCCGCGTGATTTTCTTCATGAAGCTCTCTCTCAAATTAATGCCAAGATACTTGTCGATACCGTTGCCGTGCGTCCAGGACATCCAATGCTCCTTGCACGAACTGATACCTGTGCAATTTTTGGCCTACCTGGCAACCCACAGTCTGCAATTGTTGCCCTGGTCTCACTCGGAGCACCAGTCATTGCATCGATGTTAGGACAAATCCAGCAGGAGTTGCCAACTGTTATAACTAGTAATGAGCTAACGGCGCCATCAGATTTCACGAGATTAATAATCGGAAATATTGTTAATGGAGAGTTTGAAGTAGGCCAATACTTGGGTTCGGCAATGCTGAGGGGCTTGGCGCATTCAACTGGCTTCGCAGTCGTTACTAAAGAGCTCACCGCTGCAGGTGAATCTGTGCGTTGGCTATCTCTGCCCTAAGGAATTAGACTCAACTGTATGAGTGATGGACTAACACATCTGAACAGTGCGGGTCAGGCCCATATGGTCGATGTTACTGGGCGCGAGATTACTGTGCGCATCGCCGAAACATCGGCCCAGGTAAATCTATCGGCCTCTGTTGTGGCGCTCTTGCGCGATGGTGCAACGCCAAAGGGTGATGTCTTATCTACAGCCCGCATTGCCGGGATCATGGCGGCTAAGAAAACGAGTGAATTAATTCCGCTATGTCATCCCATCGCGATTAATACAATAAGTATTGATTTAGCAATCACCGATTCAGGTGTTGCAATAAAAGCCCGTGTTATTACATCTGATCGCACAGGTGTTGAGATGGAGGCGCTCACTGCAGTCAGTGTTGCCGGCTTAACTATTATAGATATGGTCAAAGCCTTAGATCCAGCAGCCACTATTACCGATATTCGTATAGATTCAAAGTCCGGCGGTAAGAATGGTGATTGGAAGCGCGCGTGAATCAACGCAGTGCATTCATTATCACCGCTAGCAATCGTGCCTCTCAAGGTGTCTATGCAGATTTAAGCGGTGAGGCGTTAAAAGTTGGTCTGCATCAACTGGGATATAACGTGGGTGCACCGGTAATTGTTGCCGATGATGTCGAAGCTATCTCAGCCCAGATTATTCAAGCCCTTGCTAATAAAGCTCGTTTAATTATTACAACTGGCGGTACGGGTGTATCACCAATGGATGTAACACCTGAAGCCACCGCACCCTTTATCGAAAAACAAATTCCAGGATTCATGGAGGCATTTCGAGCTTATTCTCGGGAGAAAACCCCTACCTCAGATTTAACTCGCGGTTTAGCCGGTACAAATGCAGCTTCACTGATTATCAATCTTCCAGGCTCCCCGGGCGCCGTTCGAGATGGCTTAATTATTATTGAACGCTTAGCTGGGCACATTTTAGATCAGATTGATGGAGTAGATCACTGATGTCAGAGTTAATGCGTGCAGACGTTACAACCGATCTGATTTCTATCAATGCATTAAGTGCACTTGTTGCTGATGAGAGATGTGGGGCAGTTGTAACTTTTACTGGTGATGTGCGAAATCGCGATGGTGGCAAAGAGGTCTCATCACTTACATATGAGATTCACCCATCGGCCGGAGATAAAATTACTGAAATTACACAGGCCGTTATAAAGAATGCTGATGTAGTTAAAGTTGCCGTATCCCATCGTTATGGCGAAATTCCAATAGGGGAGACTGCCTTTGCTGTAGCGGTTTCAGCGGTACACAGAGAGAGTGCCTTTCAAACCTGTTCGGCATTAGTAGATCAGATTAAGGCCCAACTACCTATTTGGAAGCATCAAGTATTTAGCGATGGCACGGATGAATGGGTAAATACGGCTTAATTAACCGCCGGCAAAACGTGGAAGAACATCGACCACACTTCCATCACGCACCAAAACACTCTGATCATGGACTGCCACCGAGTCGAGTAGAAAACTACACTGTGAAACCACGTGGGCCAGCGCTGGATTTGATTCACAGGCTTGGGCGATGATTGATGAAAGAGGCGCAGATAGAAACGTAGCTGTATCAACGCCTGCAGCCGCGCGGGCCGATGCAAAGAATCGGAGTTCTACACCTTTATTCACATCATCATTGTATGGTTAAGCCATGCTCGAGTACATCTTGATATTCGCTGTCGGAATCCTCGTGGGTGCAATAAATGGAATGGCCGGCGGAGCATCGGTCATCTCATATCCAGTACTGCTTGCAACTGGAATGTCACCAGTGAATGCGGCGATATCTAACGCTCTTGGTGTCACACCGGCAAACTTTTTTGCCCTCATATCCGTGCGCCACCAGATTCGCGCCTATTTCCAGGAGTATAAAAAGCTCATCATCATCTCCATCATCGGTTCGAGCGTGGGGGCAGTTGCCTTATTAACGGTACCGCCGGGTGTATTTGAAAAGATGGTGCCTTTTCTACTTCTCTTTGCCAGCCTTTCATTTCTTATCAAGGCAAAGCCCGTCCGCAGTGCACGCCATGACCTGCTAGAGAAAATTGGGATCGCTGGAAGTGGGCTCTATTGCGGTTACTTTGGCCCGGGCCAAGGAGTGATGGTCATTGCAGTTCTGGCACGCGATATTCGCCGTGACCCTAAAACTCTTAATACTGCTAAAAACCTAATCGTTGGGTGGACCTCCTTAATCTCTAACATCATCTACATCTTTAGTGGCCGCGCAGACTGGCCCATTGTGATCGCACTGTTTCTAGGTGCCAGCATCGGTGGAACCGTTGGAGGGCGCTGGGCGGCGCGGATGCCCACAGCTGTGTATCGAGGCCTCATTCTCACCGTTGGTTTTGGCGCCTCAGCCTGGCTCTTTAAGAAGTACTACCTGGGATAAAAGCTAAGTCTGGGTGTATCAATTGGTATATCACTGATATATCATCAATGCCGTGAGCCAGGCCATCCACATCCTCAGTCGCCAAAGCACCTCCTTGTCAGAGGAGGCCTATAGCCGCATTCGCTCAATGATTATTACTTTAGAGCTGGTCCCTGGATCATTAATTAGCGAGAGTGAATTAATGTCCACGCTCGGCTTTGGCCGCACACCAATCCGTGAAGCTC
>CANJTH010000091.1:0-4249 GCA_947477185.1 Actinomycetota bacterium
AGTCGTGGAAGTAAGTATGCAATCTGAGCCAACTCAACTTGAGCCTTACCCTCTTTACTCTTTGCGTGTTGGGCAAAAATATCTAAAATTAAAGCGGTTCGATCTACTACCTTAACTTTTACCTTCTCTTCTAACTGTCGCAGCTGAGATGGTGAGAGTTCGCCATCACAAATCACGGTATCTGCCCCCGTTGAAATGACAACTTGGCGCAGCTCTTCAACTTTTCCAGAGCCAATATATGTGGCTGGATCTGGTTTATCGCGACGTTGAATCAATCCCTCTAAAACTTCAGAGCCTGCAGTCTCGGCTAAAGCTTTCAGTTCGGCTAAAGAGTTCTCCGCCATCACAGATGTGCCATCAGTCCAAACGCCGACTAAAACAACGCGCTCTAGTTGTAGTTGGCGATACTCAGCCTCAGAGATATCTTGGAGTTCAGTTGAAAAACCTTTAACGCGACGCAATGCGTGGCGTTCAGATAGTTCAAGGGTTGGATCAACTAACTCATCACTCTCACTTGAATCGTATTCAGCTGCAACGCGCGCACTTTCGCGCATCAACGCTTCGAACTCGTCCCCTACCTCTTTATTAGGCAAGTAAAAACTCCGATATATCTACATCCTTAACTAAAACTGCCGGTCCAATCAACGTTGCATTTGAATGTCCATCGATTGAAACCTCTAGGCGACCCCCTGGAGGATTAATAATCCATGTAGATGGCAAACTATCCTTAGTGTGAAGCACCGCTGCTAGCGCTACTGCACAAGTGCCCGTTCCGCATGAGCGTGTTTCGCCACTACCACGCTCATATACGCGCATAGAAAGTTCATGATCACCGGTTATCTGTGCAAACTCAACATTAACCCCTTCAGGATATGAGTCTCGCGGTCTTACAACGGGTGGTTCATTCATGGGACCAACATCATTGATGTCATCGACAAAGACAACAGCATGTGGATTTCCAATACTTATGTTGTAACCGTTCCAGATATGGCCATTAGTTGCTGCAGTAATAGATTCAGCCTCATCGCTCACCTTCCCCATATTCACAGAGATATCACCGGCCATTGGTACACGCAGATGCTTGATTCCATCCCGCGTATTAATTGCAAAGATACCTTCGGGCATATGACCACGCTCAACTAAGTAGCGTGCCATGACGCGGATACCATTGCCACACATTTCAGCTAAAGAGCCATCGGCATTTCGATAATCCATAAACCATTTACTCTCGCGCTTAACAATTCGAATTAAACCATCGGCGCCAATTCCACTTTCGCGATCACAGATGGCGGCGGTTTGAGCAGTCGTAATGGAATGTTCGTCATCTGGGTCAAATACGAGTACGAAGTCATTCTCTGTACCATGGCCATAGGTTGCAATCATTACCGCAAGTTTATCTTCTCTAAGTGCGCCAGAACTCTTTCTAAGCGTGGTTGAACCGGCGAAATCCATGTGATTCGCGCATCACGTGAAAACCACGTCTCTTGACGCCGAGCATATTGTCGCGTTGCACGCTTAGTATCCTCGCGCGCCTCGTCTTGGCTCATTAATCCATTTCGAAAAGCGATTATCTGTGAGTATCCCAAAGCAAGCTGGGCAGTGCGCGCATCGGTGATCCCAGCTTTAAGAAGTGCATCTACCTCATCAACAAAACCCGCCTCCCACATTCGATCGACACGCTCGCTAATTCGCTCACCTAACTTCTCGCGATCCATCACTAAACCAAACTGCTGTGCATCTGGATATCGAGTACTTGCAGCACGTGGCAGATTGGCTGTGAAGGGCTTACCAGTAATTGCAATTACCTCTAAAGCTCGAATAACCCGACGCGAGTTTGCGCGATCGATAGCGATAGCAGCGGCTGGATCTAGCTTTTCCAAACGTTCAAAGAGTGCATTTAATCCAATACTCTCTAACTCTTTTTCCAAACTCTCTCGCACAGCAGGATCAGTATCTGGAAAGTTGAGCTCATCTAAAATCGATTTAATATAGAGGCCAGTGCCCCCGACTATTACTGCACGCTTGCCGCGAGATTGGATATCAGTAATCGCTGCCCGCGCCGCACTTTGATACCAAGCAACAGTTGAATCTTGATTAACATCTAGAACATCCAATAAATGGTGCGGCACCCCTTGGCGCTCCTTCACTGTTAACTTAGCTGTCCCGATATCCATACCGCGATAAATCTGCATCGAATCGGCGTTGATAATCTCAGCATCAAAGTGGCGAGCTATAGATATGGCTAACTCGCTCTTACCAGTGGCAGTTGCCCCGCATACGACAATCACACTCATCTAGCTATCGCCGGCATTCCAAGCATCGTTGCACTCTTGACCTTTTCAGCGCTGCGGGCGGCGTGAGCATCGCCGCCACGAGTTGTGCGAACCGCACCTGGTGTTCCGATTAAATAGTGCGCAGATGCATCGGTGATGGCTACTTCTACTTCATCCCCGGGTCGAGCAGTTGCCGTGTTATCAAAGTGCACTAATCGAAAGTCCTCACTTCGACCAGTCAGGCGCTCTTGCACACTATCTCGCCGGCCCTCGTAATCGCCAACTAAAACCTTAAAACTCTTACCGATTGACTCCTTGTTTACAGACAACGAGATCAACTGCTGGTGATTGTGTAAGCGTGTATAGCGCTCCCCTACGACTTCATTCGAAATTTGGTCGGGCATAGTCGCAGCAGGAGTTCCTGGCCGAATCGAGTACTGATATGTGTAAGCCGCAGCGAACCTGGCTTGTGTGCACACATCTAAAGTAGCTTGGAAATCTACTTCACTCTCCCCTGGAAAACCGACGATGATGTCGGTTGTAATAGATGCATGCGGCATTGCAGTTCGCACGCGATCTAGAATTCCTAGATACCTATCGGTGCGATAAGAGCGGCGCATCGACTGTAATATTGCATTGGATCCAGATTGCAATGGCATATGTAGATGTGGCATTACGTTGCTTGTTTGTGCCATTGCATCAATGACATCATCGGTAAAATCACGTGGGTGAGGAGACATAAAGCGCACGCGCTCGAGGCCATCGACCTTTCCGCATTCGCGCAAGAGATTAGCAAAGGCGTGGCGATCTCCAAAGTCAACACCGTAGGCGTTGACGTTTTGGCCAAGCAGCGTTATCTCTATGACACCTTGATCAACTAAGGCACGTACTTCGGCGAGAATCTCTTTAGCGCCGCGATCTTTTTCAACTCCGCGCAGGGTGGGAACAATACAAAAAGTGCAGGTGTTGTTGCAGCCCACAGATACTGAGACCCAGGAAGAAAACGCTGATAAGCGCCGTGCGGGAAGGGTAGATGGGAAGTGCTCTAGGGATTCCAGAATCTCAATTTGTGACTCTTCTTCGATGCGTGCGCGCTCGAGCAAGACTGGCAGTGAGCCAACGTTATGAGTACCAAAGACGACATCAACGTAGGGAGCTTTCTTCAAAATCATGGCTTGATCTTTCTGGGCCAAGCAACCACCGACCGCGATCTGCATCAATGGATTTAACTTCTTGATCGGTGCTAAAAATGAGAGATTTCCATAGAGTTTGTTGTCGGCATTTTCTCGCACGGCACAGGTATTAAAAACGACGATATCGGCCTGTTCGCCTTCAATAGCCGGCAGATACCCAGCCTCATCTAATAATCCTGCAATGCGTTCGGAGTCATGAACATTCATCTGACAGCCGTAAGTTTCAACGGTGTAAGTGCGGTTCATGTGCCTATCGTAGAGCCTTAATTAGATCGCGATAACTTCAATCTCAAAGCTCGAACGGTTAACGAGGGCAGCATGATGATTCTCTAGCGTCGTCCACCCTGGTTGATTCCAACCACTTGAGGCAAAGAGGACGCCCTCAGGGGTAGGTAGGTATTTAATCTCATAGTAATCATCAGGGGCCCAATCGGGCTTGCGGGCCGTATCGTGCTCGCTCACAGTAAGAAAATAATCGCGATTCATGAGCATGCAATTTAAACTCGTTGTATCTCCATGCTCTTTAATTATTGCTAGCGCACTCTTAAAGCCGGCAATTAAACCTAGTTTCTCGACCTCTGTCAATACTAAATAAAAATATCGCTCACTATCACTCTCTTCCACTATCAGTGATTTAAACTTAGGATCAATAAAGGGAGCAATGACATCGGGGGGAAAGATTGAGCCATTATGAATAAAGGAGTAATCACCATAGACAAATGGGTGCGTGTTATTCTCGCTTATCGATATTCCCTTCGTCGCCCAGCGCAGATGAAGCAGCGC
>CANJTH010000092.1:0-4119 GCA_947477185.1 Actinomycetota bacterium
GTCCGAGCAAGATGTGCTCTGTTCCGATGTAGTTGTGATTGAGCATGCGAGCCTCTTCTTGGGCCAGCACAACAACACGTCGGGCTCGGTCGGTAAAGCGCTCAAACATTGGCGTACTCCTTCTTATTCAATTGATTAAGCCTAATACCTGAGTAGCCAGGCTCGCGAGGTGGATTGCTCTCGACATTTACAACCCTAGGAGTGGGGCTTTTATGCCCCGATTGGCCCTATATCTAGGTGAGAATCTTCAACATTCTGGTGTTTCCAAGGGTATTTGGCTTGGCAGATTCAAGGTCCAAGAACTCCGCAACACCGGCATCGTATGAACGCAGAAGTTCGGCATAGACATCGGCATCTACGGGTGTGCCCTCAATCACTTCGAAGCCATGGCGACTGAAGAACTCAATTTGGAAAGTCAGGCAGAATATTTTTTCAACACCGACTTCACGGGCACGTTCGATAATTGCCTCGAGGATTTGATGACCAATCCCCTGCTTTTGTAAACCTTCTACAACTGCCACTGTTCTGACCTCTGCGAGATCTTCCCACAAAATATGTAGCGCACCACAGCCAACCAGAACACCATCTTTTTCGGCAACGATAAACTCCTGAACGCTTTCATAGAGCGTTACCGTCTCTTTTGAAAGCATTTGACCTGGGGCGGCGTAAGAGTCAACAAGTGTGCGTATTGATTTCACATCTTTAGTCTGAGCAGGACGAATAACCAGCATCGTTAGTCGGCCTCGGGTTTTACTAATGGGAACAAAATAGTTTCACGGATACCAAGACCTGTAAGCGCCATTAATAAACGATCAACGCCCATTCCCATTCCGCCCATTGGTGGCATGCCAAACTCCATAGCGCGCAAGAAATCCTCATCAACCTGCATTGCCTCTAGATCACCTTTTGCACCCAATGTTGACTGTTCGATTAAACGCTCTCGCTGGATAACTGGATCAATTAACTCGGAGTATCCAGTTGCAAGTTCAAAACCATCGATATACAAATCCCACTTTTCAGCAACACCCGGCAGTTCACGATGCGCGCGAACAAGTGGGGATGTATCAACGGGGTAGCCCATGACGAAAGTAGGTGCAATCAACTGATCTTTTGCTACATGTTCAAAAATCTCTTCAGCTAACTTGCCTGTAATCCACTTGGGGTCGATCTTGATACCAAGTTTTATGGCGATAGTTTTTAATTCGGCGATAGGTGTTAAGGCGCTAACGCTCTGACCAACTCCCTCAGAGATAGCGTCGTATAAGGATATTTCACGCCAGCTTCCACCAAGATCGGCCTGCCGACTATCGTGGTGTGTAACGGTGTGCGAACCAGCAACTGCCATCGCAGCACTTTGAACAAGGGTGCGGGTTAAATCGGCGATTGATCTCCAATCTCCGTATGCCTGGTAACACTCAATCATGGCAAACTCTGGAGAGTGTGAAGAGTCTGCACCTTCATTGCGAAAGTTGCGGTTAATCTCAAATACACGTTCGATTCCACCGACTACACAGCGCTTTAAAAAGAGCTCAGGAGCGATGCGCAGGTAGAGATCCATGTCGTAGGCGTTGGAGAAAGATTTAAATGGACGTGCAGTTGCACCACCATGCATAACCTGCAACATCGGTGTTTCAACCTCAATAAAATTAGCTTCTGCAAAAGTATTACGCAATGACGTCATAACGGCTGGCCTCAAGCGTGCATTAGCGCGCGCTTCGGGACGAACGATTAAATCAACGTAGCGCATCCGAACACGAGTCTCTTCAGACATAGGCTTGTGGTCGTTGGGTAGTGGTCGCAGAGATTTCGAAGCTAACTTCCATGATGCGGCAAGGATTGAAAGTTCACCGCGCTTTGAAGTAATAATCTCACCGGTAACAGAGACAATGTCACCTAAATCAATATCTGATTTCCAAGCATCAATGGAGGATTGCCCGATTTTATCTAGTGAAAACATCGCTTGAAGCTCGGTGCCATCTCCCTCTCGAAGTGTTGCAAAACAAAGCTTTCCAGTATCGCGCTTGAAGATAATGCGGCCCGTGAGGCTTTCAGTAATACCAGTTGCAACATCTATTGCCAGCCCTGCATGTTGTTGACGAACTTCTAGAAGTGATTTTGTACGTGGCACGGATACTGGATATGGCTCAGACCCAGCCTTAATAAGAGCTGCCCGCTTCTCGCGGCGAATCCGTAACTGCTCAGGCAGATCCTCGTCGATGGCTGGGTTTTCATTACTCATAATAAGGTGGAGTCTACCGACTTAGGCATTTCGTTCGTGAATTAAACGAAGGCCAATCAGTGTTAAATCTGGTTCGTGATCGGTAATCGTTTCCGAAACTCCGATAATCAACGGCGCTAATCCGCCAGTGGCAATCACCTTTGGCTTACCCGAATATGACTCGGCCAGTTCAGCGGTGATGCGATCTACTAGGCCATCTACCTGACCGGCAAAGCCAAAGATTGTGCCTGATTGCAACGCTTCAACAGTATTTTTTCCAATGACATTCTTAGGTCTCACTAATTCGACTTTACGCAACTGTGCTGCGCGCGCAGCAAGTGCATCAACTGAGATCTCAATACCTGGGGCAAGTGCACCTCCTAAGAACTCTCCCTTAGGAGATACAACATCAAGGTTTGTCGATGTTCCGAAATCTACGACAATTGCTGGGCCGCCAAATAACGTATGTGCTGCGAGAGTATTTACGATTCGATCGGCACCAATCTCCTTAGGATTATCAACCAACAGAGGGACACCTGTCTTGACCCCTGGCTCGATAATCGTTGTGCGGACATCACTAAAATAATCACTGATCATGCTGCGTAATTCGCGCAAGGTTGCTGGCACTGTTGAGCAGATTGCTAATCCCGTTACCGTGTAATCCTCAACTAGTGATCGATATTGCAGCCATAGTTCATCGGCCGTACTGCGAGGATCAGTTTTAACTCGCCATGAGCGAACTAAATCTTCACCATCAAAGACGCCTAAAACAGTATTGGTATTACCTACATCGATTGTTAGTAGCATCAGGCACCCATTCTCATATTATCTATTAAGCGCACACCATCAATCCAGCCCGCGATGATTGCACGCTTATGTTTTGTTGAATCTGTTGCAAGTGAAAAATCCTCTTCATTAACAATGACGGCATAGTCACATTCAAAGCCAGCATCAGTTGAAAGAGTTGTATCAATAATCTCTTGAGCAATAGCGACGGTTGGTGCTAAGCGAGCCGCAGCCATTGCACGATAAATAACATTTGCACTCATGCGACCGTGCTCACTTAACCGGACATTGCGGGAGGAGAGTGCCAGACCGTCATATTCGCGTACGGTTGGAATACCTACGATCTCTACTGAGCTTTTCATCGCACGAATAATCTGAAGTTGTTGAAAATCTTTTTCGCCAAAGATTGCAGCCTCCGGCTTAACAATCTCAAATAGGCGATTAACAACAGTGACAACACCATCAAAGTGTCCTGGGCGAGATGCACCTTCATAGAGATCGGCTATTGATGAGGCTGTTAACTTAGTAATCTCGCCTGGATAAATCTCTTCATAATCTGGCATCCAAATCTCTGTGGCACCGGCAAGAGTTGCCAGTTGAATATCGCGCTCGGGGCTACGCGGATACTTCGCAATATCGTCGGGATTTTCAAACTGCAACGGATTAATAAAAATACTAACTACAACCTCTTTACTCATGCTGCGCGCACGTTTAATCAACGCTTGGTGGCCCTTATGTAGGGCTCCCATCGTTGCAACTAATACGCTCATATGGCTCCAGTCCTTTCAGGTACCGGGCGAGGTGTAGCAAAGTTTACGCTCTAGATGGCAATTGCGCCAAAAGCTGATCGATCCTTCCATGCGTAAGTAGCACTGCATCGGCATCGATTTCATGCCATGGCTCTAAGACGAATCTGCGCTCGTGGGCACGTGGATGCGGGAGCTCTAACTCGGAACTCGCACTCAAAAGTGCGCCATACTGAATCAGATCTAAATCGATAGTACGTGGCCCCCAGTGTTCGATACGTTCGCGGCCCATGCTTTTTTCAATTCCTTGTAACAATGAGAGTAAATCCAATGCTGGAAGATCGCTCTCAATAACACAGACTGCATTTA
>CANJTH010000093.1:0-4035 GCA_947477185.1 Actinomycetota bacterium
ACTCGATGGCATTGGACCAGTGATTGCTAAGCGAATCATCGAGTATCGAAAAGTTAATGGTCCCTTTGCAACGGTAGAGGATCTCCAAAAAGTGAGCGGAATAGGTACAGCAAAATTCGCAATAATCAAAAGCAAACTCCGCGTTTAGCCGATTATCGGGCGATTGCAGTTGGCGCAGCTATCTGGCTTGGTGCACTGCTCCAAAGTGCTAGCCCGCCATGGCGAATCAGTGTTGCCGCTCTAGCGCTCACACTTCTCTCATTAATTAGCCGTAAGTTTCGCTTTACGGTAATTATCACCGCGCTACTACTTGGTTCGGCGGTGATGTCACTGCGCGAGGCCTCTCTAGCCAACTCGCAGATCGCTCAGTTATACGGTCAATCGGTGGAGATAATCGCTCAAGTTGTAACAGATCCCAATCAAACGACGACTGGCAACTACAGTTTTCTGGCACGGGCTATCTATGTTAATTCGCCCGCCGGTTCGTACGCAATGCGCATACCGATCCGTGTCATTACTCCCAAAAAAAGCGTCCTTACACTTTTACCAGGGCAAAGTTTTAGTGCTACTGCGCGACTGGTAAAGAGCAAAGAGGGACGAGTCGGCGCACTCGTATTAATCGATGATGATGTGGCTGTCATAACACAGGCATCGCGCTGGGCTAGGGCATTGGCGGGGATTAGATTTGGATTACGTGATGTATCGGGTGATGGCGATGCAGGCGCCTTAATTCCTGGCATGGTTCTGGGTGATACCTCAAAGCAAAGCCTTGAGTTCAAAACGGCGATGAAGCGTTCAGGCTTAACACATTTAGTTGCGGTGAGTGGAGCAAATTTTGCAATCGTTTCTAGCTTTGTCTTATGGTGCATGCAGTTTCTCTTTATGCGAATGAAACTGCGCTTGAGTGCAACAGCGATTGCATTAATTTGTTTTATCGCCCTTGTGCGCCCCTCACCTTCGGTCTTACGTGCAGCTGCAATGGCGGCAGTATTATTAATTGCACAGGGCATCCACCGAGGTCGTGACTCACTACCAGCGCTAGGTTTTGCAATCGGCGCCGTTGTTGTCGCCGATCCATGGCAGGCACGTGATGCCGGCTTTGCTCTCTCTGTTATGGCAACTGCGGGCCTGCTTTTGTTTGCACCCCTTGTTGTTGAAAAACTCGCCCGCTTCACTCCGGAAAAACTGGCGCAGGCACTTGCACCACCCATCGCAGCAATAGTTTTCTGCTCCCCAGTTTTAGTCTCACTCTCAGGGTATATCTCGCCTATGAGCGTTATCGCTAACTTATTAGCTGCTCCAGCCGTTGGCCCGATAACGATTTTGGGTTTTATCGCTGCGCTGATCTCACCCTTTGCACCGATGATCAGTGCTGTATTGATCTGGCTTATTAGATATCCAGCTGGCTTCATCGCAGCCGTTGCACGTTGGGCGGCGCAGTTTCCAGTCTTAACTCTGCGCACGGGCAGTATTGGCTTTCTTATCGTTGCCATTTTCACGCTGACACTATGGCTCTTTAAAAAATATATCAAAGCGATCTCGGTAATCGCACTTGTCTTAATTCTTGCGATGACCTGGCTGCAACGCTGGCCTGCAGGAGATTGGCAGGTAGCAAACTGCGATGTTGGGCAGGGTGATTCGATGGTTATCAATCTTGGTAATCACCGTGCAATTGTTCTAGATGTTGGCCCTAATCCACTGTTAGAGGATCGATGTTTAAAGGCGCTGGGTATAAATGAAATTCCGCTCATGGTACTTTCGCACTTTCACGACGATCATGTTGGTGGATTAAGTGGTGCAATAAAAAATCGAAGAGTTTCACAGGTTTGGGTCAGTACTAACTCCGAACCATTAATGGAGAGTTCTCATGTCGCATCTCTCATGAGAGGCATCGATATCCTTCGACCTCAGCAAGGATTTTCGGCGCAGATTGCACAGTTCACAATCAAAGTTCTCTGGCCGCCAAGTGGTACACATGTATTTGCATCGATGCCGGGGGATGGCTCAGCAGTTAATAACTCCAGCATCGCAGTTCTCATTGCCTCAAGTGATTTCACATTATTTGCAGCCGGTGATTTAGAGCCACCTACCCAACATGAGTTAATCGGTGACATTGCCCGTGTGGATATTTATAAGGTCGCACACCATGGCTCCAGATATCAGGACGAGGGGCTTATGGCCGCCCTTGATCCGCAGGTAGCGGTAATAAGCGTGGGCGCCAAGAATGCATACGGACATCCTGCGCCACAAACTGTAGAAGCGCTGACGAGGCTTGGGGCGAAAGTTGTTCGAACCGATATCAGTGGAGCAATAAGTATGACTGCCAAGGCCCATACGATTACAGTTCGTACAAGTAAGGGCCGGTTTAATCTCTTTCGATGGGGGTAGCGATATGAACGCCTTCTACCTCATCCTTGGCTCAGAGGGCGCTCTCTCAGATCGCGCGATTAATAAACTGAGCGTGGAGTTAAAAGAGAGCAAATGCGAGATTACACAGCTCTTTGCCGCCGAAACAATTGTGGGTGATATCGCCGATGCACTTGCACCATCGTTATTTTCAGAGCGCCGCGCACTTATTCTTCGGGATTTACAAGATCTACCAGAGGAAAATAAGGATGAGATCACTCGTTATTTAACTAGCCCCGATGAAACGATGACCATTGTATTTGTACATAAAGGTGGCGTTAAAGGCAAAGCCTTACTTGATGCGATTAAGAAAGTTAAACCAGAGATCATTAGCTGTGAGCCATTAAAGAAAGAGGCCGAAAAAGAGGGCTTTGTTAAAGAGCTCTTTTTAGATATTGGACGCAAAGCAACCTCTGGCGCAGTCAGTGCATTAGTTGGCGCACTCGGCAGTGATATGCGCGAACTACAAGCCGCGGTTTCACAGATTGCAGCTGACGCCCCCGCTGGAGTAATCGATGAGGTAATGATCGATAAGTTTCATCAAGGTCGTGTTGAAACAACTGGCTTTGATGTCGCCGATGCAACCTTGGATGGAGATTTATCGGCAGCGCTGATTGCACTTCGCAGCGCACTTGAAACTGGAACTGATCCAGTAATGATCACGAGTGCTATCGCATCTTCACTTCGCTCTTTGGCAAAGGTATCGGGGGCCAATCGCGGTACTAAATCCTTTGAGTTAGCTGGCCAACTAGGCATGGCACCGTGGCAGATTGATAAGGCCCGTCGCCAATTGCATCGCTGGTCTCCGGGGGCGATGGCCGATGCCGTCGGTGCTATCGCCCAGGCCGATGCCGAAGTCAAAGGTGCGGCCAGTGATCCGATTTACGCTCTGGAAAAGGCCGTAACTCGTATCGCATCGCTTCAATCAGGGGGCTAGCGCGCAATTTGACCATCAGGGGCGCCAATCCGTACTCTTATCCTCTGCCCGCCGGCCATTTGAGCGGGCTTAATTGAACTGGAGTAAGACGTGTACGCAATCGTTAAAGCTGGCGGACGCCAGGAAAAAGTCGAAGTTGGCGACACAGTAACCGTCGATCGCATGGACGCTGCTGTTGGTGCAACTGTCTCATTTCCTGCCCTCTTGCTTGTAGATGGTGCAACCGTTACGACCGATGCTGCAGCACTAGCGGCAGTAAAGGTAACTGGCGAAGTTCTTGAAGAGACAAAGGGTCCAAAGATTGACATCCTGCGTTACAAGAACAAGACAGGTCACCGCCGTCGTCAGGGCTTTCGTGCACAGCTCACACGCGTAAAAATTACCGCCATCAACGGCGCGAAGTAAGGGAGGCACAGTAAATGGCAAGTAAAAAGGGTGTCTCCTCGACACGAAACGGTCGCGATTCAAATCCTCAGTACCTTGGCATCAAGCGATTTGGTGGCCAGGAAGTTAATGCAGGCGAGATTTTGGTCCGCCAGCGCGGAACACATTTTCACCCAGGCAAGAACGTAGGACGCGGTAAGGATGACACTCTCTTTGCATTAGCAGCAGGTGCAGTTGAATTCGGTCGCGCTCGCGGTCGTCGTGTAGTGAACGTGGTTCCGGCCGCTTAATTTAGGTTTCTCATAATA
>CANJTH010000094.1:0-3944 GCA_947477185.1 Actinomycetota bacterium
TAAACATGGTGGTGAAGTCACTGTGTGGAGTGTAGAAAACGTGGGTAGTACTTTTTCACTCAGATTACCTATCTACGAAGCAAGTATTGAGAGCCCACAATGACAAAGATTCTTATTGTTGAAGATGAGTCCTCTTTTTCCGAGGCTTTAGCGTTCTTGCTTGGGAAAGAGGGATTTGAAGTTGCTGTTGCCGAAGATGGTCGTACAGCACTCGATCTTTTTGCAAAAGAGGGCGCAGATTTAATTCTTCTAGATCTGATGATTCCTGAGGTCTCTGGCGTTGAAGTCTGTCGAAGAGTTCGGACAACCTCGCAGGTACCAATCATTATGTTAACGGCTAAAGATGCAGAGATTGATAAGGTTGTTGGCCTAGAGCTAGGCGCCGATGATTATGTAACCAAGCCATACTCTTCACGTGAGTTAATAGCTCGTATCAAGGCCGTTCTTCGCCGTGGAATATCAGATACAGAGTTACAAGGTGATCTCGAAGTAATCTGCGTCGGACCAATCAGATTAGATACCGCCCGTCACCAGGCATCAATTAATGGAAACCCGATAGCACTTCCATTAAAGGAGTTCGAACTCCTTGAGTTCTTAATGCGCAACTCTGGACGCGTTCTAACACGTTCGCAGTTAATCGACCGCGTATGGGGCGGGGATTACTTTGGTGATACAAAAACTCTTGATGTTCATATTAAGCGTCTTCGTTCAAAGCTAGAGATTGAACCTGCTAATCCAGTTTTAATTCAGACTATTCGTGGTCTAGGTTATAAGTTAGAGGCTTAAAGAGAGGCAAATCCCTCTTCGAGAACGCCTAAGGCATCCTGTAATAAGTCATCGGTAATTACCAATGGCGGCAAGAAGCGAATCACATTTGAATAAGTGCCAGCGGTTAGAACTAGCACGCCCTTGCTCTGGCAGTACTTAACAACTGCATTCATCGCTGCAGTGTTTGGATTCTTAGTACCAGCCTCTACTAATTCAATCGCCTGCATCGCACCGCGACCACGGACTTCTCCAATGATTGGATACTTCTTTTGCAGAGCACGAAGTGAATCCCCCAAAATCTTCCCGATGTGTTGGGCGCGAGCAACGAGGTTTTCTGCCTCCATCGTCTCGAGTGCGCCAAGGGCTGCAGCACATGAGAGTGGGTTTCCACCAAATGTTCCGCCTAAGCCCGATGCATGAACTGAGTCCATAATCTCTGCGCGCCCCGTGATACCGGCAAGTGGCAATCCTCCTGCGATTCCTTTAGCGGTGACCATCATGTCTGGCACAACGTTTTCCTCTTGGACTGCAAACATGTGGCCGGTACGGGCAAAGCCGGTCTGTACTTCATCGGCGATAAAAACGATGCCATTATCTGCCGAGTATTTAGCAAGGGCCGGCATAAAACCCTTGGGCGGAACGATAAAACCACCCTCGCCTTGAATAGGCTCTATCAAAATCGCTGCAACATTATGTGCGCCGATCTCCTTATCAATCTTGTGAGTAACCATGTCAATTGCATCTGCAGTAATCGTTGCTTGATTGCCTACCCAGTGAAATGAATATGGCATAGGCACACGATAAATCTCTGGAGCAAAGGGACCAAAGCCCTCTTTATATGGCATGTTTTTAGCAGTCAATGCCATCGTTAAATTTGTGCGGCCGTGATAGCTATGTTCAAAGACAACTATTGCTGGACGCTTGGTGTAATGGCGTGCAATCTTGACGGCGTTTTCAACGGCTTCGGCACCTGAGTTAACAAGAAGTGATTTCTTTTTATGCGTACCTGGTGTCATGGCATTGAGTTTTTCGCAGACTTCGATGTAGTTCATGTAAGGCGCCACAGTAAAACACGTATGTGTAAAGGCCTGTACTTGTTCAATGACGCGATCAACTACGCGGCTAGCTGAGTTACCAACGTTGACAACACCAATTCCTGAGCCCAGATCAATAATCTGGTTGCCATCAATGTCGAGCAAGATTGCATCACTTGCGCGTTCGATAATGACTGGAATGGACATGCCCAATCCCCCAGATGTCGCCTCACTTCGGCGCTTGAGCGCCTCAATAGATTTTGGTCCCGGAATAGCTGTGACCAGACGACGCTCTTGGGTCAGATTAGTCAGTGTGTTCATGGTGAAAGTCTAAGGCCTTATTTCTCATGCAAGCCACTAGAAGTTAGGCTTGGGCTATGAGTTCACTGAGAGATTCGGCACCGCTTCTAGATGCCTACCTCTCCTACTTTGAAAGCAAGCGTCAACCCTTCACGATCCCAGGCCACAAACAGAGAGCATCGCGCTTAGATGCCGGACTCGGGTTAGTCGTTGATAGCGATACACCTTTATATGGTGGCCTTGATGAGATTAAATTAACTAACCAAGTCTTAAAAGAGGCCGAAGCCCTTGCCGCCACATTGTGGGGGGCAGACTATGCCCGCTTTTCAACGGGTGGATCTACACATGCAAATCAAGCGATAATTTTGGCCCTTGGAAAACCAGGTGACAAGGTTGCCTTATCGCGCACTGCACACCGCTCGGTTTTAAGCGCTCTTGTCCTGGCAGGTTTAGAGCCGATCTGGCTATCACCGCAAATCGATGCCGCAACTGGCGTTCCTATTGGAATCTCTGTCGCTGAGTTTGAAAAGGTAATCAATCAAAAACCGATCGCCCTTTTGTTAACTGAGCCTGGGTATTTAGGCACGTTATCTGATCTGCCAGCCCTAATAAATGCGGCACATGCACATGCAATCCCAGTCATAGTGGACGCGGCATGGGGTGGACACTTCGGTTTTTCAAACACCGTACCTGCACACTGTTTGGCAATAGGTGCCGATGCTTTAATTACGAGTACTCATAAAGCTCTGCCTGGATACAGCGCATCTGCAATATTGATTGCACAAGGAAAATATTTAAACTTAGATCGCATCGAGCAAAGTTTTGAAACTACTCACACGACATCACCGGCAGGTGCCCCATTAGCCTCTATCGATGGCTGTCGTGCACTGTTGCACACTCGAGGTCAAGAGTTAATCTCAGAACTAGTTATAAATATTGAGGCATTTAAGAGTGAAGTTCAGTCACACTTTGATCTTTCAATTTTTTTAAACACGGTCGATTTTCCAGCTGGCCGTTTTGATCCAACCAAGATTGTTCTGCGCGCTAATCAGCTAGGTGCATCGGGTGTTGAGATTGAGAACGCCCTGCAAGCCCAACTAATCCGCGTTGAAATGGCCGATAGCGATACTATTGTCTTCTTAGCGACCTTGGTAGATTCGAAAGAGGATTTCAATCACTTAGCCACAGCGCTCATCCCAATCCTAAAATCACAACAGAAATCCCCACGCACAACCGCTACCTCTCTGAGCTGGTCAGTCATTCCAACAGTTGCAATCTCAATGCGCGATGCCTATTTTGCAGAGACCGAGATGGTGAGCGCCGAAAGGGCGGTGGGGCGTACCTCTGCCGACTTAATCGCGCCTTATCCCCCAGGGGTTGCCGTGATCGCACCGGGTGAAGTATTAACACAACTTATAGTTGATGGCCTAGCTGCAACAAAGGCGGCAGGTGTACGAATCGCCTATGCCACCGATCCAACACTTGCCTCCTATCGAGTTGTTAAGAGTTAAGCCAGAGTTCCATAATGTGCAACATAGGCCTGGCTCGCATACATGCAATCAAGAGATTAAGGTGAGCACTATGGCGACAAATACCGACTGGCATCAAAAAGCTCTTGACTTAAAACCAGAGTCGAAGATTTTTATCAATGGCGCTTATGTAGATGCTGCATCAGGGAAAACCTTTGAAGATATCGCCCCGCATGATGATCGTGTTATTGCACATGTGGCATCGGGTGATGTTGAAGATATAGATCGCGCAGTAAAATCTGCTAAAAAAGTTTTTGATGATGGCACATGGCGCGAGATGAATCCGCGGGATAAAAAAGCGATTATGTTGAGA
>CANJTH010000095.1:0-3812 GCA_947477185.1 Actinomycetota bacterium
CAACGGCGCACTTTTTGCCTTTGCAAGTGCCTCTAAAAGCTTCTCTGCATTCTTTCCTATTACGGATCCAGCTTTACCATCTTTTTTCATAAAGAATTCAGATGTAGCCAGTTTTTCCCTAGTCAGGTGAAAGAGATCGGATTCATCGGAAATAATTTTTGCATCCAGGAGGGCGGCAGCGGCTTCATATCCCAAAACATCAATATCTAGGGCTGCGCGCGAACCAATGTAATAAATGCGCTCACGCAACTGTGCTGGACAGCTGCGTGCGTTAGGGCAGCGAATATCGACATCACCCTCAGAGATTGCACGTAAGAGTGATCCACATTCAGGGCAGTGCGTTGGCATAACAAATGCAACTTCACTTCCAGTCCGACGTTCAATCACTGGACCAAGAACTTCAGGGATCACATCACCGGCTTTGCGAATCACTACGAGATCACCAATTAGAACACCTTTGCGCACAATCTCTGATCCATTATGCAAAGTCGCATTAGTAACCGTGGAGCCTGCAACCTTGACTGGTTCCATAAATGCAAATGGTGTGACGCGTCCCGTGCGGCCAATGCTGACCTTGATATCGAGCAGCCGCGTCGTTACCTCTTCGGGTGGATACTTAAAAGCTATCGCCCATTTTGGCGCCCTAGATGTAAACCCTAACTGAGTTTGTGCAGCCGTTGAATCTACTTTGATAACTACGCCATCGATCTCGTGTTCAACATCGTGGCGATGTAATCCGTAGTGTTCAACGTATTTTTCAACTTCAGCTCGTGTTGCGCAGAGCGTGAAGCGATTACTAACTGGCAGACCAATTTCTTTAAGGGCCGCATAAGCCGCGCTCTGCGAGGCAAACTCAACTCCTTTATGTGCACCGATGCCGTGAACCACCACCGATAATGGACGTGCGGCGCTCACGCGGGGATCTTTCTGGCGAAGTGATCCTGCGGCGGCGTTACGGGGATTGGCAAAGAGTGGTTTACCTAACTCTTCCAAAGCATCGTTGAGTTCGTTAAAGGCGGCCAGCGGAAAAAATACTTCCCCACGAACTTCAATTAGCGATGGAATTGCGGCACCTACTAATACATGTGGCAGATTTTTAATCGTCTTGACGTTAAGGGTTACATCCTCACCAGTCACGCCATTGCCACGTGTTAAGCCGCGCACTAACTGGCCGTTTTCATACGTCAAATTAATTGCAAGACCATCGACCTTGAGTTCGCACAGATAGGTGGGTTTCGAAACCTCTTTTTCAACACGATCAAACCAGCTCGCAAGCTCGGCCGGATCAAAGACGTTATCTAAACTCATCATTTTTTCAATATGATCATGCTGAGTAAATGAAGTTGCAAATCCCCCACCAATGCCAAGTGTTGGTGAATCGGCCTCACGCAGCTCTGGATGCTTGGCCTCGAGCCCTTTAAGTTCAAGGAGCAGGCCATCAAATAATGCATCGGTAATCGATGGTGCATCTAATACATGATATTTAAACTGGTGATCACGAATCTCATTAATAAGTTCGCTCATTCGATGGCGGGCTTTGTTGCTCATTTACTCAGTCTCACAAATAGTTGCCGATCCAACAACGCGATCACCATCGTAAATAACCATCGCTTGACCTGTTGCTAGTCCCAGAAGTGGCGCCTCTAAAACTGCAACGAGTAATCCATTCTCCATAAAGTATGTACATGGCAAAGCAGCACCGTGAGCGCGTATTTGGACGAAGCCGCTTTGGTGGCCCTCATCAACTGAGGGACCACACCAAACGGCTCGCTCTCCTCGCATTGTTGTGATCGCTAACTCTTCGCGTGCACCAACGACAACGGTATTTGTCACGGGCTCGATCTTTAAAACAAAACGTGGTGAACCATCGGGAGTAGGAATCGTTAGACCCAGGCCTTTGCGCTGACCGATCGTGTATGTATATGCCCCTTTATGCTCACCGATTTTTGTACCGCTTTGATCAACGATTGGCCCAACTTCACTGCCTAAACGATCGCGCAACCAGCCTGCATTATCTCCAGATGGAACAAAACAGATATCGTGACTATCAGGTTTTTGTGCAACGGCTAAACCACGCGCCTCGGCCTCTTTACGGATATCAACCTTCGTCGTATCCCCCAGTGGAAATATCGCACCAGATATTTGTTCGATAGTGAGAACCGAAAGAACATAAGACTGATCTTTGGAGTGATCAACTGCGCGGTGTAATGTTTTTCCATTCATACCAATCTCTGTTCGCGCATAATGTCCTGTAACAACGCCATCAAAACCCATCGCTCGTGCACGATCTAAAACTGCGGCAAACTTTATTTTTTCATTGCAACGAAGACATGGGTTAGGGGTTCGACCGGCCGCATATTCAGCTAAGAAATCCTCTACCACTCCATCATGAAACTCTTCGGCCATGTCCCAGATATAAAAAGGAATACCAATGACATCGGCTGCACGACGGGCATCATGTGAGTCTTCAACGGTGCAACACCCACGTGCACCAGAGCGATATTTCTGCGGGTTGGCAGAGAGCGCTAAATGCACACCGATAACTTCGTGGCCGGCCTCAACTGCGCGCGCAGCGGCAACGGCAGAGTCAACGCCACCACTCATAGCTGCAATTAACTTCATGTCAGGTTTGCCGCCCTTCCACGGGCAATTACATCGGGAAGCACTGACACCACAAAATCACACTCACTTGTTGTGCTGGCAGCGCCAAAGGAAAAACGCAGCGATGACTGTGCAGTTATTTCACTATGTCCCATGGCTAGCAATACATGGCTTGCCTCATGAACACCTGCGCTACATGCCGAACCCGTTGAACAGGAAATATGCTCACCATCCATGAGCAATAAGAGAGTATCGCTCTGAGTTCCAGGAAATGTGACGTTAACGATTCCAGGCAATCGCTCTGATGAAAGGCCGTTAATTATCGCCTCTGGAATCAACGCCTGCAGCGATGAGATAAAACGATCACGAAGAGCGGCAACTGCATCAGCGTTGTAATAGGAACTAGTTGCCGCCGTTGTAAATCCGATAATGCCTGGTGCATTCAATGTTCCACTGCGGATTTCGCGCTCTTGTCCTCCACCATGTAGTAAAGATGGAATCTCAACTGTGCGCTTTAGAATGAGCGCACCGATTCCTAGCGGTCCACCGATCTTGTGAGCACTCAATGACATGGCAGTAACACCTAGGCTTGAAAATGATAGAGCTACTTTCTTAAAACTCTGCACTGCATCGGTATGTACAGGAATCTGACCGGCGATTCGTACTACTTCACCAATTGGTTGGATTACCCCCGTTTCATTATTTGCATGCATCACCGAAATAACTGCTATCTCATCTCCGCGCGTTTTGACTAAGTTGTCAAGAAAATTTATGTCAATAACACCATCATCGCTGACTGGTATCTGAATTACCTCTGCCTGCTCATGGGTTAAAAGCCAATGAGCTGGATCTAATATTGCATGGTGTTCGATGCTCGAAATTACAACAATATTCTTACCGCTAATTTGCCCAGCCCAGTACAGGCCCTTGAGTGCGATGTTATTTGCCTCGGTACCAGATGCAGTAAAGATAACCTCACTCGGAAGGCAGCCAGCTTCTTTAGCTAAAACTTCGCGGGCATCTTCTAGGGTTTTACGGGTTGCACGACCATGTGTATGCAGGCTCGATGGATTTCCAAGAACTTGTGCCTGATGAGTCATTGCAATTAATGCGCTTTCAACCATCGGTGTTGTTGCAGCATGGTCGAGATAGATCGAAGGCATGGGCTAATCCTAGGCTTTACGTGCGTTAACACCCTCCGTGGCCTTTGG
>CANJTH010000096.1:0-3792 GCA_947477185.1 Actinomycetota bacterium
GGAACCTTCCCTGGAAATAATACAAGTGATCCTGATAACTGGTTAAAGAATGAGAAACATATTCCCTTTGCACTACGTGGGGATGCCGCAGAGCTGCCAGTGTTTTCTCTGCATGGAATAAGTAAAAATAGTGAGGCTGCAAAGGCGATTAAAGAGTTTGGTTCCCGTTGTGTTGAAAATATTAAGATGCGCGAAGAGATGCGCCTGGCATACGTTGCAGTAACTCGTGCCAAATCACATCTAATCTGCACAACATCACGCTGGCGAGATGGCAGTAAATCTGTTGAACCAAGTGAGATTTTCTATTTGATCGCTGAAGTCGCAAGTGCACTCGGTGGGCCGATGATTTCAGATACTCCTGCACCTGATGATGGTGCTGAAAATCCAACGCTTGAAAATCCAATCACAGCAATCTGGCCCGTTGATCCACTAGGGGAAAGACGTAGCGCATTCGATGCGGCAATTGTGCAAGTTAATGAGAGCGCAGCTCATTCATTGGGCCAGGCTAATGATTCCGAAATCACTTCATGGATAGATGATGCACAAGCATTAATTAACGAATATAAGCAACGTGCAAATAACCAGATACAAGTTGCATTACCACCCCGGCTTTCAACCTCCACACTCGTTGCACTCCATAGCGATCCTCAAGAGTTAGCGCTTAACATTCGCCGCCCAATGCCCCGCGGGCAGGATCAATATTCACGTCGTGGCACAGCATTTCACTTATGGGTCGAACGCCAGTTCACTGATGCCGCTACTTTATTTGGTGATGAGTATTTAGATTACTTAGATCCACTCGATGATGATTCACAGTTAGAGGATCTTAAGAAGGCATGGTTATCAAGTGAGTTTGCCTCCCGCTCGCCAGTGCGCGTTGAGGTTCCCTTTGAAACCACTATCGCTGGCGTATTAATCCGCGGCCGAATCGATGCCGTGTATGCAACCCCCACTGGCTTTGAGGTTGTTGACTGGAAGACTGGATCTGGGCACTTAGGTCAATCTGCCGCTGTGCAGTTGGCAATGTATCGATTGGCCTGGGCCAAGTTATCGGGTGTCGATATTTCAACCGTGAGCGCGGCATTTCACTATGTACCAACCTCAGTTACCGATCGTCCATCTGATTTACTCGACGAAAGTGCGCTTATCGCCTTGATTTCAAGGATACAAGAGGCGAGTTAATTAACGTCGACTTCGATCTGCAGGGCTAAGTGATCACTAATTCCTAAGTGTGGGTATTGCAGATGTCTAACATCATCACGTCGAAGTTTTTGTGAAAGAATAAAATCAAGCTGAAGTTTTGGATACCAGCTTGGAAATGTTCGCTGGGCGGCTAGAGAGCGCCACTTAAATCCTCCTACAAAAAACGCAAAGGGGATGTTCATATCGCCCACAATCAAAATCTTAGATTGATCACTTACGCCTAAGGTATTTGCCCATCGCTTAATTTTTATTAACTGTGCAAAGTTAAAAAATGGAACAAAGGAGAGATGGGTATTTATGATTAACCAGCCATTATCTAAAATCGCAGCCAGAGCACTACGAGGATGATCGCGCACATAAACACGTTTCATCTTTCCATCTACTGGAAAGGCCATTAAAACTCCAATGGGAGATCCTTTAAAATCTAAACGATGCCATGAGAGAACAGGAATCTTTGAAACCATACCGATTCCATATCCGGCAAGTGCAACCTCGCTCTTATCTGTCACAACTTTGAGATCGTTATTATTTAGATTACGCCAATCATCATCGGGTGAGCCCATAAGTGATGGTGCAAATGCCCAGTGCGCAGCGCCCATCATCGCTGCAATTTTTCCCACTTGATTATGGCTGCCTGAGCGCTCCAAAAAATAATCGACCTCCTGAAGTGCGATCACATCAGTTCGTAATTGGGCGATTTGTGCACGTAGAAGTGCCCCGTTATCGGCCGCCGGATCAGGTGGGATGGCCTCTGCATGCAGCAGATTCCACGATGTTATGCGCATGGGGCGATGCTAGTAGTCTGACTCCTCACATGAGCGCTCGAAACCAATCACTCTCACCCATCGATCGTGCAAGCGAGATACGTAGCGATGCGGCTGCGTTGGCCCTGCTCTGGCGCTCGGCGCAAATAATTCCGATTCTTGATAGTCATATTGGCGCTAATAATGGCCGGATCCGATTCTTAGATGCCGAAAACGTTGAGCTTTTATTGAGCACTTTTGAATCCGGTGAGCGATATTTTCTTGGCCAATCTCGCGATGGAGGCCAGGCCTATTTTGCATGGCGTACATCGTGGATTAATGAGCCAAGTGATGAGGCAGTTAAGTTCGAAGGCTTTCGAACCCTGCGCGAAGTTGGCGGGGATTTAGATGAGGTTGAACTCACACTTGCTATGCATGCAGTGGGTTTAAGTAATTGGCATGCAACCCATCCACGTTGTTCGCGGTGTGGTGGTGAAACAGTTAGTGATCTAGGGGGAAGTGTCCGTGTCTGTGTTGCAGATTCTTCTCAGCATCATCCACGCACAGATCCAGCCGTCATTGTTTTAGTTAAAGATGGCGCAGATCGGATCTTGCTTGGCCACCAAGAAATCTGGCCAGAGAAACGCTTTTCAACATTTGCCGGTTTTGTCGAACCCGGTGAGTCTTTTGAAGAGTGCGTATCGCGTGAAGTCTTTGAAGAGGCAGGCGTGTACTGCAACGATATTAATTATTTAAGGTCACAGGCTTGGCCATTTCCAGCATCGGTCATGATCGCATTTGAAGCCATTACCGACCATCCAGATAAAGCTAAAGCAGATGGTGTTGAGATAACCCAGATTCAATGGTTTTCACGCCAAGAGATGAAGTTAGCTATTGCCAGCGGGGATTTACTCCTTCCGCCAATGATTTCAGTTGCGCGCAAAATGATTATGGGTTGGTACACCGCCCATGATGGATTCACCGCAGATGATTTAACGGGCGGGGAGGCCTGGAGACCGTGAGTAACGATCTTCGCGCAGAAGAGATACTTGAGGCGCTAGATAACGATCAAAGGGCAGTTGCAGTTGCTACTCGTGGACCAGTCTGTGTTATCGCAGGAGCGGGTACCGGAAAAACCCGCGCAATCACACATCGCATCGCCTATGGCGCAGCAATTGGAACGATGGATCCACATAAAGTATTAGCACTTACATTTACCGCCCGCGCCGCGGGTGAGATGCGCATGCGCCTTCGCTCTTTAGGTGTGCCGGCCGTTGCCGCTCGCACGATTCACGCCGCAGCACTTAAGCAGCTCACTTTTTTCTGGCCACAAGTCTTTGGTGGGCGCACGCCTGATCTGATTACAACTAAGACAAGCTTTATCACCGAGGCGATTAAGCGCGCCGAATTAACTGGCGAACTATCGATTACATCGCGGGATTTAATCCGCGATATCGCATCGGAGATTGAATGGGCCAAGGTCTCACAGGTTGCGCCATCGGATTACTTATCTGAGCTTGGCAAGCGTCCAACTAAGCCACGGATAAACGCCGAACAAATCGCTAAGGTCTATACGGCTTATGAATCAGTAAAGCAACAAGAGCGCGCAATGGATTTTGAGGATGTACTACTGCTAACGACGGCGATGATCGAGCAAGAGCGCGAAGTGCGAGAGCGTGTGCACGATCAATATCGATTCTTCACAGTCGATGAATACCAGGATATTTCACCTCTGCAGCAGCGCTTGATTAACGCTTGGCTAGGCTCGCGCCAAGAGATCTGTGTCGTGGGCGATCCTGCTCAGACAATCTACTCTTTTGCAGGTGCAACACCGGTTTTCCTTAAC
>CANJTH010000097.1:0-3791 GCA_947477185.1 Actinomycetota bacterium
ACCGGTCCTGCCATTGGCAGAACCGGCTCTCTTGTATTGAAGTTGAGTCAATTACTGACGACTCAGTTTTAGTTTGTTCCTACAGCTGCAGGCCATGCTGTCTTGAGATAAACACGAGCAGCCGCTGTTTGATCAGAAGTTGCCTTCTCAGCAACAACTTTGCTATTACCGATTGCAGCTTTACCAGCAGCACTTGCGCGCTTGGTCTTGAGTAGGTGTACCCAAAGAGTTGGAGTAGCTCCGCCTAGTGCCCAGTTATCGGCTCCGGCCTCACTCAATGTGTACTCCATCCATAGACGTGCACATGCTGGATGTGGTGCCCATGCAGAGACTGCACTGTTGTAAGTAGATCCAACTGCTGCAGGTGTGAACATCTTCCATACCTTGCCAGCCGCGGCCATCTGCTTGATAACGCCAGCTTGGATGTAACCATTATCGATAACAACTGGAGTCTGCCCAGATGCGATTGTGGCCTCAGTTGGGTTGACGTTAATGAAGTTACCAGCGGCCTTTAACTTAGCAAAGAATGCAACGCCCTTTGAAACATCGTCAAATGTTCCGCCAAGTGCCTTGTTAATCATGAAGATACCGTTCATGGCAGCAGATGAACCTAGTGGATCACCGTTCAGAGCGATCTTGCCCTTGAACTTTGGATCTAAGAGATCATCTAGTTTGGTGATTGTTCCAAGAGCTCCGCTATAGCCAATTGTCATTGTTCCTGTGTAGTTAGGAGTTATCTGAGCAGATGGATCCACAGTTGCAGCGAATTGGAGATAGTTCCACATCTTTACCTTGTACGGGGCAAAGGTTGCAGTATCGAGATACTTGACTCCTACTGCAAGTCCAATATCAAAGACATCGGGCGAGCGATTTGTACCCTTATTGGTGACTGCGGCATCAATCTCTTCTTGTGATGAGCCTTCTGGATTAGCCTCATCGACCTTGACGCCGTAAGTCTTCTTGAAACCATCGATCATGCCGCCGTAGTTTGCCCAGTAAAGCGGCAGTGCAATGACGTTTAACTGTCCTTCTTTCTTACATGCAGCTGCTAGTCCTGCAATTCCTCCGCCTTGTGAGGCAGATGTAATCTTGGAGTAGTTAGTTGCAGCTGATGCTGACGAACTTTGCACTACCGGAATCGCAAGTGCAACAACAAGTGCTGCAGCCACAGATCCACTAGTTAGTTTTGAATATTTCACTATGTTCCCCTTAATGTGTAAGTGGTATGTGCTTATCTCATACATCCTTACCTCTTGCACTACACGTGTTGAGCGCAAGTGGTCTGGAATTTTGTACTTACGCGAAACGCTACTTAGTCAAAGACCAAGACGTTTCGTGAGCCTTCTCCCGCCCGTAATCGATCAAAGGCTGAGTTAAGACCCTCTAAACCTATCCGCTCTGAGATGAGTTCGTCTAGGAATAAGTGGCCATTTAGATAACTTTTAACTAAGGTTGGTACGTCCTTTTTCAGATTAGCCGAGCCGAAGTAACAGCCCTTAATCCACTGTTCGTTGACGAAAGGGCCGGCATCGAGCGTGAGCGTAGCGCCGTTTTTGAGTAGACCGACCAAAATCAACCCGCCATCGACATCGACCGTGCCCCAGGCCTGCTGAATAGTTGATTCGCGACCCAAGGCCTCAAAGGCGTAGTCAACGCCGCCACAGATCTTCTTTACTTCGGCGACGGGATCAGATGTTGATGCATTTATGGTGTGAGTAGCACCGAGCTTTCGAGCAATCTCTAACTTTTCATCCGTTACATCGATGGCGATGATTGTTGTAGCCCCAGCCATGCGAGCTCCTTGCACGATATTTAAACCAACTCCGCCGCAGCCAAAGACGGCAACACGCGAACCGCTCTTGACTTTTGCAGTGTTCATGACTGCGCCATAGCCAGTTAGCACGGCGCAACTAATAAGTGCGGCGCGATCAAGTGGCATCTCCTTTGGAATGACTACCGCACCAGATGCTGGCACCACAACGTATTCGGCAAATGATGCAACTGTTAAAAAGTGATTAACTTTTTCACCATTGTGGCTTAATCGACTGGTGCCATCAAATAATCCACCCACTGACATGGCATTGCCGGCGGTCGAACAGTAGTTAGGGCGGCCAGATTGGCAGTAATCACAGCTGCCACAGTTTGGCACAATCGACATAATGACGTGATCACCTGGTGCAAAACCGGCAGTGTCTGGCCCAACTTCAACTATTACACCTGCAGCCTCATGTCCGATTACGGCTGGGAATGGAACTAACTTTCGCTTTCCATCGATGGCATTTAAATCACTTGCACACAATCCGCTTGCGGCAACTTTAACGAGTAGTTCGCCAGATTGTGGCTTATCTAAATCTAATTCACGCACTACAAAGGTAGACCCAACACCATCTAGAACGGCAGCCTTCATCTTCATGACAATCTCTCCTCTTATTTACTAGTTAATTAAGATCTATCCAGGTGGTCTTTAAAGCGCTATAGGTATCTAGAGCATGTAGAGATTTATCGCGCCCACTGCCCGATAATCCAAAGCCACCAATTGGTGTGATGACATCGACCATATCGAAGGTGTTAACCCAGACAGTTCCGGCCCGCAATCGCCGTGCAAGGGTGTGGGCTTTAGCGATATTGCCCGTCCAGATTGAGGCGGCCAAGCTGTAATCAGTGCCGTTGGCAATTGCAATGGCCTCATCGGCATCTTTGGCATCGATAGAGGTTAATACTGGGCCAAAGATCTCTTCTTGAGCAAGACGTGATGTTGCTTTCACGTTATCGATTAACGTTGGTGCAATCAGTAAGTCAGCACCGTGAGTTTTTTCTCCACCAAAGATAATTTTTTCACCATCTTGGCCAATTAAATCTAAATAACTATTGACACGATCTCGCTGAACTTTCGAGACCAAGCCAGCCATCTGAACCGTTGGGTCAAACTGATTACCAACCGCAAAGCTTTTTAAGAATGTGCGCAGGTGAGCAAACAACTCTTCCTTGATCCCCTTTTCCACGATGATTCGAGATCCAGCGCTGCATGTCTGTCCTGCGTTGTAATAAATCCCCCATCCGATTGCAGATGCTGCAGCTTCAAGATCAACACAGTCGTTGAGAATAACTTGAGCACTTTTTCCGCCGAGCTCTAATGCAACTTGCTTCATATTTGATTGCGCGGCGTACTCCAACATCTTTCGCCCAACGGCCGGGCTACCAGTAAATGCAATCTTTGCAACATCCATGTGTCGGGCAAGTGCTTGACCTGCCTCGATTCCAAGACCGGGAACAACGTTAAAGACACCGGCAGGCAGGCCCGCCTCGATGGCAAGCTCGGCCATCTTTAGAGTACTTAGTGAAGAGTTCTCGGCAGGCTTAACAACAATGCTGTTGCCCATCGCAACTGCCGGCCCAATCTTCCATGAGGCAATCATCATTGGATAGTTCCAGGGCACCACCGCGCCAATGACGCCAAGAGGCTCACGCGTAATCATTGCAAGTGCGTTGCGCGGGGCTGGTGCTACCTCGTCATATCTCTTATCAATGGCCTCGCCATACCAAGAGATGACCCTGGCAGCATTTGGCACATCGACAGATAGTGTGTCACCGATTGGCTTTCCAGTATCAACGGCCTCAAGCAAGGCCAGCTCCTCTTTATTTTCAAGCATGAGCGCAGACCATCTCAACATAATCGCTTTTTTATCCCGCGGATTCATCTCGCGCCATGTGCCATCATCAAAAACTTTTTTAGCAGATTTTACTGCGCGATCTATATCTTCAACATCACCCGATGCCACATGTGCAATAAC
>CANJTH010000098.1:0-3785 GCA_947477185.1 Actinomycetota bacterium
ACCGTTAGATATCTATCAGTCACCATCGCACCGCGCTTATTCCAATCGCGCTTTCCCACGATATGCACGCCAGCGACATTAAAGGCATTTGCCGTCCGAACAACTGAGCCAATATTTAAATCATGCTGCCAGTTTTCAATTGCAATATGTAGTTTGTGTCGCTTAGTATCCAAATCAGCGACGATGGCCTCAACACTCCAGTAGCGATAATGATCTAAAACATTTCTACGGTCACCATTTAGTAATAACTCAGAGTCGTACTGAGCACCTTCAGGCCAGGGTTTTTCATGTGGCCCAACACCGATTACTGGAAAAAATTCACCCGGACCAATACTGCCCGGGGTTGTTGGTGATGACATAGATGCACTCTAAACTGATTACATGAGCACTATCAACAAGGGTTTGCTGTGAGAAGTAAATTAGGGATCTCTCTACTTGCTGTGGTTGTGGCTCTATCGGTTACTCCAGCGGATGCGGCGCTATCTGCTGCATCCATACCTGCAGCATTTGACGAACTCTTAAGCGCACGCGCTCTATCAAACCCCGCAATGATTTTGATTGACGGGACAACGGGTGAAGTTGTATATGAAAGAAACTCTTACTCGCAACGCAAACCAGCATCGGTTATGAAGCTTTTAGCCGGGGTTGCAACACTGACGTATTTAGATCCGCAATCTAGCTTCACAACAAATATCTCGTTAGGCCTTGAAGACCGGACTCTTATAATCCAAGGTAGTTATGACCCATGGATTAGCCTGAACCATAACGTTGCCCGAAAGATGAAACGCGAATCCCTGCCCTACCTTGCTTTTAATTCATTGAGTGCTATCAAAAAAACAAATGGTGGCTCTCTCAAAAAAATTACAGTTCTCTATTCCGGTCTGTACTCACAGGATGTGGCCAACTTAAAGAGTTTTTGGGCAAAACGGGGATTTAAACCAAGCATGAAAGCGGTAAGTGGGGATGAGGTGTTATTAAATGCTGCCTCACCGATTGTTAGCGACACATCCCCGTCGATTGATGAGATTCTTGACTTTACGCTCAAATGGAGTGATAACGCTTTAGCCGAACGCTTAGCTCGACTCTCATCGCGCGCTGCCGGCAATGCCTTTAACGCAGCAGGGGTTAGCGAAACTTTTACTCAAATACTTACGAGTTTTGAGATTGATGCATCAAAGTTAGTTGCTGTTGATGCCAGTGGTTTATCTAAGGAGAACCGGGTAACTGCACAAATCCTTGGCCAGCTATTATTTAAAGTGCGCAAAGATGAAAAATACAATCTCCTTTACACATCCCTACCCGTTGGGGGAGTTTCAGGGACGCTTCGATCTAGGTTTTTAACCACTGCGCCCAACGCCATTGGACTAGTTCGCGCTAAGACTGGAACACTCAATGGCACGGTAACTCTGGCTGGTTATGTTGAATCTACCGATCGCGAATATGTATTTGTAACCTTGGCAGATGAAATCCCGCGAGGAGCAAGAGCAGAAAATCAGGCAAGGGCTGCTATTGATCGCTTACTTGGCCGCATCGCTGCACCAAATATCCCAACAGTGATATCGGAGGCAGCCCCGCCTCCGTGATTATTTATTATCAAAAATCTTTATAGATCCACCGTAACAGGCGACCCAAGTGCGCTGAGTTGGCGCATCAAAGGTAATTCCAATCGGTTCATTACATACTTTTATGGTCTGCAGAACTTTCATATCACTTGTGCGCACCTTAGAGACCGTATCACTCTCAAAGTTGACTACAAACAGTGCTGAGCCATCATTTGAAATCGCAAGACTTCGAGCCGCTTTACCGGTCTTTACTGTCGTACCAGCCTTGTTATCTACAATGTTCCACGATGCAACTTTTCCAGATAAGTTCATAGTTACATACATCGTGGAGTTATCGGGCGAAAGAACGATTGCGCGAGGGTTGCCTCCAATTGGAATGTAGGAGACGGAGAAGTCATCCAGATTTATAACATGGATGCGGCTGCCACCCATCTCAGCCACATAGGCGGTCTTACTGTCTTTACTCACAGCTATTCCTCGCGGATAGCGCCCAATTTTCAGTGTCTTTACGGTTTGTTGTGTCTCTACTGAAATCACTTTGAGATCGTACGAACACCAATTAGAGACGAGTACATATTTATTATCTGGCGTTACCTCTACAACTTTAGGAACTGAACCAACTGGATATACGGCATCGATTTCATAACTACTTAAATTGATACGGTAGAGAAAACTTGTATCGTAATGTGATGCTGGAGAGCACGTGTCATGTCCTTCATGGTTGTATCCCTTGCCGTACATGGCATAGTTAGTGACATATAAGTACTTTCCATCGGGCGAATACGATCCTTCAACAGGTGCGCCCTTAAATATCGATGAGTACTTTGAGTATCCGAACTTTGAGAGCTTAACCGAGTCAGGAACTGTTTTGATCAATTCGAAAGTGGATGCGTCATAAATTGTGACACTGTGGTTGTACATCATGTTGTGGGCGCTCACGAGACCAGCACCTGACGATCTGACTGATTTTGGAGAGATCGTGCCGGTAATTGTTTTTACCAGAGACATCTTTGTTTCACTTGATAAAACTTCACCCTGTGCAGGTGTAGATAAAGCGCAGAGCGATGCTATAACTACAAGAGCTATGTAATTGCGGCGCATTCTTATATTCTATTACGAGCCAATGTGATGCGGACCTCTTCCATTAGGTGGTTATGGGCTGAGCCCCAGGAGAGCTGAGTAAACCGAATGCCACATTGGCAAGTAATCTAGGGCGGTGAAGAGTGTTATGCGTGGATACATAGATTTAATGAAATTGCGGGTCGTCGAACTGCTCTTGGTCTCTACGCTACCTGCAATGGTTCTAGCGGCTAAAGGGCTGCCATCTTTTTCATTGGTTGCCACAACAATTCTGGCAGGGACTTTATCTGCGGGAAGTGCCAATGCATTTAACATGGTGATTGAAAGCGAGAGTGACAAGTTGATGGCGCGCACGTCTAATCGGCCAATTGTTACTGGGCTCATTAGTAAGACAAATGCTGCGATCTTTGCAAGCGCAATTGGCATTATTTCACTTATTATTTTTTGGATTTATACAACTCCACTTGCAACATTTCTATCCTTTGTAGCAATTGCATTTTATGTTCTTGTGTACACAGTCGGATTAAAACGTCGCACATCTCAAAATATTGTCTGGGGCGGTGCTGCGGGATGCATGCCAGTCTTTATTGGCTGGGCAGCCGTCACCAATTCGCTCTCATTAACTGCACTAGCTTTTTTCATGGTGATCTTTTTCTGGACACCACCACATTTTTGGGCACTGGCAATTAAATATAAAGATGATTATTCGGCAGCCGGCATTCCGATGCTCCCTGCTGTAGCCCCTAAATCCAAAGTTCATCAACAGATGTGGTTTCATACAATTTTGATGATTGCATCATCTATCTGGTTAATTACCTCTGCTGGACTACCAAGATGGTCCTTAGTCATTACCCTCTTGCTTGGCTTGGTATTTGCTCGCCAATTAATAGCCCTTAAAGAAAGCTCACCTGATTATGAAAAGACTGCTGGAAAGATTTTTCAGTGGTCTATAACTTATTTGAGCTTGCTCTCAGTAGTACTTGTGGCAGCTCAACTAACTGCGTAAATTAGAGTTATGTCTAATACTGCGATCTCAGTTACTGATTTGAGTAAGAAGTACGGCGAGCGAATGGCCGTATCTCATGCAACATTTGAGGTTCCACTCGGCACAATCTGCGGCTTCGTCGGACCAAATGGTTCGGG
>CANJTH010000099.1:0-3765 GCA_947477185.1 Actinomycetota bacterium
GATACTCTCCAGGTTTTGGACCGATGGGTTTCTTAGCCTTGCTCGTTGTCTTTGCCATGGGGGAGATTGTGCCAACTACATGGGTTAATTCAGGGGAGGGCGCGCCCCAACTGTTGCAACACACTTTGCTGCCAAGGCAGTGCCAGCCGATAACGCCTTCTCGAGCTCACGTGTTTCTAACCACATCGGAATAAATCCTGCGGCAAATGAATCTCCGGCACCAGTTGTATCGACGACATTAGTCGTAACTGCGGCAACTCTGACCGATTGATCGTTGAAGAGGGCCATCGCACCACGTGAGCCGAGTTTGATGACGACAAGTGGTGTGTACTCCCTTAGATTTTCTTCAGCGAGCTCAATCTGTGTTGAATCGCCTAAGTAGATCGCTTCTTCGGCGTTGAGCAAGATTCCATCCATAAGAGCGACCCAGGATAAAACCTCTTCGCGCGAGACAATCTTCATGGCCCCGGTTGTTGTTGGATCAAAGAAAATTGGGATCCCTGCCACTTTAATCTTTTTAACCATAGCAAGTACTGCATCGCGACTCCGGAAATCGAGTAATGCATAGCCACTTAAGTAAGCGCCGTCGATATCATCTAATGGAGGTAGATCATTTACCTCTAGATCTGCATTAGCACCATTATCTGGAAACATTGTGCGTTCGCCATTAGCATCGACCAATATGACAATTACTCCTGTAGGGCGGCCAGATCGCATTAAATTCATATGATCTACGCCGTATTTATCTAAATCTGAAATCAAAGCAAAGCCAACTGGATCATTGCCTACACGTGCGACAAGCTGGGCATTTGTGTTTGTACGGGTTATCCATGTTGCAACATTTGCAGCCTGACCGCCAGGGTGGGTAGATATTCGGCTCGCGGTGTCATTGCCATAGTTAATGGGCTCCTTTAGCTGAGCAATAACATCGAGTGCTAAGTCGCCTATGCAGAGAATCTTCTTCATATGAGGGCTACGGCAATCTCTGCAGCTAATGCACTGTTTGATTTAATAATCTCGGTGTTAATTGCAAGTGACTCACCTTGCGAGGCGGAATGAAAATGCTCGAGTAGGTATGGGGTTACTGCCTTGCCGTCGATTCCATCATGAACCGCCTTTGCCAGTCCTGTTGCCAAAATCTGATCGTGACGACTCTTTTCCATCTCATTTTTGACTGGATTTGCAACAATCAAAGCTTTGAACTGTGTGCCGATGGATGTGCGGGCCTTGATGATTGCTGCGATTTCTGCTGGGCTATCCACTCTGTACTCAAGGACATAACCCGAATCGCGCAGATAGAAACCAGGGAAGCGATTTGTTTTATATCCAACTAGGCCAATTGCCAGGGTCTCAAGGCGCTCAAGAGTTGCATGAACATCCAGAATCGATTTAACTCCAGCGCAAACTACGGTCATATCTAACTGTGAGAGCGCTGTTAGATCGGCAGATTCATCAAATGATTCATTAGCTCCGCGATGAACACCGCCTAGACCCCCAGTTGCGAAAACCTTAATGCCAGCAATTGCGGCTATATGCGCAGTTGCAGCAACTGTTGTTGCAGCACTTTTTCGGCTGGCAACGATAATGGCCAAATCTCTCACCGATGCCTTAGAAATATCATCGCGATTGGCGATAGCTTCAAGCTCTTCGATTTCAAGACCAACGTGCACAACACCATCTAAAAGTGCAATAGTTGCTGGCACTGCACCGTGCTCGCGAACAATCTTCTCGCACTCGATAGCAACGGCTAAGTTGCTAGGGCGCGGTAGTCCATGGCTGATAATCGTAGATTCGAGAGCGACGAGGGGCTTGCCCGCGGCAATAGCGGCGGAAACTTCAGCCGAGTATTTAATTGCGCTCTTCATATGCACAACCTTAGCGGATGTAATGAGAAGATACGCACGTGCATTTATCGCAGATAACTCCATCAATCTTTTCATCCCTTGGACTTAGTACTGCCGCCGATCAGATTAATGCCGGCCAGAGCCCAATGGGGCGAGAAATACTTTTTCTAATCGATGGCTTCGGCGCCAATGTTCTAGAAAAATACGCCAGCCAGATGCCAACTATCGCAAGGCTGACTCAGCATGCGATAGTCAATGCTTCATTTCCTTCGACAACTGCAACAAGTCTTGCAACGTTAACAACGGGAGTCCTACCAGGCGTACACGGCATGTTGGGCTACACCGTGCAAGTTCCACGCACTGGTGGACGTATTTTGAATGCGCTCAAATGGGATGAACGTGTTGATCCTATTAACTGGCAACCAGTACCAACGCTTTTTGAACGGGCCATGGCCGAAGGAATTCACGTCTCTCATGTTGCAGCCAAGCGCTATGAAAACAGTGGCTTTACTCGCGCAGTTTTTCGTGGCGCCGAATATCGGGGTGCCAACGTTGTGCCGGATTTGATAGCACAAACCAAAGATGCTCTGCGTAAAACGCCATCCTTTGTTTATCTCTATGTCAATGATTTAGATGTAGCTGGCCATAGCGATGGTGTGGGAAGTGAAAAGTGGCTGGCTGCATTGGCAATGATCGACCAAATGCTTGCAAGCCTTATGAAGGAGATGCCACAAGGCACTCGTATCTGGCTTACATCGGACCACGGAATGATTAATGTTGGAGAGAAGATTATTATTGGACAGGACAATCCATTATTAGAAAATATCGCTGTAATTGCCGGTGAACCTCGGGCACGACATCTATATCTAAAGCCTGATCACGACAGTTTCGCGGCGCGAAATAATGTTGCAAGTGTGTGGCAAGAGTTTTTGGGCGATTGCGCTGATGTTTTCACTCGCGAGCAAGCAATAACCAATAATCTCTTTGGCGATGTAGTCAGCGCCGATTCTCTGGACCGAATGGGAGAGGTGATTTCAATTGCTAAAGGGGCTGCTGTATTAATTGATCCAGCCCGTATTGATAAAGAGAGTGCGATGGTCGGCCATCATGGCGCCGATAGTGAGATAGAAACGCAGGTAGGGTTACTTACAACAACGCTTAGCTAGAAAAACTACTGATCTTCAGTTGGTTTAATGCCAAACATAATTTCATCCCAGCTTGGAACTTTCGCACGTGCAACTACGCCATCGCGTGCTGCTTCATCATCTGGCGCCTCTCGAATTACTGCAAGACGCGGAACTTCAGGCTCGGTTTCGCGCTCTTCGCGATGTGAAGGGTGATTGGACTCGGAGTAGACAAGTCCTGGTGCAACGATTGGCCGTGGTGTCGGTTCATCGCCCATCATCCAGCGTGCATTTTCATCAAGGGATGAAAGAAGTCGACGCGTTGGGTCAAAGTTCCACTGTGCAACGCCACGCCCACTTGAATGTGGATAGTGAAGTTCAACTGTCCATGTGCCATCTTCGTGGCGCCAAGTGATCCAAGAGAGATCGGCTAAATCAACGTTGCGTGGAGCAAGACGAGATACCACTACACCCAGAAGTGTTACAGGCTCACGCCCACCCTCCTTGCGAATCGGAATCTGTTGAGCTTGATCAATAATATAAATACGCTCCTGCAAGATTGGCCCTGAAAAGCGCTCAATCTTTTCCATTGAAATGTTATTTTCACGTGCAAGCTCTTCAGGTAGCTCGCCTGCACGTAGGCGTCGCTGAATCTCTTTAACAGAGATTGTCTCTGCATCTTGCTCAGGCACAGATGCAAGACGTGGTTGGTTTACCGTTGCACGGAGTGAGTCACTAATGCGAAGTGAGAACTCGTTGCCATCGCTATCGTGAAGTGAAAGATGAGTGCCCTCATC
>CANJTH010000100.1:0-3660 GCA_947477185.1 Actinomycetota bacterium
ATGAATCTTTTGGCATCAAATGCCAGAACTAGTGGAAGCGTGCGAGTAAAAGGCGAGGAGATGATTGGTGCAAATGCTTCAACATTGCGCCGAACCCGTGGAAAAGAAGTGGCCTATATTTTCCAAGAGCCAATGACGGCTCTTAACCCTGTTTATACAGTTGGGTTTCAAATTGTTGAAACACTTCGTAACCACTTTGACATGGGCCCACATGAGGCACGAGTGCGCGCTATCGAACTTCTCACTATGGTCGACATTCCCGATCCAGAGAAATCATTTAATAAGTATCCGCACCAACTCTCCGGCGGACAACGCCAACGCGCCATGATTGCTCAGGCACTGGCTTGCGACCCCGGCCTATTGGTTGCAGATGAGCCAACAACGGCCCTTGATGTAACAGTACAAGCGGAAATTCTTGATCTGATGCGCGGACTTCGTACCAAACTCAACTCTGCAATTGTGTTGATTACACACGATATGGGAGTAGTTGCAGATATTGCCGATGAAATCTTGGTGATGAAAGATGGCCTCACGGTTGAACACGGCAGCGCCGATCAAATCTTTAATCGCCCAGCACATCCTTATACACAAGAACTCCTTGCTGCAGTTCCTAAGTTGGGACACAGTCCTCGGCGCTCGCTACCAAGTGGATCTGAATCAAATCCTGCTCCAGTATTGAAACTGAGCAATGTCACTATTGAGTATCCAAAGCGCGGGCGTATTCCAGCATTTGTTGCCGTAAAAGATTTTGATTTAGAGATCTACCCAGGTGAAATCGTGGGCCTTGTGGGCGAATCTGGTTCTGGAAAAACAACTGTTGGCCGTGCAGCAATTGGCCTTTTGCCAATCAAGAGCGGCGCAATTGAAATCGTGGGTACAGATATTAGCCACGCAACTCAAAAGGAATTATTCGCTATTCGTCGTCATACAGGAATTGTTTTCCAAGACCCTGCAAGCTCACTTAATCCACGCTTGCCAATTGGAGAAAGTATTGGAGAGCCAATTTACTTGGCGGGACTAGCCAAGGGCGCTGACCTTGCGCATAAAGTTGAAGATTTATTGGATCAAGTAGAGTTGCCAAGAAGTTATCGCAATAGATATCCGCACGAACTCTCCGGTGGACAACGCCAGCGCGTTGGTATTGCTCGCGCACTTGCACTCACCCCTGATTTATTGATTGCTGATGAACCAACTTCAGCGCTCGATGTTTCAGTTCAAGCACGCTTCTTAGAACTTCTACAAGAGTTGCAAGAGAAGTTAAAGTTTGCCTGTCTCTTCATTAGCCATGACTTAGCGGTTGTAGATATTTTGTCACACAGAATTGCTGTGATGCAGGATGGCCGTTTGGTTGAAATCGGAGACCGTGATCAGATTTTGCAACATCCAAAGGATCCTTATACTCAACGTTTGCTTGCAGCGGTGCCTGTTCCAGATCCTGCAGAACAGCGTTTGCGTCGTGAAGCGCGTTTAGCTGCGAAGAGTTAATTACTCAATTTCAATCAGGTCGAGATAACTTTCGTTCCACAAATCTTCATCGCCATCAGGCAAGAGCAAAACACGATCAGGGCGTAACGCTTGTACAGCGCCTTCATCGTGAGATACCAAAATAACGCTCCCTTGATATTCGCCAAGTGCTCCAAGAATTTCATCACGGGATGCTGGGTCTAAGTTATTTGTAGGCTCATCAAGTAAGAGCACATTGGCTGCGCCAACAACCAGGACTGCAAGTGCTAAACGAGTTCGTTCTCCGCCACTGAGCACCTTTACCGGCTTGTGTACGTCATCTCCTGTGAAGAGGAATGAACCTAAAACATTTCGTGCCTCTGGTTCGCGGATGTCGGGCGATGAGCTCTGCATATTTTCAAGCACTGTTCGTTCGAAATCTAAGGATTCGTGTTCCTGTGCGTAGTACCCAATTTTTAATCCGTGGCCCGGAAGCACTTCACCAGTATCTGGCTCTAATTCACCAGCCAACATGCGCAAAAGTGTTGTCTTACCAGCACCGTTAAGGCCAAGGATTACTACGCGAGATCCCTTATCGATTGCAAGATCCACATCAGTAAAGACTTCAAGAGAACCGTAGGACTTACTTAATCCAGTTGCAGTGAGCGGAGTTTTGCCACAAGGTGCTGGTGTTGGGAAACGCAGTTTGGCTACTCGATCGGACTTACGGACTTCTTCTAAGCCAGAAAGTAATTTCTCTGCACGACGGAACATTCCCTGTGCAGCTTTCGCCTTTGTAGCCTTTGCCCGAAGTTTTTCCGCTTGCTTTTCTAAGATGGCGGCTTTCTTTTCGGCGTTTGCGCGGTCAATCTTTCGGCGATGTTCATCTGCCTCACGTTGCTGCAAATACTTCTTCCACCCCATGTTGTAAACGTCAATAACGTTACGGTTCGCATCGAGGTAGAAAACCTTATTTACTACAGTCTCAATTAAATTCACATCGTGGCTAATAACAACTAATCCGCCGGGATACTTACTCAAGTAATCGCGAAGCCAGGTAATCGAGTCGGCGTCCAAGTGGTTCGTGGGCTCATCAAGTAAAAGAGTTTGCGCTCCGCTAAATAAAATACGAGCAAGTTCTACTCTGCGCCTTTGTCCACCGCTCAGTGAATTAATGGGCTCATCAAGTAAGCGCTCTGGAATTCCTAAACTTGTTGCAATAGCTTCAGCTTCAGAAGTTGCGCTGTATCCACCTGCTGCGCTGAATTCACTCTCTGCTCGGCTATAGCGATTCATTACCGCTTCAAGGTCTTCACCTTGGGCTGTTGCCATGGCCTCCTCTGCTTGGCGCATTCGGTCAACAATTAAATCTAAGCCGCGCACGGAAAGAATGCGATCGACAACGCTTCCTTCTTCATCACCGGTGCGAGGATCTTGTGGCAAATAACCAATGGCTCCGCTTCGTAGCACTTGCCCACCCGCTGGCATTGTTTCGCCCGCAAGTACTTTTGCAAGGGTGCTCTTACCTGCGCCATTTCGACCAACAAATCCGATGCGATCTCCATGATTAATGCGCACTGTTACTCCAGAGACCAAGAGTCGAGCCCCAGCACGTAGTTCAAGGCTCTGTGTAGCAATCATGAAGGTCAGTTTCTCATAGATTGAGGTGCACCAATTGCCATCTTTGTAGGCCTAAATTTTCATAGATTGAATTACACCTAGAGGTTTTCAAACGCCTTAGATAGACTCACACCTTCGCATCAGAGTAAGCAATAGATGAAATGGATGGGCCCGATGGCATTTACGCAGCGACTCATTGCTCACTCCAAAGCACAAGGTCGAGATATCCGCGTGGCAATTGTTGGAGCAGGCCAAATGGGCCATGGCTTTGGGTGCCAAGTAAATCGAATTCCAGGAATGTCACTTTCCTTAGTCATTGATATTGATGAGTCCCGCATTAGAAGCCTCTATGACGATATTGGGGCAACAGATGTAGTCATCAGTGATGACGTTGCGGTCCTAACGAAAGCGCTTTTAGATGGAAAGCCTGCCGGTACAACAACGACAAAATTTGTTGCCGAACTTCCTTTTGACATTATTGTTGAATCAACAGGAATCCCTGATGTTGGAGCACATGTTGCATATACGTCATTGCTTGCGAAAAAAGATGTTGCAGTTCTCAATGTGGAAATGGATGTCACGATTGGCCCACTTCTG
>CANJTH010000101.1:0-3633 GCA_947477185.1 Actinomycetota bacterium
AATCCAGCTAAACCCTCTAGCGTTGTTGTTGGACGTGGTGGCTCATCCATTGTTGCAATACCCCAACCGAGTTCGGCGTTGCGCGCCGCCGTTGGAATTAAATCACGTTGAATTAACCCAGCCTCATAAGCCTTAGCGGTTTTAATCTGTGAGTTAAGTGCGTACTTATCGGCACGCTCTTTTGTAATAGTTGGAAAGCGATCATGTAAACGTTCGGCCGTTGCACCCATAGCCAGTGCATCTTGTTCTACGATGCGCTCTGCCAGAAAACGTGGATTGGGATCTAAGCCTTCACCGATTGGGTGGTTACCCATATGTTCAACACCACCGGCGATTGCAATCTCATTTGTTCCTAGTGCAATAGCACCGGCGATTGTTGTAACTGCAGTTAATGCACCTGCACACCATCGATCGATGGAGTATCCCGGCACCGTGTTAGGAAGACCGGCAAGAAGGGCTGCGCTTCGGCCAATGTTCATTCCTTGATCACCGGTCTGTGTTGCCGCTGCGATTGCAACATCATCGATGGTTGCACGATCAACTAATGGGTTGCGATCCAGCAGGCCGCGAATTGCGCGCACCATGAGATCATCGGCGCGTGTTCCGGCATAGAGCGAGCCGGCCTTTCCAAATGGAGTGCGTACTGCATCGACTAAAACAACGGAGCGCGACATATGGTGATCCTTTACTAAGCGGTGTAGCGGTTATGTTACCCGTGAGTAAGGTTTTGCGACAGCGGCTAAGCCTTAACGGGGGCTTTTTCCGGGCTCTTGGATAGATATGGAGTAAGCACTGCGCTCAGGTATGCCATATAGACGCCCAACTGCAGCCAGGATGTTGTTGTATCAAAGCCGATTGTTCCAGAGAGGGAGGCTCCCAAGATCGAATCCTTAGCTATAAAAGATGTCACATCCCAGACAAATGCATCTGGACCCGGCAGATATCCAAGCTCTTGGAACTCATGGACTCCGTATGAGAGTACGCCAGCTGCAACGATGATGAGTGCAACACCTGTGTAGGTAAAAAATTGTGCGAGATTGAGTTTGATCGAGCTCTTATAGATGAGATAGCCGAGTGTGATCGAGACTGCAAAACCAAGCATCAAACCAACTGCAGAGCTAGTTGTATCTGCAACGCTTTTAAAGTTTGAGTAGACAAAGAGAGATGTTTCAAGGCCCTCACGGATAACGGCGAAAAACGCGGCGCTGGCAATCGCAAGCGGGCCAGCACTTGCCGCCTCATCGACCTTGCCATGCAAAGTAGTGCGCAGGGTGCGAGCTGTTCGCTTCATCCAAAAGACCATCCAGGTCACAAGGCCTACTGCGATAAATGAGGTGATACCTGCAAATAACTCTTCACCGCGCTCACTCAGTGATACCGAGGTAAATGAGAGAAAGGCGCCGAGTCCAAAGCTTGCAACGATCGCAAGAACTACGCCGCTCCACAAAGGCTTTAAATATCCAATGCGCTGGCTCTTATAGATATAGGCGACCAGGATTCCAACGATGAGTGAGGCTTCAAGCCCTTCGCGAAGGGCAATAATGAAAGTACTGAGCATGAGGAAAATCTAGGGTACGGGAGGTATTTACGCAACTCTTTCGTTGCGTAATTCACCCACCCTCTTCGATGGCCTCGCTCTCAGGCTCCTCGATCACAAGAGGCTCACGCTCAAGAAGGGCATCGGCTAGGGCGCCGGCCACTAAATCGATCTGCCAGGGGCGTGCCCCGAGTGCGGCAAGAGCTAGTCCTACAGCGGCCTCATCACGCGTTGAGGTTGATCCGGATGGGGGCGACCAACAGATACGGCGTATGGATTCAGGAGAGATCAGGTTTTCAACTGGAATCGAATTGTGAGTTGCAATGGCCTCGATCAGCGCTCGCGCATGAGAAAGCGGAGCAAACTTTTCAGGAAATCTTTCGCGCCATAGTTTAATCGGCGGCAGTGCATCACTTTGTGTGCGCATCGCTGGCCATTCCGCTTCAGGTAGTGCGACGGCGCGTGCAATGGCCTCGAGCCAAATCGTAGAGTTTTCTAACCAGCGCGCACGAAGGCCGATAGGACGCAGAGCCTTTTCCAACTCCTTCTTTGTTAGTGGAGCCGCTAAACAGAGTTCGATGATTGCAGAGTCATTGAGGAGTTTTCCGCCGGCGATATCTTGGGCAGATGCAAGCTCATCACGAGTGATCCAAAGTTCGCGAATGATTGCTAGGTGATCACGGCGTTTTATTTTATGCATTCCAGATGTTCGTCGCCATGGATCAATGCGTGGGGGAGGAGGGGGTGCTTTTAAAATCGATGCAAACTCTTGCTCGGCCCATTGCAATTTTCCGGCGCTTTTTAATATCTCATACATCGCATCGCGCAGCTCGACTAATAGCTCTACATCAAGGGCTGCATATGTGAGCCACTCTTGTGGCAATGGACGCGTTGACCAATCTGCAGCGCTGTGCTCTTTTGCAAGCGTTACACCCATTAAAGATTCAAGAAGTGGTCCAAGTCCAACTCGAGGTAGACCTGCGATGCGCCCACCCAGCTCAGTATCAAAGAGCTTCGTTGGATTGATTCCAATTTCACGCAGGCAGGGCAGATCCTGCGTACTTGCATGCAAAATAACCTCATCGGTATTGAGTAGCTCATCTAAGCTGGCCAGTAATGGATTGTTAAGGCCAAAGGGGATGGGATCTATTAAATGCAAGCCACCACCGCTGCGTTTAATCTGAATCAAATATGCACGAGCGCTGTAACGAAAGCCTGAGGCGCGCTCGGCATCAACGGCAAATGGACCGCTGCCAGCGGCTAACTCTTTGATTGCAGTTTTAAGGCCGGCATCGCTATTAATTACTGGAGGTGTTCCACCTGCGGGCACGAGTAATGGGATGGGTTGTGCTTCTTCATCCATAGAGTGAACTACCGGGACCTTGCGGCATTGATTGCAGATACACCATCAGGAATCTCTTCTAGGCCTGCGACTTCGGCGATCAAAGTGCACCAACCCGAAATGTGCTTCATGAGTTCGGAGGCATCGTCTATAACAGGTGTCCACGATGCACGGATTTCAATTTCAGATTCATCGTTGCGAGGTGAGAGCTTTCCAAAAGATGCACTCGATACTCGTGTCACTGTTCCGCTAGGAGCTGCGATGGTGCACTCGGCGCCATCAAGGGCCGATAAGAACCAGCCCCATCCAAACTCAGGTAGCAGTGGATCTTGTTGCATCGCAGTATCGACATCGGCGCGTACAAATGTCACACAGCGAAACTCACCCTCCCAGCTCTCTTGTCCTCCAGGCTCGTGCAGTAAAACAAAGCGCCCAGAGGCCAGCTCATCCTCTTCATCACCTAATTTTCCATTGCTTACATCGACTGAAAATGCAAAGGCATATGTAGCTAATTTTTGTGGGGCCGGAACCTCCTCAAGCACAATTTCTTGGCGCGGAGTAAATGTGCGCAGTTGATCTAACAGCCTTTCAAAGCCGCTGGCATCCATACTCTTAGAGTAATAATCGCTAGCGGGAATCTCGGGAGGCGGGGCGGTAGCCTTGTGCGTATGGCATCACTCTTGGCACTGCTCTCTAGTGTGCTCTGGGGTACTGCCGATTTTGAGGGTGGACGGTTAAGCAAAAAACATGCACC
>CANJTH010000102.1:0-3630 GCA_947477185.1 Actinomycetota bacterium
CAAATCTTGTTGCCGATCTTGCAACCAATACTGGTGTTCCAAGTAATGCAGCAAAGACATGGAAGTTCACACTTCGCCCAGGTACAACTTTTGAAGATGGAAAAGCAATTACATGTGCAGATGTTCAGTACGGTGTCTCACGTGTTTTCGCAACTGATGTAATCACTGATGGTCCTGGCTACCTACAAGCTTGGCTTGATATTCCAAAAGATGCAGATGGAAACTCAGTGTTCAAGGGCCCTTACAAGAAGGATGCAGCAGGACTTGCAGCATTTAAAAAGGCAGTTTCTTGTTCAAAGGACAACCGCACAATTACATTTAACCTCAATAAGTCAGTTGCCGACTTTAACTACCTTGGAACTTACGGAGTTATCTCTCCAGTTCAAGCTAAGTTAGACACAGGCGATAAGTACGACTTGTGGCCACAATCAACGGGCCCATACAAGATCGTTGAAAACAGCAAGACTCAAATGAAGCTTGTACGTAACTCAAAGTGGAATAAGGCTTCAGATCCAGTTCGTACTCCATATCCTGATGAAGTTATCATCATGTTTGGTTACGACGAGGAAGTTATCGACCAGATAATCTTGGGAGATACAATTCCAACTGCAGTTAGCTTTGGAGAGCCACTGTCAACAAACAATGACAAGTTCTTCTCAAATCCTGCGCTTAAGAACCGTCGTATGAACAACCCAGATCCATATGCTCGCTACTTTGCCTTCAACGTCAAGGCATTGCCTTGTATCGAAATCCGTCAAGCTATGTACTACTCACGTAACGCTAAGGCGTTGCTTGATTATGCAGGCGGATCAACATATGCAGGTTCCTATGCAACAGGTGTAATTAGCCCTTTGCTAGCAACTGACTATGCTCCAACTAAGGTCGTAGGTCCAGGATCTGCAGACTTCATTCCAGAAGGAAATATTCCTAAGGCTCTAGCTCTTATGGAGACAGCAAAGACAAAGTGTCCAGCTGACTACAAGAAGGCAACTGAGACTGGAATCAAGATTGACGTACGTCAATCAGTAACACTTAATGACACAATTCCAATCGACACTGCAGCATATGCACGTGCCGGAATTAAGGTCACATTTAACCCAATTTCATCGGGTTACTATCCAACAGTTATGAACCCTGCAAAGCAGAGCGATCTGTCAGCATCAGGGTGGGGCGCTGACTGGGCAAATGCATCAACAGTTATTCCAGAGCTCTTCGCTTCATTCGGTGGATTTAATATTTCACAGAACACGAGCGATCCTGCCTATGCTGCATTCGAAAAGGGTGTCAACACAGCGATGTTGACCACAGATCGCAAGAAGCAGGCAGTTATGTGGAAGGCACTCGATGTAGAGGCCATGAAGAACTTCTGGGTATTACCAACAATCTTTGGTAAGGCTCAGTTTGTTTGGGGATCACAAGTAGGCGGTGTGTTCTTCTGGGTGCCTCAGGGCAATCCAGCATTTGGCAAGATGTGGGTTAATAACTAACCTCACTTCTATTCGGGAAAGAAAGTTAGAAAGAACTAAGTAAGATACTCCTGGTGCTGATCTCAATCAGCACCAGGAGTATTTACTTGATGGGGGCTTTATCAATGTACGTGGGTGGGAGTGAGAATGGTTAACTTTTTAAGCCGTCGCATTTTCTACGCAATAGCCACACTGCTAGTTGTATCTGTCGTTGTCTTTGCAATCTTTTCTCTATTGCCCTTTGATCCAGCGGCCCTTACCTGCGGACAACGCTGCAGCGACCAGATAATTGCTGGTAACCGCATTAAATTAGGTTTTGATAAGCCTCTCTACATTCAATATGCGCTCTTCCTTAGTGGAATTTTCTTTGGCCGCTCATACGGAACAGGATCAGCGGCCTTTGAATGCCCAGCACCATCCTTCGGATATTCCTTTAATGAAAACGCATGCGTTACCGATCTATTGCGCGAAGCTCTTCCAGTTACTGTCAGTTTGGCACTCGGAGCTCTCATTCTCTGGCTCATCGTCGGAATTAGTTTAGGAGTAATCGCGGCGCGATTTAAAAATAAGTGGCCCGATAGGCTCAGTTCAATATTTGTTTTGCTAGGAACATCTCTTCCAACTTTCGTTACTGGATTGGCACTCTTGATCTGGGTAACGATTAAATGGAAGCTTGTGCCCTTATCGCTAACGGGCTATACGCCCCTAATCGAAAATCCATTTAAGTTTGTTCAATTCTTTATATTGCCCTGGATCACCCTGGCAATTGCATACGCTGCCTTGTACACCAGATTTACTCGTGCTGCAGTTCTTGAAACTTTAGGTGAGGACTACATCCGCACAGCCCGCGCAAAGGGAGTTAAAGAGCGCGCCGTTCTCTTTAAGCACACGATGCGTGCCGTCTTTGCACCGATCATCACTTTGGCAGGGCTAGATTTTGCTGGCCTTATCGGTGGCGCGATTATTACTGAAACGATCTTTAATCTTCCAGGGCTAGGCCGCCTAACGCTTCGCTCGACATTTGAGTTTGATCTACCCATAGTTCTTGCAACCACTATTTTGGCCGCAACAGTCGTAATTATCATGAACTTAATTATTGACATGTTATATGCCGTCCTTGATCCACGTGTGAGGATCTGATGGCCGAGCTATTGCGGATTGAGAATCTCCACGTCGCATTTCCAACCGATGATGGATCAGTACGTGCCGTTGATGGTGTCTCACTGACCCTTAATGAAGGCGAAACCGTTGCTATCGTCGGCGAGTCCGGCTCGGGTAAGACTGTTACAGGTCTATCGGTAATGGGTCTGCATAAGAGGGGCTCTGCGCAGCTATCTGGTTCTATTCACCTTAAAGATGGTGATCGCTCGCTAGATATCGTGACTGCAAGTGATGAAGAGATCCGTTTGCTTCGTGGACGCGCAGTTGCAATGATCTTTCAAGATCCTATGTCATCTCTTCACCCGTATTACCGAATCGGCAATCAATTAGCTGAGGGATATTTAATTCATAATCCAGGTAAGAAAAAAGAGGGGCTCAAGCGCGCGATAGAGATGCTTGACCTTGTTGGTATTGCAGAGCCAGCTGAGCGCGCCAATGAATATCCTCATCAATTCTCAGGCGGTATGCGCCAGCGTGTAATGATCGCTATGGCGCTCATGAACTCACCACGTGTATTGATTGCAGATGAGCCAACAACTGCCCTTGATGTAACGGTTCAAGCGCAGATTTTAATTTTGCTTGCAAAACTGCAAAAAGAGTTCAATATGGGCATTCTCCTAATCACTCACGATCTTGGCGTTGTTGCACAAGTTGCCGACAAAGTCTCTGTTATGTATGGCGGTCGCATCGTTGAACAGGGCTCAGCAGATGATGTTTTCTATAAGCCAAAAGCGCCATACACATTGGGTCTTCTTAAATCAGTTCCACGAATCACTACGCATGGATCAGAGCGCCTCAAGGCGATTCCTGGACAGCCACCATCACTTATCAACTTGCCAACCGGTTGTGCATTTGCGCCTCGATGCGAATTCGCATCCCATGCCGCTGGCGATATCTGTGAAACGAGCCGACCAGAGCTCCTTGGTACTAGTCCAACTCACCTTTCTCGTTGCCACGTCCCCGAATCCATGCGAGATAGCCTCTTTGTCAAAGAGCTTAAAGA
>CANJTH010000103.1:0-3595 GCA_947477185.1 Actinomycetota bacterium
CTCAGAGATATGGTCTTGGATGTTATTGAAAGTTATTACTCCACTTTGAGCAACGGGCAAAGTGATTGGGATAAGCGCCTTAAAATTTGTTTTTTTAGGCGAAGCGGCGCTAGCGGCGCTTTGAAAGGACGTGACAATTAAGGTAGAGGCTGCAATCAAAGCAATGTATTTACGCATGTGGGAAGATAACGATGAAAGTCAATTACTGTCAGGGACTCGCCCAAGTCCACTAACAATTGATTAACGAATAAGTGTGCTGTAGTTACTAGAAAGCTCTGAGCAGAGCAAAATCCCCGAAATTACAGAGTTTTGTAGCGAGAATTAAAAGGCGTGAATAGGACGTAATGGGTGAACAAACACATACTTACTGTTACACCCTCCCACATAGAAGGTGTTGGACCCATCTCTTGCAATCTTGTACGCAGCCCCAGGGCCGCACTCCTCGGAAGTCCAGTATTCCTTTGTTGGATTCACTCCTAGGTCGCCAACCAATTTTCCATAAACGGCGTTAAATTTAACTGCTTCGCCGAAATTTGGTAGATGCCAATCTGTAAATCCGCCACCTTGATAAGCATTCGCAGCTCCTGCGGCATAACTATTGCTTGTCGGATCATAAGGTCCATTTTGAGCAATAATCGCTAACGTTGCTGCCAATCCAGCGCCGACATCCCATGAATAAGGCGCAGAAGCGGAAGGCCCATATCCGTTGAGTAACGGCACCGTAGTTGACCCAAATGCATTTGTCGAATACGGGAGTTTCGGATCTTCTCCTGTGCCAAACCAATCTGCTGGGGCAATTTCTAAGTTATGGCACAGCTTATTTAGGGTTGGTCCACAAGGGAAACCTAGCTTCTCATAAACGAAGACGATACCGTCAGAAGGGCCAGTTTCAGCTACGCGATAAACGTGAGCCATAGTTTCAATTGTAATTTTATTAAATCCTGATACTGGAACAACGACATTTCCAAGATCAAGTGTGAAACCAGTACTGCCAATTTGAGAAATTTTGAATGCGGGAACGTACTTTATGAATTGTGAACCATCATCATAAATAACAATTTCGGTTACCGGATTTTCATCGGCGTCGGTGTATAAGGTTAGAGGGTCACTTCCCAAACTTGGGTAAAACTTAATATGAAAATCTACGCCCTTGCAATGCGGGGCTGAGCTATCTATCTGATCAAGAGAGATTTTGTTCAATGCAAACTGACTGGTATCTCCATTCACATAACCCGAAGTAGGGTTAAGGGTTATTGAAGTGTCACAAGCGGTCGTCAGTACTTTTCCTTGTCCAAATTCAACAGAATCTCCAGTGTTGATATTGATTATCGCGGCGAAGGTTGAACCTAGAGTGAATAACCCAATAATTACTGAAGTCCATATAAGCCGAACTTTCGTTTTCTTTGGTTTGCGAGAGGGCAAAGGTGTGTCGATTTGCAACAACATTCTTAGTCCACCCCATTAAATTTCAATTCTGGGTCTCTCCACCCAAAAATATAAGTGGCATTTCTAAGATTCTGATCAATTGCCTGCAATCTGGGTTACCCAAGTAGTGGGAAGCATCACTTAACAGCATCCAAAAAACAGAATGATTTATGCGTAAATCAATAGGCCTCAAGATGCGGATAGGAAGTAATTCGTAATCAACGGGCTCGTGTTCGGTTTACACACAGCCTCCGTCAGATTCCTTTTTATCTACTTCAGCCTCAATGAAGTACTTCTTGCCTGATTAATTGGTCAATGTAGGATGGTCGATAATGGCTACCTCAAAATTTCAGGATCAATACAACGATCCCAATCCCCCGAAGGAAAAGGGTAAGCGCCAGACTACAAAGATACTCGGCCTTACTTTTTTAGCTGTTGCCGTTGTTCTGGGTTCTACATTTGCATCACGTATCAACATCACTGGCGGAACCCCGGTTGAATTTGGACAAGGTCTTGTTGTTACCGCTGCGTGTTCGGGTAGTGATTTCATCACCGTTACACCAATTGCAACATATGACACACCCACATCTCATTACTTTTTATCAGATGTCACCTTTAGCCATATTCCTGATTCATGTATAGGCAAAGACTTGAGTCTCACCACCTATACAGATACAACAACGCTCGAACTCGATACCGGTGTCACTTCCGCCCGAGTTATCTACGCCGGTGCAAGTACGAGCCTCATATATACAGGTGAATGTGGCACTACTGCATTTGCTGGCACGATCACAGGTGCTGGAGACACAGCAGGGTATGGAACTTTCAATCTGAGATTAGATGGTGCAAAACCAAGGTCGGAAGATGTACAGAAAATGACCCTGATCTCATCTGATCCAGGATGTGTAAATCCTGGTGGTCCTAAAGATGGCACAGAGGCACAACCAGGTGATAGCGCTTACCAAATTTTGCAAGATTATCCAGGATCACCTGATGGCATTTATTGGATTCAAAATGCCAATATCAACGGTGGAAATAAATTTAAGATTTACGCGGATATGACGCGCAATGGCGGAGGTTGGACACTGATCGTTGCCAATGCCAATAGCATTTGGAGTGATGCTGAAACTCTCGGTGTCAATCAAACAAATCCGCCAACCAATCCATCTTCAATTGGTCCTGGTCCTGGCGGCCTGATTGATACTGGCACCAAATACTCAATTCTTTCTTGGGCCGACTATATAAAACGTAGTGCAAGCGGCTTTCAATATCGCATTGAAGCGGGAACCTTCGGTCACACTGGCGGCGTTTGGACAGCCAACCAAAATTATAGTTTTATTTCGACAAACACAAATAATTCAGATATTCACTTAGACGTTAGGTTCGATAGCTGGACAGCAGGTGGTGGCAGCCTTGGAAATCGAATGCCATTTTATTACCCCGGCAGTGGCAACTTAGGCACGCTCTCGACCAGTGACAGTCCAGATTCTTATTGGTGGGGCGCATTGATCACGGCTAGATCATGGACGTGGAACGCGGCCGGAATTGAAGCGGTCCCCATGATTAATATGGACGTTCAGATCATTTGCGCAGGATTGCCGACGGAAACCGGAGTCTGTACTGGGGCCGCTACTAGGGTTTGGTACTGGGTGCGTTAATTGTTGTTGCTTATAGTTTGAAAATAAGCAAGTAACTATGCAATCGCAATTGCATCAACAACGAAAACTAAAGTTTCGTTAGGTCCAATTGGTCCACCACCGGCAGCGCCATAGCCAAGATCTGGTGGAATAACTAAGAGGCGTCGGCCTCCAACTTTCATTCCAGGAATACCTTGTTGCCATCCAGCGATAACCTGAGCAAGTGGGAATGTTGCAGGTTGCCCACTACTCCAAGAGGATTCAACTACTTTTCCTGTAGACCAAGCCATGAGTGTGTAATGGACCGTCATTGTTGACGTTGCAACTGCTGGACTACCGGTACCTTCAAAAATATCTTTAGTAATCAACGTCGTTGGTGGCGTGCCAGAGGGAGCAGAAATAGTGGGTTCCATGCCTTGATCTCCAGTTACGGTTGGAAGATTTGTTGATGATTCAGCCACTTTGGAACCCCCACAAGCAGTAAGTGATGCAACGGATACGAGTACAGCCAACGCTAGAACTAGTTTCTTACC
>CANJTH010000104.1:0-3563 GCA_947477185.1 Actinomycetota bacterium
GGTGCACCTTGTGTTGGTAGATATTCATCTTCAAAGATTGACCAAAGCTCTTCAGGGCTAATCTCTCCACCCTCTTCATCGGTCTTGGTTTGTACAACTTTAGAAAATTCAATCTGTAATCGGCGTGGCAGATCTAAGTGGTGCTCGTTCTTCATCAGATATGCGACACCGCCCTTACCCGACTGCGAGTTAACACGGATGACGGCCTCATAACTGCGACCAATATCCAATGGATCAATTGGCAGATACGGAACTGCCCATGTGTGATCTCGAACTTCTCGACCGGCAGCCTTTGCATCATTGGCCATGTGATCAAAGCCTTTTTTAATCGCATCTTGGTGAGAGCCAGAAAAGGCGGTGAAAACTAAGTCCCCGCCGTAAGGATGGCGCTCTGGCACGCGTAGTTGATTGGCATATTCAACGGTGCGGCGCACATCATCGATATTGGAAAAATCAATATGCGGATCGATGCCATGTGTTACTAAGTTGATGCCAAGGGTTACAAGACAGACGTTTCCAGTGCGCTCACCATTGCCAAAGAGTGTTCCTTCAATGCGATCGGCTCCTGCTAAATAACCAAGCTCGGCCGCTGCCACTCCTGTGCCTCGATCATTGTGTGGGTGAAGTGAGACGATCACGCTATCGCGATTATTTAAGTTCCGGCACATCCACTCGATTGAGTCGGCATAGACATTTGGTGTTGCCATCTCAACAGTTGCCGGTAAGTTCATGATTGTTTTCCACGCTGGAGTTGGTTTCCAGATGGCATTGACTGCGTTGCAGACTTCAACGGCAAATTCTAACTCAGTACCCGTATATGACTCAGGTGAGTATTCGAAAGATATTTTTGTCTCTGGAACCGTTGGAACTAAATCAAGGCAGATTTGGGCGGCATTGGTTGCAATTTTTTTAATGCCCGCTTTATCTAAACCAAATACAACCCGGCGCTGCAGCGTCGATGTCGAGTTATATAAGTGGACTATGGCCTGCTTTGAACCTTTGATGGATTCAAAAGTACGCTTAATTAGCGCTTCACGTGCCTGCGTTAAAACTTGGATGATGACATCATCGGGAATTAAATTCTCATCGATAATCTTTCGAACAAAATCAAAGTCAGTTTGTGAGGCACTGGGAAAGCCAACTTCAATCTCTTTGTAACCCATTGCAACAAGCAGCTTAAACATCGCTAACTTGCGCGGGGTATCCATCGGATCAATGAGGGCTTGATTTCCATCGCGAAGATCTACCGAGCACCACTTAGGTGCATGTGTAATTTTCTTAGATGGCCAGGTGCGATCAGGTAAATCGATTGGGTGGAAAGGGGCATAGCGATGCACTGGCATCGACGATGGTGTTTGCTTCGGAAAGTTCATTTGCTGCTCCTTATGGACTCGGGGGTTGTCATCTGTGTACCGAAACGACAAACCCCGCGGCGAGGGGATCGGTTATTTGACCCCGCCACGGCAGCTAAGGAGGAGACTGCGCAACATGTACTAAGGGTAACCCGTAACCCATTTATAGGGCAAACCAACCTTTAAACTCACACATATGGAAACCTTCAATAATCAGTTTTTGGAATTGATGGATTCAGCCCGTTCTATTTGCGACCAATCTGATCAGAGTCACTGGAACGGTGAAGGCTGGAGCCCTGCAATTATTATTGGCCACCTGGTGGATGTTGATAAGCAAGTTTGGATGGTGCGATTCGAACTTATGCGCTCGGCATTGCGTGATGGAGCCCCTATTCCCCAGCTCGCATGGTGGGAGCCGGATGGTGTTGAGACAGCCCGAAAGTATGCAAATTCCACACTCGCTGAAGTAAAGGCGAGTTTTCTATCCAGTCGTGAACATATGCTCAGTTATTTATCACGACTTTCCGCAAGTGAGCGGCTTGCTCCGGCTGCTCATCAGGTTTTTGGCGAGATCGCAATCGAATCGATGCTCCAGATAATTCTTAATCACGACAGGGAGCACGGCGAAACGATAAAAAGTAACTCTGCGTAGTCACAGAATATGCAATAATTAAATCGACTTCTGATTGGCAAATCGAAGAAAATGACCTACGCATAGTGGGTCATTTTCTTTTTCCAGACTTATGCACAACTTATGATCAGAAATATTCTAAAAATAAAAGCAGTGCCATCCTTCGTGGGCGGTGTTGGTGTGGTGTAACGGTTAGCACATCCGTTTTTGCCAATCAGAAGGTGCGGGTTCAAATCCCGTCATCAACTCCGAAGTCTCAATTCCACAGAATGACATATGGCAAAGGTCAATAAACTCTATGTTATTGAGCTAAGGGTCTCGAGGTAACTCGAGGCCCTTTCCAATTAAAGAACTGGCAAATATCTATCTAGTTCGTAAGCACTGACTTGGCGACTGTAATCAAGCCATTCGGCGCGCTTATTGCGCAGTACATATTCAAATACATGCTCACCTAAGGTTTCGCGCACTAGTGCGCTTTTCTCCATCTGCAGAATTGCCTCATTGAGATCAGTTGGAAGTGAGACCGGATCATTGGAATCACTCAATACATAGCTTTCTTCAACTCCTTTTAGCCCAGCAGCCAACATGACGGCATAGGCAAGATATGGATTACATGCAGTATCGGGTGATCTAAATTCAATGCGCGTTGAGTTCTCTTTTCCGGGCTTATACATAGGAAGGCGCACGAGAGCGCCACGATTGCTAGGCCCCCAGTTAATTACAGCTGGTGCCTCTCCCCCACCGTGCAGACGTTTATACGAGTTCACCCATTGATTAGTAATTGCAGTGATCTCCGGTGCATGTTTTAAAATGCCGGCAATAAAGGAACGACCGACGTTAGATAAGTTGTATTGGGCGTTTGCATCATAGAAAGCATTTTCCTCACCCTTAAATAATGAAACATGCGTATGCATTCCGCTACCTGGGTGATTAGTAAATGGCTTTGGCATAAAGGATGCATGGAAGCCTTGATCCATGGCGACCTCTTTAATGACATGGCGAAAGGTCATGATGTTATCGGCCGTAGTTAGCGCATCGGCATCGCGCAGGTCGATCTCTTGTTGGCCTGGGCCACCTTCATGGTGTGAGAACTCAACTGAGATTCCCATCGCCTCAAGCAGAGTAATCGCTTGGCGGCGGAAATCATGACCAACTACTGCAGGTGTGTGATCGAAGTAGCCACCTTGATCTACAGGTACTGGCCCAGCTCCTGCTTCAGGCAGAGATTTAAATAAGAAAAACTCAATCTCTGGGTGGGTATAACAGGTGTATCCCATTGCTGCTGCTTTATCTAATGCACGCCGCAAAACATTGCGCGGATCAGCCGGTGACGGGTGACCATCTGGCATCGTAATATCGCAAAACATTCTCGCCGCCCCAGGAGATTCAGTGCGCCATGGCAGAATTGAAAAAGTTGAGGGATCTGGTTTTGCCAACATATCTGATTCGGTTACGCGAGCAAATCCTTCAATCGCCGAACCATCAAAGCCGATGCCTTCATCGAATGCGTTTTCAAGCTCGGCAGGTGCGATGGCAACTGATTTTAAAAAGCCCAAGACATCGGTAAACCATAAACGCAC
>CANJTH010000105.1:0-3464 GCA_947477185.1 Actinomycetota bacterium
GCCCTCTTCAACAACGACCGAGACTCCCTTATTAAATAGGTCAACAACTTTGCTATCTGCTAGCGCAATTGTTGCTGCAGTAAATAGGCTCGTCTCAATTACTTCTCCACCATCAAGGTGTGCTACTAAAGCAATGCGCTCACGATCCAAAAGCGCTGGCCACAATTCAGCCGAAATCTGATGTGCTGGCACGATAATAAATCGGGGCTTAGATTGGGCAGGCAGGCCCGATGTCACCGATTCAAACTCACTCACCGATAGCTCAAGAATTCGTCCCGTTGGTAGCTGCCTCGTTGCAACTTCGGCGAGCTGGCCATCAAATGTCTTACCTAATAAAACCCCGATTCGACCGCCCCCTGGTGTCACCAGCAAGGCATCGGTTGCCGCTGAGCTTGGATTGGATGAAATCATCCAGGCGATATCGGCGCGAGTCTTCGAGCGCAGACAAGCACTAACACTCAAAGCGATTTCATACATTCGGCGAGTATACGAACATGGCGGGGTTTTTTCTTGCTTAATTACGGGGTGTGTACGTCTAGATTTTCCTTAATGCTCTCAACTCTGACTTTGCCAAAGATTATTTGAGCAAAATAATGGAGCCATTTTCTTCAAGGCTGCGATAAACAGTTAACGCCGTTCTAGCTGGCCCCTGCGTCACAGCTCCATCAACGCCACTGAACTCTGATCCATGACAGTCACAACCTAGATTTACACCACTAACTGCTAGGACACATCCTGCATGCGTACATATAGTGCTAAAAACTGAGACTTTGCCGCTAAAACGACTGATCGCAAATTTTTGATTTCGTCCATCATTATCTTTTGCATCAACTATTTTTGTCTTTCCCTCGAGAATCTGTGAAGACTGAGCTATCACGACACCTTTAGATGTCGGTGAAGGCGTTGGTGTGGGCGTAGCTGTTGCAGTTGGTGTTGCAGTTGGCGTAGGAGCTGGTGTTGGTGTTGGAGTGGGCGTTGGTGTGGCAGTTTCACTTGGAGTGGGCGTCGGAGTTGAGGTAGCTGTTGCACTCGGTGTGGGCGTTGGAGTTGAGGTAGCTGTTGCACTCGGTGTGGGCGTAGCAGTTGGCTTGGCAGGAATGTACTTGGCCCCTTTGAGCCAGATTAACTTTCCCTTTGATTTAACGACGCTGTAGGTATAGCCCTGAAAAATAATCTTCTGCCCTATCTTGGTCGGCTTAATAAGCGGGCCCGCAGCCTGAGCTAAGGCTGGAAAAAGTAAGGCAATTGTTGAAGCTATTAGCCCCTGTAAAAGAGTGCGTCGCCTAAGAAACTCGGACATTTATTCTCTGCCATCCCTCTGCGCTATTGGCTTCAATTGATATGTACTATTTAGGCGTCAGATTAGCGTCACCGCCGATTGGCAGTGGTATTTGGCTCCATCCCTAATCCTGGAGTTTGTTCTGGCCCTGAATCAGTTAGCCTTGCCCCTATATAAATCTCTTTTATCTGGAGGAATGATGACCGAAGTAGCACAGTGCCCATACACAGGTAGCAAGCTCAATACAGAGGGCACCTACATCTCTGATTGGTGGCCTAACCATTTAAATCTCTCGGTACTTCGTGCGCACTCCCCTGCCTCAGATCCGATGGATAAAGATTTTGATTACGCAAAAGAGTTTGCAAAGCTAAATATAAAGAGCGTTAAGAAAGATATTGAAGCGCTCATGACGACATCGCAAGAGTGGTGGCCTGCAGATTACGGTCACTACGGTCCATTCTTTATCCGCATGGCCTGGCATAGCGCCGGCACCTATCGCACATCCGATGGTCGAGGCGGGGCAGGTGCTGGAATGCAACGCTTTGCACCCCTTAATAGTTGGCCCGATAACGTCAACCTTGATAAAGCACGACGCCTGCTATGGCCTATTAAACAAAAATATGGAAAGAGATTATCGTGGGCAGATCTCATAATCCTTACCGGTAACTGTGCAATCGAATCAATGGGATTAAAAACATTTGGTTTCGGTGGAGGACGCGCAGATGTCTGGGAGCCCGATGAGACTTATTGGGGCAAAGAGCAGACCTGGCTTGCCGATGAGCGCTATAGCGGTGCACGTGAATTAGAGAGTCCATTAGCTGCAGTGCAGATGGGACTGATCTATGTAAATCCCGAAGGTCCAAATGGTGTTCCAGATATTCTCGCCTCAGCCCACGATATCCGTGAAACCTTTGCCCGCATGGCGATGAATGATGAAGAAACAGTTGCACTCATTGCTGGCGGCCATACATTTGGTAAGGCACATGGGGCCGCAGATCCAAGTATCTATGTTGGCCCAGAGCCAGAGGGCGCTGCCATCGAAGAGATGGGTCTTGGCTGGAAGAACTCATTCGGAAGTGGAAATGGCGCACAGACTATTTCAAGTGGTCTAGAGGGCGCGTGGACAGCCACGCCAACGACATGGGATAACTCCTACTTCACAACCCTCTTTAAGTATGAATGGATGCAGACAAAGAGCCCAGCTGGTGCAACGCAGTGGATTCCAACCGATGCATCTGCAGCCAAGCACGTTCCCGATGCACATATCTCAGGTGCAACTCATGCACCCATTATGTTCACAACTGATTTAGCACTTCGCACAGATCCAGCCTATGAAGCTATCTCTCGTCGCTTTGCCCAAGATATCGACGCCTTTGCCGATGCCTTTGCACGCGCCTGGTTCAAACTCACTCACCGCGATATGGGCCCCGTCTCACGCTACTTAGGACCACTAGTGCCAAAAGAGCAGTTGATTTGGCAGGATCCACTTCCTGCAAAGGCCAAGAAAGTAATCGGTAAAAGCGAGATTCAAACTCTTAAAAAGAAGATTCTTGCAAGTGATCTAACAATCGCGCAGTTAGTAACAACTGCCTGGGCATCTGCATCGACTTTTCGCGCAAGTGATAAGCGCGGTGGCGCAAATGGTGGGCGTATCCGTCTTGAGCCACAGCGCAGTTGGGAGTCCAACCGCCCTAAAGAGCTCAAGAAGGTTCTAGCCACATTAGAAAAGATTCAAACAAGTTTTAATAAGAAATCAGATAAAAAAGTATCGATGGCAGATCTAATTGTTCTAGCTGGCGCCGTTGCTATCGAGGCCGCGGCAAAGAACGCTGGCATCAAAGCCAACGTCTCATTTACCCCCGGGCGAGTCGATGCTAAGCAAGATCAGACCGATGTCGCATCCTTTGCTTTTCTTGAGCCAAGTGCCGATGGCTTCCGTAACTACAAGCATGTAGCCGATAATCGCCCAGCTGAAGTATCTCTAGTTGATAAGGCAGCGCTGCTGTCATTGACTCCCCCAGAGATGACTGTCTTGGTCGGTGGCATGCGAGTACTCGGCGCTAACTTCGATGGCTCAAAGACTGGTGTGCTCACTAAGAAAAAAGAGTCGCTGACAAATGATTTCTTCATTAACATTCTAGATATCAAATATCAGTGGAGGCCTTCTAAAGGTAACGAGAATCTA
>CANJTH010000106.1:0-3393 GCA_947477185.1 Actinomycetota bacterium
GCAACCACGGCAATCGTTGTCTCCTATTACTGGCACTTCGTCGACGTTGTGTGGATCGCACTCTTTTCAGCGATCTACCTTATTAAATAAAGGAGTATGGACAAGACGTGAAACGCCTTTCGCATTATCGCCGCCACAAGGCCGTTGCTCCGCTCCTCCTTGTCATTGCACTATTTGCAATCGGAACAACCTTTAACGTTGCCAGTGCGAGCATGAAGCAATCCCCCAGCGCCTTTGCCCGTTCTACTCAAATCGATGAGGGAAAGCAGATCTTTCTCAAGGGTTGCTCAACCTGCCATGGCCTTAATTTAGAGGGCAGTGCTATTGCACCAGCCTTAATTGGTGTTGGCGCAGCATCTGTAGATTTCCAAGTTGGCACAGGACGCATGCCAGTTGCCGACATGAGCACTCAAATCTCTCGAAAAACACCTGTCTATAACGAAGAAGAGGTAGCGGCCCTAGCCGCCTATGTTGCAAGCCTTGCCCCTGGCCCAGCGATTCCAACAGATGCGCAGTTAAATTATGAGCGCGATGGAAGTACTGCAGAGGGCGGCGAACTCTTTAGAAATAACTGCGCAATGTGTCATAACTTTGCAGGACAAGGCGGCGCCTTAACACAGGGAAAATATGCACCAACGTTGATGGGTGTGGAGCCAAAACATATCTATGAAGCCCTTGTTACTGGACCACAATCTATGCCCGTCTTTAGCGATAAAACATTAACCCCAGAGGAAAAACTCTCTGTTATCAAATGGATAAAAGCGGCAGAGGCTGAACCAAATCTTGGCGGTGCAACTATGGGACGTGTTGGACCGGTTACAGAGGGTCTACTCGTCTGGGTACTCGGCCTTGGAATATTGATTGCAGTTGCTGTCTGGTTAACAACGAGAGCGAGATAGATACCATGTCTAACGAGATCGAAGCCTTTCAAGACCCTGGCGAAGCGGTGCATGCAGCACGTGCAGCCGATGTAGATCCACGTGCTGAAAAACGTGCCGAGCAACAGGTTGCAGCTCTCTTTGGATTATCTGCAGTTGGATCGCTCTTGCTTATCTATTCCTACATCTGGATTCCAGATGACATCTTTATCTTCATCCCACTCATGGGCGATCAGAATGCCCACCAGCTTTTCTTAGGCCTGGGAATGGCGATGTCTTTATTCTTTATTGGCATGGCAGCAATTTTGTGGGCCAAAAAGTTAATGCCAGATACCGAAGTTGTGAACCGGCGGCACGAATTCCGCTCCTCTAATGAGGATCGAGAAGAGTTTGTAAAGACGGTCAAAGATGGTGTGGCAGGTGTCCAGCTTGGGCGACGTAAGTTAATTAAGGGCTCACTTGCTGCCTCTTTGGGACTCTTTGCTCTTCCACCTGTTCTGTTGCTTCGCGATCTTGGACCACTGCCTGGAAAAGAGTTAGAGAAAACTAATTGGAAGGCCGGAACCAGGCTTGTTACCGACCCTGGTAACCGTCCAATCCTTGCCTCTGATTTAGAGGTCGGCTCAGTTGTGCAGACTCTTCCTGAAGTCGCCCCCGATACTCATCGTCCCTTAAGTGATATCGCAAAGGATCCCGTTCTGCTTATTCGTCTTCGCCCCGAAGAGTTTAATTTAACGCCAGAAAAGCTGGCTATGACCCATGATGGAATCATCGCCTTCTCAAAGATCTGCTCTCACATGGGATGTGCCGTTGCCCTATACGAGCAAACGACTAAACATCTCTTGTGCCCATGCCATCAATCCACATTCGATGTCACCCAGGCAGCCAAGGTCATTTTTGGACCTGCGGCCAGGCCATTACCGCAGTTAGATATAACCGTGGATGAAGAGGGATATTTAATAGCTCGTGCACCATTTGATCAAGCCGTCGGACCTAGTTTCTGGGAGCGTAACTCATAATGACAACTGCAGAGAAAAGACTGGGCGCAGCCGCCAACTTCGTAGATGAGCGCTTAGGCGCTGCGGGTTGGATGAAGAAGTCACTGAATAAAGTCTTCCCTGATCACTGGACATTTATGTTCGGCGAAATATGCATGTACTCATTTGTTATCTTGCTGCTCTCTGGAACTTTTTTAACACTGTGGTTTGATCCATCACAGCGCGAAGTTGTCTATGAGGGTGTGTACGAACCCCTCAAGGGCATCACGATGTCTGCTGCCTATGCCTCGACCCTCGATATTTCATTTGAGATCCGTGGCGGTTTATTAATGCGCCAGATCCATCACTGGGCTGCAAATATATTTATGGCGGCAATCGTTGCTCACTTACTCCGTGTCTTCTTCACGGGAGCATTTAGAAAGCCACGTGAGTTCAACTGGATTCTCGGCATTATCTTGCTGACTTTGGGATTAGTTGAAGGTCTACTTGGATACTCACTTCCAGATGATTTACTCTCCGGAACGGGCCTTCGAATTACCTCAGCCATTATTCAGGCCGTGCCTTTGGTTGGTACATACATCACCTTCTTCTTATTCGGTGGTGCCTTTCCAGGTGTGGGCTTCCTACCGCGAATCTTTACTATCCATATCCTTTTGCTGCCGGGTATTTTCCTAGCTGTTATTACAGTTCACGTGATGCTCGTGTGGTATCAGAAGCACACACAGTTTCCTGGACCTGGACGAACTGAAAAGAACGTTGTCGGCCATCCCATCTTGCCTGTCTATATGGCAAAGGCGGGTGGTTTTTTCTTCATCGTATTTGGTGTCACTGCCTTTTTATCTGCCGTTGCATCGATTAACCCCATTTGGTTATACGGTCCCTATACACCTGGGCAGATCTCTGCAGGTTCACAACCTGACTGGTATATGGGTTGGCTCGACGGCTTAGTGCGCATGGCACCACCATGGGAGACGCATGCATTTGGCCACACTGTCTCCTGGAATATCTTGATTCCCGCCCTCATCGTTCCTGGAATTATCTTTACAGGAATGGCCTTTTATCCATTCATCGAAAGTTGGATTACTGGAGATAAGCGCGAGCACCACTTACTAGATCGCCCACGCAATGTTCCAAATCGCACAGCCTTGGGTGTCATGTCGATTACCTTCGTACTTATCTCTCTTATCAATGGTGGAAATGACATCTTTGCGACGCAATTTGATTTATCAATCAATCAAATCATGTGGTTCTCACGCATCTCAATATTTATTCTTCCACCCATTGCATTTGTTGTAACAAAGCGCCTTTGTCTATCGCTTCAGCGTGCAGACCGTGACCTTGTACTCCATGGAATGGAGACTGGACGACTTGTGCGCATGCCAAGTGGAGAGTTCGCAGAAGTGCATGAGCCAATCTCTGCGCAAAAGCGATTTATACTCACATCTCACGAACAGGCACCAGCCCTAGAGCTGCCTGCCACTGATGCTCGTGGCGTAAGACGTCCAGGAGCACTCAAA
>CANJTH010000107.1:0-3372 GCA_947477185.1 Actinomycetota bacterium
TTGAAACAAGATCGTATTTTCCTAAGATGCGCCAGCGAGTATCTGCGCCATTTATTGTCAAGGGTCTGCTCTTTACCCATTCGCCCCACTTAGAGATAGTTCCTGGGCGAAGTGATGGATCGATTGTGGACATATCTGCGTTGTGAAAATGCTCTTCCTGCATCGCTGCAAATGTTCCAACGAGTGGGAACTGCCCAGGCATAATGAGTTTGTACCAGTATTTAATCCACAGACAGCGCTTACATGTTGAGAGAGCAAAGGTTAAATCCGAGGGAGATATATTTTCACGCGCTGGCTTGATAGGTTTTTTCATAGACGTATTCTCTCGCTAGCCACTGACAACTGCCGAGATAAGAACTGCAAGGCCCAAGATAATCATGATCGTTCCACCCGTTGCCCGCAGTCTCTGTAGGCGCTTAGGGTCGGTAGCTAACCATTGGCGCGCCGTGCCTGCTAGCAATCCCCACGAACCATCGGAGATGAAGGCAAGGGTTGAAAAGATCGCGCCTAATAAAATTAACTGCCCTGTGACGTGGCCGCGTTCGCGATCGATGAACTGCGGCAAGACAGCGGCGTAAAAAACCAGACCCTTGGGGTTCAGAGCCCCAACCCAGAAGCCATCGCGAATAGATTTTCTAACGCTCGGTGCGACATCGCCCTGATTGGTCATATCTGCAGCATGTACCTCTCGATGTCTAATTGCATCGACTCCTAAGTAGATTAAATAGAGACCGCCTGCCCATTGGATAGCGATGTAGGCAATCTCTGATCGTTGAAGAACGGGACCTAATCCGAAGGCTACAAATGTGGAGAGAACAAATGCTCCCGTGACATTGCCGGCAACTGTAAAGACTGCGACCTTTCGCCCCCATGCGATAGCCCGGGCGATAACAAATAAGACGCTTGGACCAGGTGCCAAGATGATGACCATCGCGGCCACGATGTACTCAGCAAGCCTTGATGGAATCACCATGGGAGCAGTCTAGGTAGCAGGCTTTAGCAGGCAGTGACCATGGCTAGCCCTATGGCCAGGCTCACGTGTGGTGGAGTTGCAGGGGGGCACCTATCGCAATAGATTACGCATTGATATATCGATTCGATATATAGTCCGATAGCCCGATAGCCCCAGGATGGAGGTAGGCCCTATGCGCTCTCGCAGTGACTCACTTGAGTTCGCACTCCTTGGCCTGCTATCCCAGAGCCCCCTTCACGGCTACGAGCTGCGCAAGCGGATGGGCACAATATTTGGACCATTTCGCGCCCTCTCATTTTCAGTCCTCTACCCCCAACTGCGACGAATGATGGAGGCAGGTGTGATCGCTGAAACTCTAGTTGAGGCCACATCACGGCGCTCGCGAATTGTCTATGCGATTACAGATAAAGGTTTAGCTCGTTTTTCTGATCTGACTGAAACCGTCAGCCCTGACACGTGGGAGGACGAAGGCTTCGAAATTCGTTTTGCATTCTTTTCCCCAACATCATCAAAGAACAGAGTGAGAATTCTTGAGGGACGTCATCGTCGCCTTAAGGAAAAGGCAGAGATTCTGCGCGGTGAACTCGAGAAGTCACCGATCGGGATAGATAAATATCTAGAGGAGTGGCGACGTCACTCACTGGAGTCAGCTGATCGAGAGATCACTTGGCTAGAAGACATGATTAAAACCGAGAGGAAATAAATTGAACATAACAACCGGTAAAGGCGACATCCGTGTTGCAATAATTGGCGTCGGAAACTGCGCTAACTCATTAGTCCAGGGCGTTGAATATTACAAAGATGCTGCCCTAGATCAAGAGATACCAGGGCTCATGCACGCTGTTGTTGGGGGATACCACATCTCTAGCATCAAGTTCGTTGCAGCCTTCGACGTTGATGCTAAGAAGGTCGGCTTAGATTTAGCCGATGCTATCTGGGCCAGCGAAAATAACACTATTAAATTTAGTAACGTGGCAAAGACTGGCGTAACAGTTATGCGCGGAGTTACAAATGATGGACTTGGAAAGTATTACAAAGAGACTATTACAGAGTCAGATGCACCGGCCGTTGACATGGTCAAGGTTTTAAAAGATGAGGCAGTAGATGTTCTTATCTGCTACCTGCCTGTTGGCTCAGAGGTCGCCGCAAAGTTTTATGCACAGTGTGCAATCGATGCTGGTTGTGCCTTCGTAAACGCACTCCCAGTATTTATCGCATCTGACCCAGTCTGGGAAAAGAAGTTTGCAGACGCTGGTCTTCCAATCGTTGGAGATGACATTAAAAGCCAAGTTGGTGCAACTATTACGCACCGTATTATGGCTAAGTTGTTCCAAGACCGTGGAGTGCACTTAGATCGCACCTACCAGTTAAACGTAGGTGGAAACATGGATTTCAAGAACATGCTCGAGCGTGATCGTCTTGAATCTAAGAAAATCTCGAAGACAAACTCTGTGACTTCACAGCTCAACCATGATCTCGGTGAGAAGAATGTTCACATCGGACCTTCTGACTACATTCCATGGCTAGATGATCGCAAGTGGGCCTACGTTCGCCTCGAAGGCCGCGCATTTGGTGATGTTCCACTTAACCTTGAGTACAAGTTGGAAGTATGGGATTCACCAAACTCAGCTGGTGTAATCATCGATGCGCTACGTTGCGCAAAGATCGGTCTTGATCGCAAGATCGGTGGAGCACTTCTTTCACCTTCTAGCTACTTCATGAAGACGCCACCAACTCAGTACACAGATGAGGCAGCTCATCAAAAGACTGAAGACTTCATTTCAGGAAAGTTAGATCGCTAGTAGGACATAGATTGCAAAGGAAAGCGCCCCTGGGATAAACCCAGGGGCGCTTTTTTAACCCCTCACGGAGAGTTGAGGGTTAAATCGTCGCATCCTCAGGAGTACGACGAATATGCATCAATCCAGCTATACCCAACAAAAGGAATAGAAGTCCACCAACAAAACTTGCGATTGCTGCATACCCTGCAATTACTCCAAGAGTTCCAAATGCATAGGCCTCAAGAAGCATTCCACGAAGTGTGTTGCCCATGAATAGCGTTTGGCGAAGATCTCCAAATTGCTTTATTTTCTCCACATCGGTGCTTCCACCACGCACAAGGCCCATGTATGCAGAAGAGACTTCTGAATAAGTTGCAGGCTTGCCCATCACGGCAATAGCCGATCCCTTCATGTGTTCCCAGATGTATAGATCTGAATAGTCACGAGCCATTTCACCATTAGTTACTTGCATGCCTTCCCATTTAAGGAGCTGATCTTTAGTCTCAGAGGGCATGCCGGCTGCATCCGGAAATGCGATATTTTGATTTTCTAACTGACTCTGCACTGAGTCATTGGCAAAGGCTGCACCAAAGTTGAGCAGTCCACCAAAGATCAAAA
>CANJTH010000108.1:0-3358 GCA_947477185.1 Actinomycetota bacterium
CGTCTGCGCCTCTTTGATCATCCGAAAGAGAAGTTGTCACATTATTCAAAGCGCACAGCCGATATCGAGTACAAGTTTGAGTTTGCAGGCACCGAATGGGGCGAGCTCGAAGGTATTGCTAATCGCACCGATTTTGATTTAAAGGCCCATTCGGTGGCCTCTGGAAAAGATCTCTCCTACTTTGATCAAGAAAAGGGGGAGCGTTGGACACCATTTGTTATCGAACCTGCAGCCGGTGTTGATCGCTGTGCGCTGACCTTCTTAATGGATGCCTTCACCGAAGATGAGGCGCCCAATAGCAAGGGCGAGATGGAAAAGCGTGCAGTGTTAAAACTTGATCATCGTTTAGCTCCGATTAAAGCGGCGCTCTTGCCGCTTTCTCGTAATGCAGATCTTTCACCTAAGGCACGCGATCTTGCAGCGCAGTTGCGCAAGAACTGGAGTATCGACTTTGATGATGCCGGTGCAATTGGTCGCCGCTACCGTCGTCAAGATGAGATTGGTACTCCATACTGCATCACTATCGACTTTGAAACACTTGAAGATAATGCCGTCACAATTCGCGATCGCGACACCATGGCACAAGAGCGCATCGGCATTGACAATGTCGATGCCTGGCTAGCACCACGCTTACTAGGTTGCTAAAGCCACTCCTACTTCCACTAGCAAGCGGTGATCATTTTATCGATCCACCGGTTGTTCTCGCACCCATGGCTGGAATAACTAATGCACCTTTTCGCACGCTCTGTCGCGAACAAGGGGCGGGTTTATTCGTATCTGAAATGGTCACAGCACGCGCATTAATCGAACGCCGTCCCGAAACTATGCGCATGATTGTGCCGGGTAAAGATGAGTGGCCAAGATCGGTACAGCTCTATAGCGTTGATCCAACAACTATGCGTGCAGCCGTAACAATGCTTGGAAGAGAAAACTTAGTCGATCACATCGATATGAACTTTGGTTGTCCTGTACCAAAAGTTACGCGCAAAGGTGGGGGAGCGGCCCTTCCTTACAAACGAAAGCTATTTTCAAATATCGTCCAGGCAGCCGTAGAGGCTGCAAAGCCATTTGGTATCCCGGTCACAGTAAAAATGCGCATTGGAATCGATAGTGATCACCATACATATTTAGAGGCTGCGCAATCTGCTGCAGATTTAGGTGTTGCCTGGGTTGCATTACATGCTCGCACAGCAGCACAGATGTATGAAGGTAAATCTGATTGGTCGGCAATCACCCGCCTTGTCGAGCATTTAAAGCCCAGCGGGGTACCGGTTTTAGGCAATGGCGATATCTGGTCGGGGAGCGATGCTCTCAATATGGTTGCTGAAACTGGTTGCGCAGGTGTAGTTGTTGGCCGTGGGTGTTTGGGGCGACCATGGTTATTTGCCGATTTAGTTTCTGCTTTGCAAGGAGTCAATAAAGAGTTAACACCCACACTGCATCAGGTGCGTGAAGTGATGTTTCGTCATGCTCACTTAATCGTTGAATATCTAGAGTCAGAGGATCGTGGGATGCGCGATATGCGCAAACATATGGCTTGGTACTTAAAGGGTTTTAGTGTGCCCCGCGAAATACGCCATGACCTAGGGATGGTCTCTTCATTACTTGAAATGCGTGGGCTTCTAGACAAGTTAGAGGATCAGCCCTATCCAGTTGAAGTCGGCGATAAGCCACGTGGACGTACTAGTCATGGCCGCCCACCGACTTTGCCCGATGGTTGGCTCGATGATCCAGATGAACTTGTTCATGTCGAACTCGAAGATGCTTTTTCGGGGGGATAAATGTTTTTATTTCGTTGGATCCGCCGCACGCTAACATTAATTATTATCGTTGCTTTAATTGCTCCAGGTTATGCCGTGTCAAAAGTATGGCGAGCCGCAAATAATCCCATTGTGCGCAGCGCCGATGTCATTGTGGTTTTAGGTGCAGCTCAGCTAGATGGGCGCCCAGGGGAGGCCCTTGAAGCGCGTTTAATTGAAGCTAAGCGGATCTTTGATTTAGGTTTAGCTCCATCCATAATCACTGTTGGGGCAGGCGCACCAGGTGATCGCACAACAGAGGCGGCATCGGGCAAGGCATGGCTACGTTCACGCGGTGTGCCAGCAAAGAAAGTAACTGCTATTGAAGAAGGCCGCGATACGTTAGTAAGTACAAAGGCTTATGCGGCATTAATGAAAAAGCGAATGGTCAGCGATGTCATTATCGTGACCGATCCATTTCACTGCAAACGCGCGATGACAATGGCAAATGATCAAGGTGTCGTAAGTACGTGTTCACCTGTACAAACTGGCCCCAACATAATTTCGCAATCAGGCTATAAATATTTACTGCGCGAGGCCGGGGCTTACTTGGTCTATATAAGCGTTGGCCGGCGTGGCATTCAGGTCAGTGATCATTTACCTGGCGCAGATATCCTCACTAAGGTTGTGCCGTGAGCTATAGCGAACACGATAACGAGCGATTCTTAGATGAGCCAGCAAAACGACCAGGGCGTACTGAGTTCATGCGCGATCGTGCTCGGGTTATTCACTCTGCCGCTCTTCGTCGCTTAGCTGCTAAGACCCAAGTTGCAGTGCCGTGGGAGAATGATTTTCAGCGCACACGCCTATCTCACTCACTTGAGTGCGCACAGATTGGGCGTGAACTTGGGGAATCACTGGGCGCAGATCCTGATTTACAGGACACAGCATGCCTAGCGCATGATTTAGGCCATCCACCATTTGGTCATAATGGGGAAGAGGCACTTGCGCAGATTGCAAAAGATTGCGGTGGCTTTGAGGGAAATGCACAGAGCTTTAGATTATTAGTACGCCTTGAGGCCAAGACCGTTGATGGACAGGGAAATAGCATTGGTCTTAACTTAACCCGAGCATCCTTAGATGGTGCGACAAAGTATCCATGGCCACGCTCGCAAAACCCGCGCAAATTCGGTGTCTATGATGATGATGTAGAGAGCTTTAATTGGATGCGCTCGGGCGCACCAGTTGATAAGAAGTGTATTGAAGCACAGATTATGGATTGGTCCGATGACTGCGCCTACTCTGTCCATGATTTAGAGGATGCGATATTTGTCAATCAAATCTCAGTTAAGAACTTTGAAAAAGATTTAGCTGATATCTATCATGTCATGCGAAATGATTATGGTAGCGATGCAACCGAGCAAGAGGCTATCGATGCACATGCACGTTTGGCTGGGCTCTCGGCCTGGCCACATTATTACGATGGCACACTTCGCTCACTTGCTAGGTTAAAGGATTCCACCTCTCAGTTAATCGGACGCTTTGTCTTAGCTGCCGAAGTTCAAACCCGTAAAGTGCATGGTGATGGCCCACTCTCACGCTATAGCGCCGATCTAGAG
>CANJTH010000109.1:0-3319 GCA_947477185.1 Actinomycetota bacterium
CTACCCGTTGCACCGATTGCACCGAGCACTCGCCCAGCGGCAACAACTACACCAGGTTGAATGCTCGCCGGAATTGAGCGCAGATGTGATGCGTAATAGCGCACTCCATCATCGCCAATCAATGAGACATAGAGGCCGCCACGATCGGCGCCCAGATTAGTTTTTCCAGACCATGAATCAACACGATTAACTTCATCGATTACACCTGAGGTAAGGGCAACATATTTACATCCAGCCTTTGCCAGAATATCCGTTGCTGGATAGTCGTGGTGAGACTTGGCATATGTGTAATCACAACCAACTACTGGAAAGAGATAGATCGGCGCGGCCTGGGCAGGGGCAACACTAGAGAGTAAAAAAATGAGGGGTAATAATCGCTTCATCACGGCGCAAGGCTATATGTGATGACTTACTTTCCGAGGGCACTGCGGTCGAGTTTTGCTGTGACAATCATGTGAGGAACCGTTAACGCCCACACGATGGTTAAGAGAAACCAAAAAAAGGATTTCTCAATACTTCCCGTTACCCAAAGCCCAGCGGCCACAACAAAGCTACCAATTAATGCTGGGGTGCCAGGAATAACAGCTGAGAAGAAGGCTCTAACCGCCTGGTACTGCTCATAATCTCTCTGCGATTGGGGCAGAACAAGTGATAATCGAGCCGTATGTCGCATGGCGTGCCAACAGCCAAAGTAGACGGCAAAGGCAATAAGTGGTGGAGTCAAGATTGCCAATGCAGCAAGTAAGAAGAGATCGACAATATCGCGCAATCGTTTCGTTATTATGAGCGCAAGGAGGGCAACAAGAGATAGAACCAGAACAATTACTCCAAGCAAGTGATCAAATCCCTGGTGCCAATTAATCAGATTTGAATTAACCTCAGAGAGTGCACGTGCACTTGATGAGTTTATTAGGGGTATGACAACTGGGATCGAGCCAAAAGCCAAAAAGACAAATGTGGTTGGCAGATGTGCAGTAGTTACACCTTTAAGACGATCTAACTCATTTAGAAATGCGCTATCACCTATCCCAAAGTGGATAAGACTCATGAGGACTACCAATTGAAAGCCAAGAACATTCCATTTCAGGATCGCAAGCGCTGCGACGATTGCGACTATAACGTAGATAAAAATAAACAAACCCATTGCTCTTCTATTATTTCTTGGCAGAGTAACGAGATGATCAAGTGCGCCATGAGGAATTCCAACAGCTAAGGCAAAGACGACAATGCCAACCTGCCATGAAAGATCATTCTTATCACTCACGCGTGTTGCAATAAGTGAGACAAGAATTGCCATGGCAACGGCAGATGATGAGTAAGAGCGCACTCGTTCAAATAGTTCTAGGCGAGTCTTCAATTCTCTCTCTCCACTTACTTGATAGAAATCTGCCTCACAGTATCAACTATCCCTGGTCAATATGAGAGAATTCACTGTGCTCAAGTTCAGTTATTTAGCGATGTTGATTTTTACAGCAGTTGCATCTTTCTGGCTTGAAATCGCCTTCAAGGTACATGTACTTCGACGTATGAAGCGAGTGCTACTGAGCCTTCTGCCGATTAGTCTGGGATTTTTGATCTGGGATGCCTATGCCATTGCACAAGGCCATTGGTACTTCGATAAGGAGCAGGTCACAGGAGTCAATGGCCCTTTCAATATTCCAATCGAGGAGATTCTCTTTTTTCTCATTATTCCAATAGCTGTTCTCATGACTTTAGAAGGGGTCTTGCGCTTTAAGCCCCATTGGAAACATCCGGATCTACGCAGATGATTTACGCTGACATCGTTATCGCAATCCTTATTTTCTCAGTATTTTTAGATTTATTTGGGCTAAAAAACTCATTGCTCACAAGGCCTCTCTTTTGGTGCTCCTATGTAATTATTCTGCCCTTTCAACTCTTAACTAACTGGTGGCTCACCTCTCGCAATATCGTGATGTATGACCCAGATGTCATAAGTGGTCTGCGGGTGATGAGCGCGCCAATTGAAGACCTAATCTTTGGCTTTGCCCTAATCCTCAATGTGATGGGGATGTGGGAATACTGGGGTACTAAGGGCGTGCAAAAAGATTAAGTAAAGATAGATATCCTTCTACCTTATTGATTTAGGGGCGGTAGCTCAGTTGGTTAGAGCCCGGAACTCATAATTCCGTCGTCGTCGGTTCGAGCCCGACTCGCCCCACTTATGGCCACAATTCAAGCGTTGTTCAAAATCTTCTTTAAGACAGACATATCCAGTGTCGTTGCAAAATTCACCCAAATTAATTCTTTCAAGCATTTATTTTTACTTCTCGAATCAGATCTTTTCATGATGAACTGATTGTTATTAGGCAGAAATGACTTATAATTCAGGTGTGCGCAATCATTTGAGCAAAAAAGAAAAGGTACTAAAAGAGGCTGAATTTCTTATTTCTCAAACTAAAGTAGATGTGAAGACGCAGGAGAGTTTGGCTTTTGATAAGTTATCGAGCCTGATCAAATATGCATCAAGTAATTCTGACTTTTGGAGAGATAGGCTTAAAACTGCCGCATCCAGCTCAGCTGATGAACTTAAATCCTTATTAAAAGAGATTCCAATTACCACGTCCAGAGAATTACAGTTAATCGGTGAAAAAATGAGAATACTCCCACCTAACATTGCACTGTCGAATTACAGAATTTTTCACACCTCAGGAACGACTAGCCAACCAAAGGCGGTTATGAAATTAGCCAGCTTTCATGAATTACTGGTGAGTTCTTCAGTTGTTTTTGAATGGCTTTGGCACAAACGAGAGGTGAGTTTGCAAGTTGCCGCTTTTCGAGCTAATAAACCTGATAATGATAAATCACCAAAGAATCTTGCACTTACTTATATTGGTAATCCTTCAAATCCAGTTATACGCGAATCTACACATAGGACAGCGCCTCAACTACTCGATGAGCTGGAAAAAATTCAACCTCATTTTCTTTACACCAACGGACTAATGCTCAGATTGATGGCTATCGAGCAGTTACGTAAACCACGGCACATAAAGCACCTTAAGGAAGTTTGGTCAGTAAGTGACCTCATCGAATCAACAACTAGATCCCTCATCAAGCAAGCCTTTGGGGTAAGAGTTGTAGACAGGTATTCAACTGAAGAGTTTGGTCTGATTGCCCTTCAATGCCCAGTCGATGACCACCTGCATATCTTTGCTCCAAGGTTTGTAGTTGAGGTTCTAGATGAAAATGGTGAAGAAGTTGAAATTGGTAAACCAGGTCGAGCGATAATTACCTCTCTTACTAGCAAGATTCAACCATTGCTGCGATATGAGATTGGAGATATCCTGGTTCAAGGAAGTAA
>CANJTH010000110.1:0-3308 GCA_947477185.1 Actinomycetota bacterium
ACTGGAACCGTTATTGCTACACGCGATACCGAAATGGCCCTTGAGGTTGAGCGCGATGATGATGAAATCGACAAGTTGCACCGCCAATTGATTGGCACGTTAGTTGATCCAAAATGGCCACATGGTGTTGAGACTGCAATTAATTTAACGTTACTTGGTCGCTACTACGAAAGATATGCTGATCATGCCGTTTCGGTATCACGGCGAGTGTATTTCTTGGTTACAGGAAAGTACGCGTAACTATTCGTGAGTATCCAAGAAATCGCTATTCCAGCTCCACGTGCGATTACCACCGAGCCTCGTCGCTCTGACAAGGTTTTCCGTGGCGTTGTGACTGCTGGTGGACTGTCATCGCTATTGCTTCTGGGTTTGATTGCACTTTTCCTCGGATACCGAGGCTTCGAAGTTTTGCGCCAAGAGGGAATTGGTTTTATTACCCACTCTGATTGGTCTATCGCAACAGACGATGCGGGCAACGTTATTGAAAGCCACTTTGGTTTAGCGGCAATGCTCGTTGGCACAATTCTATGTTCGCTCATTGCCGTCGTAATCGCGCTCCCAATCTCAGTGTTTTGTGCCCTATTTCTCAACTTTTATGCACCTGTGTGGCTTAAGCGAGTTCTAGTGACCGTCATCGACATGATGGCAGCATTTCCATCTATCCTCTTTGGAATTTGGGGCTTCTTAGTTCTCATGCCTAGTGTTGAGTATTGGGCCAAACTCTTGCACCGCTACCTAGGCTTTATCCCTGTATTTGATATGCAGGTTCCAGTCTTTACGCGCTCTCCATTTATTGCTGGCGTTGTTTTATCAATCATGATCATTCCAATTATTACTTCGGTTTCACGTGAAATATTTTCACAGGCCCCACTTGATCGTATTCAAGCAGCATATGCACTCGGTGCTACTCGTTGGGCGATGATCAAAGCCGTTGTTATTCCGCATGGACGAAGTGGCGTTATCGGCGGTGCAATGCTCGGACTTGGCCGTGCGCTAGGTGAAACAGTTGCAGTATTTACTGTTTTAAATATTGTTTTTCAAATTAATTGGCAGATGCTGCTGGGTGCAGGTGGAAACGTTGCCTCACTGATTATTTTAAAGTTTGGTGATGCAAGCCCTTATGAAATCAAGGCACTTATGGCAGCTGGATTAGTTTTGTTTTTACTTACTTTAGTTGTCAACGGTCTAGCTAATTTGATCGTAAAGACAACTGGAAAGTCGGGGAGATGAGCAGCGCGGTTACTGCAGTACCAACGAAGCCTTGGAAGCCCTCACACCAAGAGCGGGCAAGTGATATTGCTATATTCCTTTTTGCAATGGCTACTTCATATGGCCTAGTTTTAGCGACTCCCATGAAAGGCAAGCTCGCCTACTTTGGATGCTTTTTTCTAGCCTATGCCTTTTTGACTTCAGTGTTTAAAGCAAGACAACGTGGAAGTGCTGCTGCTAAAGATGCACTAGTGAATTCACTTGTTGCAATCGGGGCGATTGTTACTGTGATTCCAGCAGCGAGTATTTTGGCGACAGTAGTTAAAAAAGGCCTACCAGGCATCAGTTTTGGCCTCTTTACCCACGACATGGCACTTGCAACCCCGACAGATCCACTTAACAACGGTGGGCTTTTACATGCCATCACTGGAACACTCATACTTGTTGCAATTGCGCTCATCTTTAGCGTGCCCATTGGTATTTTAACTGCACTGTATTTAACTGAGATTAAAGGTCGTTTCACTAACCCAATCCGCTTCCTTGTCCAAGCGATGAGTGGTGTTCCATCAATTGTTGCAGGACTTTTTATTCTCTCTGCGATCTTGTATCCCATTACAAAGGCTTACTCAGGTTTGATGGGCTCACTCGCTCTAACAATTTTAATGATTCCAACCATTGCAAGAACATCTGAAGAAGTATTGAATCTGATTCCCAATGAATTGCGCGAGGCTGGTACCGCCCTCGGTGGAACCCAATGGCGCACAGTTGCCATGATTGTCTTGCCAGCTGCTAAAAGTGGTCTGGTGACGGCGATAATTTTAGGCGTTGCACGTATCGCTGGTGAAACTGCGCCAATTCTCTTACTCACTGGCGGCGGCGACAGAGTAAATCCCAACGCCTTCAACGGACCAATGGGCTCACTGCCCTATTACATCTGGAAATCTTTCAATGCAGGATCCCCAGAGGCGATTACTCGAGCATGGGCTGGTCTATTAGTTCTAGTTGGTTTGGTCTTAATTCTCTTTACTCTGGCACGTTTCTTAGGCTCTAGAAAGGCTGCCAAATGACAACATCACCTGAAAGCGAGAAGGAAAAAATGGATACACATGTTAAGCCAAGTTCATTAGCGAGTGTTGCACAGGCTAAGCCCATTAAAACCCCTGGACTTCGCGCCATGGGCACTGGTCTTGAAACCCGTGGTGTTCATGCATGGTTTAGCAAGAACCACGTGCTTTCAGATATCTCACTTGATTTTGCCGCAGGAACTGTAACTGCATTAATTGGCCCATCTGGCTGTGGAAAATCAACGTTTATCCGCACTATTAACCGCATGCATGAGTTCATTCCAGGAGCTGCCATGGCGGGAGAGGTTTTACTCGATGGAAAAGATGTCTATGCACCTGGTACCGATGTCACAAAGATTCGTCTTCAAATCGGTATGGTCTTTCAAAAACCAAATCCATTTCCATCGATGACAATTGGTGAAAATGTTTTATCAGGTCTAAAACTTGCCCAGATTAAAGTAGAGAATAAAGATGAACTGCTGGAAGAGTCTTTAGAGCGCGCCGGGCTCTGGAGTGAAGTAAAGGATCGCTTAGGTGCTCATGGTGGATCACTATCGGGTGGACAGCAGCAGCGTTTATGCATCGCTCGCGCTCTGGCCGTGCGCCCACAAGTTCTTTTAATGGATGAGCCATGTTCGGCTCTTGATCCGGGTTCTACCCTTCGCATTGAAGAGACGATCCGTCACTTATCTGACACCATGACAATCATTATCGTTACCCACAATATGCAGCAAGCTGCCCGTGTATCTGACTACACCGCCTTCTTCCTATCCGATGGCGGCCCAGGACAGATGATCGAAGTTGCGCCAACAAGTGAGATCTTTTCCAGACCGCAAGATCAACGTACAGAGAACTACGTCACCGGTCGCTTTGGCTAATCATTAACCTGCTGTTCATCTAAGCGTTGGACTGCGTTTAGGTATTAAAGCCATTTCGTTAACCTAAAAACCATAAGTTTCCTCTGTAATTCAAGCCATCACCAATAAAAGGGGAATACATTGAGAATTTCAAAGCTCGCGAAGGTTGCAACTATTG
>CANJTH010000111.1:0-3292 GCA_947477185.1 Actinomycetota bacterium
AGAGGTTCGCTTAGAGCAGTTCCTTTGGGATCGCATTCAAGTCGATGGTAAACCTCATCCCCGTGCCTTTCAAAGAAACTCCACGCTCACACGCACCGCTCGTGTTGTCATGGATCGCACTGCCAATGGCGCTAACGAGAGTTTCGTAAGTAGTGGTGTGCAGGATTTAGTGATTCTAAAGACTAGCGATAGTGAGTTTACGGGCTTTGTTAAAGATCACTACACAACTTTGCCAGAGGCTACAGATCGAATTATGGCAACACAGGTAAGCGCTAAATGGCGTCATGATAGCCACGATGCTCAGACACTTAAGAAGAAGGATTTCGGCAAAAGTTTTAAGTTGGCAACACAGAAAATGCTTGCAACTTTTGCCGAGCATCACAGCCTTTCACTTCAGCAAACACTCTACGAAATGGCTAAAGAGATGATTACAGAGCAACCAGATCTCTGTGCGGTCCAGATGAGCCTTCCTAACAAGCATCACTTCCTGGTAGATCTTTCACCTTTCGGTCAAGAAAATACGAATGAAGTCTTCATCGCAGCCGATCGTCCTTATGGATTGATTGAAGCTGTGGTCAATCGCGATGATGCACCCGATGCCGGATTTATATGGCCGGCTTGGTAGGAAATACTCATGGATTTCTTTAGACCCACCTCACTGATCGACGCTCTGAAACTTAAATCAGCGCATCCATTAGCACTGTGTATTAACGGTGGCACAGACGTCATGGTTGAATTAAATTTTGATCGCAAACGCCCCGAAACACTCCTGGATTTAAGTGCGGTAACGGAGTTAAACCAGTGGAATGAGGCGGGTGAATCTATTGTTTTAGGTGCAGGTGTTAGCTACTCTCGAATTCAGGCCGAGCTGGCGACAGAGCTACCGGGATTGGCAATGGCATCTCGCACCGTTGGTTCCTTGCAGATTAGAAATCGTGGCGGCGTTGGAGGCAATTTAGGGTCGGCCTCCCCTGCCGGTGATGCCCATCCAGCACTGCTTGCAACGGGGGCTACTGTGAATGTTTCCAGCGTTGGAGGCAACCGTTCAATTGATATCCACGATTTCTTTATTGGACCAAAGAAGAGTGCACTGGCACCCGATGAACTCATTACAAGCATCACAATTCCAAAAGCGCGGGGTGGTCAGCAGTACTCAAAAATTGGTACACGCAATGCAATGGTGATTGCCGTGTGCTCATTTGGTTTAGCGATAGATGCAACGGCACGCACAGTAGGTACAGGTATCGGCTCTGCCGGTCCAACTCCTCTTCGCGCTGCAGATGCCGAGGCCTTTGCCGCATCACATTTAGATTGGGAGGCAGGAAAGGCGCCATCAGTCGAGCTTCTCAAAGAGTTCGGCACACTTGTTAGCGCCGCCTCTCGTCCAATAGATGATATTCGCGGAACTGCCGCTTATCGCCGTCATACACTCGCAATTATTTCAGCTAGATCACTTAAATGGGCATGGAAATCCACTAATGAATTCAGGAGTATGTAATGCGACTTACCTGCACAGTCAATGGAAAAATTGAAACCATCGATGACATTTGGCCAGGAGAGAGTCTTCTCTATGTGCTGCGAGAGCGAATGGGCTTACCTGGTGCTAAAAATGCCTGCGAACAAGGTGAGTGCGGCTCCTGTTCAGTCCACATTGATGGCGTACTTGTCTGTGCATGTTTAGTTGCCGCGGGGCAAGTTGAGGGGGCAGAGATAAAAACTGTTGAGGGCTTAGCAGGTGCTACCGAACTGCATCCAGTTCAACAGGCATATCTAGATGCAGGTGCTGTTCAGTGCGGTTTTTGCACACCAGGTTTAATCGTTGCCACCGTTGATTTACTCGATAAGAACTCCGATCCTAGTGACAACGAAATCCGAGAGGCGCTAGCTGGAAATCTCTGTCGCTGCACAGGCTATGCAAAGATTTTAGATGCCGTTCGTCTTGCCGCTGCACGATTAGAGAAGAGTTAAAGTGTGAGCCAAACTCTTATCACGGATGCCTACATAGCAACTCTTGACTCCAATGATCGCGAAATAAGCGATGGGTGGGTTGCAATTGATGGCAAGCGAATCGTGGGTATTGGGCAATCCAATATTCCGCCACAGTTTGCAGGTTTTGATCGCATTGACGGTACTGGTGCCTTATTGACTCCGGGTTTTATTAATACGCATCACCATCTCTACCAGTGGGCCACCCGCGGTATTGCAACTGAGTCAACACTCTTTGAGTGGCTAGTAACTCTCTATCCCATTTGGGGCCACTTAGATGCAGAGGTAACTTTTGGTGCAGCACAAGGCGCACTTGCATCACTCTTACTCTCTGGATGCACGTATACAACTGATCATCACTATGTCTTTCCGGCAGAGGGTGGAGATTGTTTAGCCGCTGAAATTGAAGCTGCACAAGGGTTGGGGATTCGTTTCCATCCAACACGGGGATCGATGGATTTAGGACAATCGCAGGGTGGGTTGCCGCCCGATAATGTTGTAGAAGATCGCGATCAAATTTTAATTGCCACCGAAGATGCCATCCGTCGCTTTCATGATCCAGCAGATGATGCAATGCTAAAAATCGCTGTTGCTCCATGCTCACCTTTTAGCGTCACAGGTGAGTTGATGAAGGAGGCGGCCCAACTTGCCAGGCGTGAGAACGTGCGCCTGCATACACATTTAGCTGAAACAATCGATGAAGAGAATTTCTGCCAGGAAAAATTCGGCTGCTCCCCCACTGATTATGTTGAGTCACTCGGCTGGCTTGGGCCAGATGTGTGGATGGCACATGCAATTCATTTAGATGATTCCGCAATTGATAAATTTGGTAGAACTGGAACCGGCACAGCGCACTGCCCATCATCTAATGCACGCCTAGGCGCAGGTATTGCACGCGTGCAAGATTTAGTTAAAGCTGGCGCACCCGTTGGTCTTGGTGTTGATGGCGCGGCAAGTAATGAGAATGGCGAACTTCTGACCGAAGTGCGTGCTGCAGCGCTTTGGGCACGTTTGAAAGATGGACCAACTGCAATGAGTGCACGGCAATCACTTGCATTAGCAACACGTGGTGGGGCTCGAGTTTTAGGGCGCGAGAAAGAGCTCGGAACTATCGAAGTAGGCAAGTTAGCTGATTTGGTTTTGTGGAAGTTAGATGACATCGGACATATAGACATTGTCGATCCAATTGCTGCCCTCGTCCTTGGCCCAAAGGCCGAAGTAAAAGCTCTCTTAGTCAATGGTGAAGTTCGAGTTCGACATGGATTAATTACTGCAATCGCACATGAAGAAATCGCCCAACAAGCTG
>CANJTH010000112.1:0-3169 GCA_947477185.1 Actinomycetota bacterium
ATATATCGGCCCGCAGGATTTGAAAAAAACTGGAATCAGGATGTACGCCGATCCACGTGTAGCCCCTGGTACATCATGGATAACAGGTGCTAATAAAAAGAATCGCCATGCCCGCTTTGTCGTTAATGGTCGCGACTTCACACCCGATGCCTACGTTGAGGCGGCAGAAGTTCGCGCAGGGGATTCATGCCCAGAGTGTGCAACAGAGATTATTATCGATCGCGCAATTGAAATCGGCCACATCTTTCAATTAGGGCGAAAGTATGCCGATGCCCTTAACCTCACAGTTTTAGATCAGAATGGTAAATCTCAAGTAGTCACAATGGGCTCATACGGCATTGGAGTTTCGCGCGCAGTTGCAGCAATTGCCGAACAGACAAGTGATGAGATCGGCCTGAACTGGCCAGCTGAAATCGCACCCGCCAAGGTGCATATCGTTGCAACAGGTAAAGAGGATCTGCCCTTTGATACAGCGCTCACACTTGCCACAGAGTTAGAGGCGATTGGTATTTCAGTCATGCTCGATGATCGCCGCGATGCAAGTGCAGGTGTGAAATTCAAAGATGCCGAGCTCATTGGCAACCCCATCATCGTTGTAGTGGGCAAGGCCCTTGCCGATGGCAACGTTGAGCTTCGAGTGCGCGCAAGCGGGCACAAGAGTGATGTATCCCTAACCACTGCAGTGTCGGCTATCGCCGCTCTGCTTGCATAAGGAACATAACTTTGGGTGAGCTAACGGTTGCAACTGGCTTATTTCTCTTAAGTGCATCCCTCTTTGCTGGCTTTGTTGACTCTATTGCCGGCGGTGGGGGATTAATCCAGCTGCCCGCCCTCTTAATTGGACTGCCCAAGACAGAGACCGTCACTGTTCTTGGTACCAATAAACTGGGATCAGTCTTTGGAACAAGTGTTGCCGCAGGCCTCTATCGCCGTCAGATAAAACCTGAGCCTAAGGTTTTAATTGCTATGGCATTGCCAGCATTTATTGGATCGGCCGCTGGTGCATCCCTTGCATCTCAAATTCCTACATCGAGTATGCGTCCTATAGTTCTTATTCTCTTGATTGTGGTCGCTATTTATACGTGGCTTAAACCTGATTTAGGAAAGGTTGAACTACTGCGCCATCACTCAGCTCGCAGGGTTCAGATTGCAGCGCTAGCTGGAGCGCTCATTGGTTTCTATGATGGAATCTTTGGTCCAGGTACTGGCTCATTTTTAATGCTTGTCTTAGTTGCATCCCTTGGCTATGCATTCATCTCTGCATCGGCTATTGCAAAAGTTGTTAATGTTGCAACTAATCTGGGTGCAATCATTATTTTTGGTATGCATGGCGCCATCATCTGGCAGATTGGTTTAGCCCTTGGGGCGGCCAATGTCACCGGGGCGATTATCGGCTCTCGCCTGGCCATTCGCGGTGGCTCGACTTTAGTTCGTAAGGTCTTCCTTATAGTCACCGTTGCGCTGATTCTTAAAGTCGGAATTGATACTTTCCAATCTTTTTAGTTAGAATCACACCTACAACTTAATAAGAAAGTAGCTCCATATGTCACTGACACAATCACTTACCGAACTTCTTAGACCTGCAGTAGAAAAGGCCGGTTTTTTCCTTGAGGAAGTTCTTCTCACAAGCCCTGGCAATCACCGCATTCTGACCTGCGTCGTTGATGGCTCAAAGCCACTCAACCTTGATGAGGTCACCGTTGTCTCACGTTTGATCTCTGAACTTCTAGATGAGACGACGCTTATTGACGATACTTTTACCCTTGAAGTTACATCACCTGGGGTTGATCGGCCATTGACCGAGCGCCGCCACTGGGAGAAGAACTTAACACGAATTATCGCGATGGTTATGAGTGATGAGAGCTCCTTGACTGCCCGCTTAACTGAACTTCGCGAGAGCGATGCCACCTTTATCGAAAATATAAAGGGACGAATGAAAACCCACACTGTTCTCTTAGCCGATATCAAACGAGCCCAGGTGCAAGTTGAATTTAGCCGCAAGGAAGATAATTAAATGCATGTTGAGATGAGTGCATTAATTGAGCTAACGAATGAGAAAGGGATTCCACTCGAGCAGTTAATTCAAGCTATCGAAATCGGAGTGCTGACCGCTTACAACCAGACCGATGAGGCCAAGCGTCATGCCCGCGCCCATTTAGATCGCGAGAGCGGTGAGATTTCCATCTTTATTCCACAGTTTAACGAGCTGGGTGAAAAAATCGCTGATGAGTCAGATATGCCCGTTGGGTTTTCACGTGTAGCAACATCTACTGCGCGCCAGATAATTAAATTAAAGATGCGCGAGACTAATGATGCCTCGATTGTTGGCGAATTCACCGGAAATGTCGGCGATGTTATTTCAGGAGTTGTTCAGCAGGGCCGTGATCCCAAAATGATTAACGTTAACTTGGGGCGCACGGAAGGTCGCATACCGCCGCAAGAACAGGTCCCTGGTGAGATTTATAACCACGGTGATCGTATTAAATGCTTTGTCGTTGAAGTCAAGCAGGGATTAAAGGGTCCAGAAATTATGTTATCCCGCAGCCATCCAGCACTTGTCAAACAGTTATTTGCCTTTGAAGTTCCAGAGATTAACGATCGCATCGTTGAGATTATGGCCGTTGCGCGCGAGGCGGGACATCGCACTAAGGTCGCCGTTAAATCTCACCGCGCAGGTGTGAGTCCTAAAGGCTCATTGATCGGCCCCATGGGTTCGCGTGCACGCGCAGTTATGGATGAGCTCCATGGCGAAAAAATCGATATCGTCGATTGGTCAGATGATCCAGCGATATTCGTTGGCCATGCACTAGCACCGGCAAAGGTTGTTTCCGTTGAAATCACAGATTTGGCGGGGCGCTGCGCCAAGGTCGTGGTGCCTGACTATCAACTCTCTTTAGCTATTGGTAAAGATGGACAAAATGCACGCTTGGCCGCGCGCTTAACGGGCTGGCGCATCGATATTCATCCCGATAATCCCATTATGTAATCGGGGCCACCATTAGATACGATAGCCCCCTGCACTTTTAACGAAATGGACATGAAAGATATGAAACTCACATGAGCTCGCTAGAACTATGAGGTCGTACAACTAGGGCTTGCATGTGCGTTATATGCGGGCCAAGACAGGGGAAAATGTGTCAAAGGTCCGCGTACACGAGTTAGCAAAACA
>CANJTH010000113.1:0-3115 GCA_947477185.1 Actinomycetota bacterium
AGCCATAGCCCTGTGCAACGGTGTCGGATTGAACATCGCCGTCATAGTTCTTACAGGCCCAGACATATCCGCCCTCCATACGAAGTGACATGGCGACCATGTCATCGATTAAGCGGTGCTCATACCAAATACCAGCTGCTTCAAAGGCGGTTTTAAATTCGGCTTGGAAAATCTCTTCAAATATATCTTTAAAGCGACCGTCGTAGGCTTTCAAAATTGTATTCTTGGTTGAAAGATAGACCGGAAATTTGCGGTTGAGTCCATAGTTTAAAGATGCACGGGCAAAGTCGCGGATAGATTCATCCATGTTATACATTCCCATTGCAACACCTGATGAAGGAAAATCAAAGACATTATATTCAACGGGCTTTGAGCCATCGGCAGGCACAAATGTCATCGTTAACTTACCGGCACTTGGTACTCGAAAATCTGTTGCCTTGTACTGATCACCAAAGGCGTGACGGCCAATAACAATTGGTTTTGTCCAATGAGGCACTAAACGTGGAACGTTGCTGATAATAATTGGTTCGCGAAAAATCACGCCACCCAAGATATTGCGGACCGTACCGTTAGGTGATTTCCACATCTTTTTAAGGCCAAACTCTTCAACGCGGGCCTCATCTGGTGTAATCGTTGCGCACTTAATACCCACGCCATGCTTTTGGATAGCATGGGCCGAATCAATTGTGACCTGATCATCGGTTGCATCGCGGTTTTCCATACCCAGGTCGTAGTACTCAAGGTTGACATCTAGGTAAGGAAGAATCAAAGACTCTTTAATGAACTGCCAGATGATGCGAGTCATCTCGTCACCATCTAGTTCGACTACGGTTCCTTCAACTTTGATCTTTGCCATCTGACATGCTCCCTATTTAGAGTGTTAGAACATCTGCTTGTTTTGCACGAACCGCTTCGGCAGCGGCCTTGAGGGCTGCAACTTCACTGTCGGTCAATGCACTTTCAACGACTTTTTTAATTCCTGTTCGCCCTATCTCTGCCTCTACTCCAAGATAGACACCTGAGATTCCATATTCGCCATCTACCCATGCACATACAGGCATAACGGCCCCTGAATCTTCGATGACCGCTTTAGCCATACGTGCAGCTGCAGCAGATGGTGCATAGTAAGCCGAACCTGTTTTAAGAAGGGCAACAACTTCTGCGCCACCGTTGCGTGTGCGATCAACTAACTCATCTATCTCAGTCTGCGATAAGAGCTCTGCGAGCGCTTTCCCATTAACTGTGCAGCGACTTGGAACTGGAACCATCGTGTCGCCATGTGAGCCAAGTGTGAGTGTCTTTACCGCCCCGACCTTGACCGCTAATTTTTCAGCGACAAAGTTAGTAAAGCGGGCCGTATCTAACATTCCAGCTTGACCCATAACTCGGTGCTTAGGAAAGCCCGTAGCAATTTGAGCAAGAGAGGTCATCTCATCGAGTGGATTTGAGACCACAATAATGACGGCGTTAGGTGAGTGCTTTGCAATATTTTCTGCGACTCCGCGAACAATGCCCGCGTTAACTCCGATTAAATCCATACGGCTCATGCCGGGTTTGCGTGGAAGGCCAGCGGTAATGACTACCACATCAGAGTTTGCAGTTGCTTCGTATCCTGCGCCTTCGGGGGTTGTCGTTGCTCCAATTATCTTTGTTTCGAAGCCTTCAATAGAGCGAGATTGATTCATATCAAGGGCTAAGCCCTCTGGCTTGCCTTCGAGAATATCTGTAAGGACTACAGTGTCGAAAACATCGTATTCAGCTAATCGAAGGGCGGTTGTTGAACCATAAAAACCTGCACCTACTACTGTGACTTTGCCGCCCATGGCGTACTCCCTTTGATGGTTTGGTGTGGCACTACCTGAACTCTACCGCCCGCGAGGAAGTGCAACTGCCAGAGCAAATAGAGCGATCGCTATAACGAGTGGAAAATAAAAATCGAATCTGCGTGAGCCCCGTGCTTTGAAGGCTATACCGGCCGTACCCACTGCGATAAATAGTGACCCACCTCGCACTATTCCACCGATACCCAACGCTATACCGATAAGAATTGCAGCGTTACTTACACCAGTTAATACACGATTGTTTAACTGCATGCATCCACAACATTCTTGAGCAACATTGCCCGCGTCATTGGTCCAACCCCGCCTGGCATTGGTGCTACCCATGATGCAACGTTCATAACCGAAGGAGATACATCACCAAGTAGGCCGGCATCTGTGCGTGAGATTCCAACATCGATAACAACGGCCCCAGGCTTAATCATCTCGGCAGTTAAAAAATGTGCCTTGCCAATTGCTGCAACGATAATGTCTGCACTCTTTGTATGTCTGAGCAAATCCTTTGTGCCCGTATGAGTCAAGGTCACTGTTGCATTTTCAGCTTTACGAGTCAGAAGCAAACCAAGTGGACGACCAACAGTTAAACCCCGTCCAATCACAGTTACCTCAGCACCTTTCGTGCTGATTCCATAATGTGTAAGGAGTTCAACAATTCCATGTGGTGTACAGGGCAGTGGTGCACCATAGCCCGACACTAAGCGACCTAAGTTCATCGGATGTAAACCATCGGCATCTTTGGATGGATCGATCGCCTCTAATACACGTTGTGTATTAATTCCTTCAGGTAATGGCAGCTGAACAATGTAGCCCGTGCACGCAGCTGAGGCATTGAGATCTTTAATGGCAGCCATGACATCGGCCTCAGTTGCATCGGCAGGTAGATCTACCCGGATTGAGTTAATTCCAACTTCATGACAGTCGCGGTGCTTTCCGCCAACGTATGAGTGCGAACCTGGGTCATCGCCAACTAATACTGTGCCAAGTCCTGGAGTGATACCGCGTGATTTAAGTTCGAGCACTCGATCTGCAAGTTGAGATTTAATTGTGGCCGCTAACGCCTTGCCATCTAAAATCTGCGCGCTCATATGCGTCATCCTATTGCAGCCTTAGGCATGTGAGAAATGGCGGGTGCCTGTGAAAAACATGGCAACTCCAGCTGCTTCGGCTGCAGCAATTACCTCTTCATCACGCACGCTTCCGCCTGGTTGAACGACAGCGCGCACGCCTGCATCGATCAAAATCTGTAAACCATCGGCAAATGGAAAAAATGCATCACT
>CANJTH010000114.1:0-3086 GCA_947477185.1 Actinomycetota bacterium
GGTGCTTTCAGCTCGCGACATTCTCGCTGTAATCGAGAAGTAGATGGGAAAGTCCCTTCAATTCGATGACCACGCACGTCGTGCGATGGAGCGTGGCGTCAATATTCTTGCCGACACAGTCAAGGTAACCCTTGGGCCTAAGGGTCGCAACGTCGTTATCGCTAAATCATTCGGCGCCCCAATTATTACAAATGATGGTGTGACAATTGCTAAAGAGATTGAACTCTCTGACCCAGTTGAAAACATGGGCGCACAGTTAGTTAAAGAAGTAGCAACTAAGACCAACGATGTTGCCGGAGACGGAACAACGACTGCGACAGTCCTAGCCCAAGCAATGGTTAAAGAGGGTATCCGCAACTTAGCCGCTGGCGCACAGCCAATGGATATTAAAGCTGGAATCGAAGCTGCAGTTGCTGCAGTCTCTGAAAAACTTAGTGCACAGGCAACTCCAGTAAGTGGCAAGGCACAGATTGCAGATGTTGCAACTATCTCAGCCCAAGATCGCGCAATCGGAGATTTAATCTCAGAGGCCATGGATCGCGTCGGCAAAGATGGCGTCATTACTGTGGAAGAGGCATCAACTACAGGGCTAGATCTTGAGTTCACTGAGGGCATGCAGTTCGATAAGGGCTACATCTCTCCATACTTCGTAACCGATCAAGATCGTATGGAATCTATCCTTGAGGATGCATACGTGCTTATCTCGGCTGGAAAGATCTCGGCCTTAGCTGACCTACTTCCAATCCTTGAAAAGGTATCTGCCTCATCAAAGCCGCTATTAATAATCGCCGATGATATTGAGGGTGAAGCCCTTTCTACACTGGTTGTTAACCGCATGCGTGGAGTCTTTGCCTCTGTTGCCGTTAAGGCACCTGGCTTTGGCGATCGTCGCAAGGCGATGTTGCAAGATATTGCAACACTGACCGGTGGACAGGTTATTTCAGCAGAGGTTGGCATGAAGTTAGACGCTGCAACATTGGAAGATCTTGGCCGCGCACGTCGTATCGTGGTCTCAAAGGATGCAACAACAATCATCGAAGGCGCAGGAGATAAGGCGGCAGTTGCCGGCCGTGTCAATGAGCTGCGCAAAGAGATTGAAAACTCTGACTCTTCATGGGATAAAGAGAAGTTGCAAGAGCGTGTAGCAAAGCTTGCGGGCGGCGTCTGCGTTATTAAAGTTGGCGCACACACTGAAGTCGAACTCAATGAGAAGAAGCACCGCCTTGAAGATGCAATCTCTGCAACACGTGCAGCTGTTGAAGAGGGAATCGTCGTTGGCGGAGGCGCAGCACTTGTGCATGCAGCCGATGTTCTAGAGGGTGATCTTGGATTCACTGGCGATAAGGCAGTTGGAGTTCGCTTAGTTCGCAAAGCCTGCGATGAGCCACTTCGTTGGATCGCAGAGAATGCTGGACTTGAAGGCTACGTAGTAGTTGCAAAGGTTCGCGCGATGAAGGATAACGAAGGCTTTAACGCTGCAACTGATGTGTATGGCGATCTTGCAAAAGATGGTGTCATCGATCCAGTTAAGGTAACTCGTTCAGCACTTGCAAATGCTGCATCAATTGCTGCAATGTTTATTACAACTGAGGCAGTTGTATTCGAGCGTCCAGCAGATGCACCGGCAGATGCTGGTGGGGCTGGCCACTCACATGGCCCAGGCGGTCACTCGCACTAAAAGAAATTGGATGCGAAAACCCCCTACAGATTTCTCTGTAGGGGGTTTTCGCTGTCATTAACTCAGGAGGAGAGTTAAACCTTATGAGGCATGTGAAATATCTGGATCCCCATCGCGAGTAATTACTGACAAGCGATCATCTTCAGATAAACCGCCCCAGATTCCATAGGGCTCTTGAACTGCAAGTGCATGTGCACGACAGGCCAGCATTACCGGACAGCTTGCACAGATCGCCTTGGCGGTATTTTCGCGGTTGCGCCGACGTGGGCCCCGCTCTCCATCTGGATGAAAAAACATCTCAGCGGGCAGATCACGACAGGCACCTTGATACTGCCACTCCCATTCATCTGCAACGGGGCGGGGAAGTCGTGATAGTTCGGCCATATCTCCACAGTACAACCGCTTCACAAGTTGTTCAAGTATCGCGGGGTATGAGCCTGATTTTGAGCGTGTTTGGGGTGGTGAGTTAGCCCACTAAGCGCAACGATAGGCGCATGGCGATAGCCGAGGGGCATCTGAGCGTAGCGGCCGTTGCCCGTCTTCTTGGCCTTGCCCCTTCCACGCTGCGCACGTGGGATCGCCGCTATGGCCTTGGAGCATCGGGCCATGAGGCCGGATCGCATCGACGGTACTCCCCATCAGATGTGGCCAGGTTAATGATGATGCGCCGACTCATTGCAACGGGAGTTGCTCCGAATGAGGCGGCAGAAATAGCTATCAGCCATGAAGGTTTATTAAAAATTGAAAAGATTAGCTACGAGCACGCCTCACGCGAAGAATTGGTGAAGGCATTGTATAAAGCTGCATGTAATTTCGATAAGGTTTTTATTGAAAGTGAGATCTACAAAGATTTAGCTCAATATGGAGTCGACTCCACATGGTCACAAGTGATGAGCCCCCTGCTTATTTTAGTTGGAAAGCACTGGGAAGAGACTGGTAAAGGAGTTGATGTAGAGCATCTACTCACCGAAGTTCTAATACGAATTCTCCGTGATTGCGTTAAAGTGGTTAAGCAACCACTTAACTCTCGCCCTGTTCTTCTAGCGGCAGTTGGGGCCGAGCTTCACTCGCTGCCCTTACATGCCTTAGCTGCAGCACTTGCTGAGCGAAGAATAGAGACACATTTCTTAGGATCGCTAACACCGCTAGACGCTATCGCAGCAATGGTGAAGAAATCTGCACCTCCAGCGGTTTTTTTGTGGGCTCAGTTGAAAGAAAATGCTCTGCCTGAGTTTTTCCGAGAGTTACCAACTGTGCGACCAGCTCCGCGAATAGTTTTGGGTGGACCTGGTTGGGATCGCAAAGAGTGCAGCGGCGTTGCCATTGTTGATGATATTACGCAGGCCTGCCTTGAAATCGAGCGTGCAGTCGGGCTCTAAAGCCCCGATAGACTGCCCACCTTCACGGA
>CANJTH010000115.1:0-3079 GCA_947477185.1 Actinomycetota bacterium
ACAGTGGCATACGGATCACTTCTCGATATCGCATAGGAGTTACGGTATCGGATACTCTTAGATTATGAGTCGTATCGCTAGCACTACACCTCCAGAGGGAGCAGCGATTCCCGAGCGCCATCCGAAAGCGCCTCCCATCGGATCCAAAATTCCATCCCACTTCGGTCACTGCTTTGGTTGCGGTGATCTTCATCCAACGGGTCTACACCTTGTTGCATATGCCGGGGCCGGTGCCAATATCACGGCGCAATTTACAGTAACTGAAAATCATCAAGGGGCTCCAGGGCTTGCTCATGGTGGCTTGTTATCGCTGGCCTTTGATGAGGCACTTGGAAAATTAATGTGGCTACTACGTTCTCCTGCAGTTACGGGCAGGTTAGAAACCGACTTTCTAAAACCTGTTCCCATGGGATCAACACTTCACATTACAGCTGAAATAACTGGACAAGTAAATCGCAAGGTATATACAAGTGCAGAAGGTCGATTAAACTCTGTCGATGGGCCTGTAGTTGTGCGTGCAGCAGCTCTCTATGTAATCGTACCGATGGATCATTTCTTAAATAATGCACCAAAAGAGTATCTTGCACAGCTTGCAAAAACCCCCGAGATATTAGCCTTTGCAGATCCTGATTTTGAGATTAATCCTTAAGACATGGCACACGTACAAGTCCTTATCACGCGATTAGATAGCTCGGTGCCACTACCGAGTTATGCAAAGGGTGGAGATGCTGGCGCTGATTTAACAACAACGATTGATTTTACGCTTGCACCGGGGGAGCGCCAACTTGTTCCAACCGGCATCGCAATTGCCCTTCCCGATGGATATGTTGCACTCGTGCATCCACGTTCGGGTCTAGCTATCAAAGCTGGCATTACGTTGGTCAATGCTCCAGGAACAGTTGATGCTGGTTACCGTGGGGAGATCTCCTGCATTTTAATCAATCATGATCGCAGCGAATCCATCTCCTTTAAAAAAGGCGATCGCATCGCGCAGTTAGTTATCCAAAAAGTTGAACGCGCCGATTTTATTGAGCTCTCGCAGCTTCCCGGCTCTGGACGTGGCTCTGGTGGATTTGGATCAACGGGCAGCGCATGAGCGAACATAATCACGATCGTGAAAAGGTTATGGGGGCCCTTGGTGGTAAAAAAGGGCTGATTGATTCGGGCTTGCCGGCCGTTGTTTTTCTCATTCTCTTTAACGTTAAGCATGATTTAAAGGTGGCATTAACCGGAGCAATAATCCTCTCAGTTCTTCTTGCAATGGTTCGTCTTGCAAAAAAGGACACCATTCAACATGCAGTCTCTGGTCTATTGGGAGTATTAATCTGTGCCTACTTTGCAAACAAGAGCGGTAACGCCTCCGACTTCTATATTCCAAAGCTGCTAACAAATCTGGCATATGGCACAGCGTATTTAATTGGCAATCTTGTTGGCTGGCCGCTCTTAGGAGTGGTGCTTGGTCCACTGCTGGGTGAGAATTTCTTATGGCGCAAGGACCCCGCCCGTAAAAAGGTTTATACCCGGGCAAGTTGGATCTGGGTAGCTATGTTCTTTCTGCGTATCGCTGTGCAGTATCCGATTTATAGAAGTGGAAACGTTAACTTATTAGGCAGTGTCAACTTAGCGATGGGCTATCCATTATTCTTTGCTACTGCATACTTATCGTGGCTCGTTATTAAAACCGCGCCACCAGTCCATAAACCAACTGATTAGGCGATAAAGCAGGCTTTAATCTTTTCCTCTGCCACAGAAGAGGCGACAAATAGAAGTTCATCCCCAGCTGCAAAGACATCGTGAGCCTTAGCAGTGATGACACGACCATCGCGAACAATGGCGGCCAAGGTCGCATCCTCTGGAAGCTCGATCTCTTCAACGGTTTTGCCAATACATGCAGAACCATCGGGAAGAGTGAGCTCAACTAAGTTGGCCTGGCCCTTCTTAAATGAGAATAGGCGCACGACATCGCCAACACTGACCGCCTCTTCAACTAGAGCAGAGATGATGCGCGGAGTCGATACTGCAACATCGACGCCCCATGAGGAGTCAAAGAGCCACTCATTTTTTGGGTGATTAATTCGAGCTACTACGCGTGGAACGCCATATTCAGTCTTGCCCAATAATGAGGTAACAAGATTTGCCTTGTCATCTCCGGTTGCCGCAACCAAGACCTGACAGGTATTCAGGTGAGCCTTGTCCAACGATGCAATCTCGCAGGCATCTGCCATTAGCCACTCTGCATCTGGAACGCTCTCAAGTTTGATCGCTTTAGGATCTCTATCAATGAGTAGAACCTGGTGTCCGTTATCTAGAAGTTCGCGCGCGATAGCACGACCTACATTTCCAGCTCCAGCGATTGCGATTCTCATTAGCGCTCAATTTCTGGGGAGAGTGCGAGGATTGCCTCAACTCGGGCAGTATCTGCTTCGGCGACCATCACATGGACTAAATCACCCTGTTGCAGAACTGTGTGCTCATCGGGAATCATTCCAGAGCCATTGCGTGTGATGAATGCAACGCGTGCATGTGTAATCGCATCAATGAGTAAAATCTGTCGTCCATACCACTCCTTGTGCGGATGCATCTCGCAGAGTGCAACCATTCCACTTGCATCTTGCCACTCAGAGCGCGAACCTTCAGGAATAAGATTGCGCAGAATCTGATCGGTTGTCCATAAAACAGTTGCAACAGTTGGGATTCCAAGGCGCTGATAAATTTCGGCACGGCCTGGGTCATAAATTCGGGCAACGACTTTTTCAACGCCAAACATTTCGCGCGCTACTCGTGCTGCCAAGATATTGGAGTTATCACCATTACTAACGGCTGCAAAGGCCTCGGCCTTTTCAATACCGGCCTCGCGCAAAATATCGCGATCAAAGCCGACGCCTGTAACCGTTGTTCCTTTGAAATCTGGGCCGAGGCGACGAAAGGCTTCACGAGTTTGATCGATGATTGAAACGCTATGACCAGCGGCTTCAAGTTCGGTAGCTAAAGAAGATCCGACTCGACCGCATCCCATGATGACTACGTGCATATGTCCTAACGTACACCCATAGGCTTACATCTATGGAATCACCTAAAT
>CANJTH010000116.1:0-3034 GCA_947477185.1 Actinomycetota bacterium
AAATCATGATCCATGGTGCCGGCGATTGCATATGCGACAACTAATGGCGGGGATGCTAAATAGTTCATCTTCACATCAGGGCTTATACGCCCCTCGAAGTTACGGTTACCGGAGAGCACGGCAGTAACGGCTAAGTCGCCCTCGTTAACTGCCTTGCTAATAGCGATTGGAAGTGGGCCAGAGTTGCCGATGCATGTTACGCAGCCATATCCAACGAGGTGAAAACCTAGCGCCTGCATATATTTCGATAAATCTGCCCGATCGTAATAATCGGTGACTACCTTAGATCCAGGTGCGAGAGTGGTTTTTACCCATGGCTTTGATTTCAAACCCTTTTCAACGGCCTTTTTCGCAAGAAGAGCCGCACCTATCATGACCGATGGATTTGAAGTATTGGTACACGATGTAATCGAGGCGATAACAACATCACCGTTTTTTACACGCGTATTGCCCGCGGCAACTTCACTCTTTGCCGTCTTGTCAGAGAAATATGTTGGGAGAATCTCTGCAAATGCTGCTTTTGAATCACTCAGTGAGATTCGATCTTGTGGACGCTTAGGGCCAGAGATTGATGGAACAACGGTTGAGAGATCGAGCTCAACAACCTGTGAGAATCGTGGTGCTATCAATGGATCGTGCCATAACCCTTGTAACTTTGCGTATTTTTCAACTAATGCAACTTGATCATCGCTTCGACCAGTTAATCGCAGATAGCGAAGCGTCTCGTCATCGATTGGGAAGATTGCACATGTAGAGCCGTACTCGGGACTCATATTGCCAATAGTTGTTCGGTTTGCCATCGGCACCGATACAACGCCAGGACCAAAGAACTCTACAAACTTTCCAACGACCCCTGCCTTACGCAAAATCTCAGTAATCGTAAGCGCCATATCTGTAGCCGTTGTGCCAAGTGGCAACTGACCTGTTAGTTTGAAACCAACAACTCGCGGAATCAGCATGGAGACAGGTTGGCCAAGCAAGGCCGCTTCGGCTTCAATTCCACCAACGCCCCATCCCAAGACACCAAGACCATTAACCATCGTTGTATGCGAATCAGTGCCAACGACGGTATCTGGATAGGCGCGTAAAACGCCACCGACTTCGCGTGTCATTACAACTCGGGCAAGAAACTCGATATTTACTTGATGGACGATTCCAGTTCCAGGTGGAACAACTTTGAACTCATCAAATGCACTCTGTCCCCAACGAAGAAAACGGTAACGTTCTTGATTTCGCTCGTACTCAATATCAGTGTTCTGCTCAAATGAATCTTTCGTTCCGAAAACATCTGCAATGACCGAGTGATCGATAACCAGTTCAGCTGGAGCCAATGGATTAACTTTTGAGGCATCTCCCCCAAGTTCAACGATCGCCTCACGCATAGTTGCAAGATCGACGATGCATGGAACTCCAGTGAAATCCTGCATGATGACGCGGGCTGGCGTGAACTGGATTTCAGTATCGGGTTCAGCTTCAGGGTTCCAGGAGGCTAAAGCCTTGATATGAGCGGCAGTGATATTGGCGCCATCTTCGGTGCGTAGAAGATTTTCAAGCAGGATCTTTAATGAGAATGGCAGATTGCTTGCGCCTTCGATGGCCGAAATATCAAATATCTCAAAACTCTTACCCGCAACCTCTAGATTTTTCTTTGCGTTAAAAGAGTTTTTGCTCATTATCTGCCTTCCAGAACCTCAGTATTAGATGCTAATAATACCTATGCCGGCAAGAACAGTGCAACACACTCGATGTGATGCGTCATTGGAAAGAGATCAAAGGCCCTGATTGAGGAGAGCGTATAGCCCTTCTCTAAAAAGTAACCAGTATCACGTGCAAGTGCGGCCGGGTCACATGCAACATAAACAACCCTTCGAGGTGTTAATCGCACAATTTCACTCACCACTGTTTTGCCAGCGCCTTCGCGGGGAGGATCAAGAACTACAACATCGGCACTGGTAATTCGCGGCAGATGTAGTGCAACATCACCGGTTGCAATCTTTACATTTGGATTCATCGCAAAATTTCTCGCAGCATCACTCGTTGCACTTTTGCTTCCTTCAATCAAATCAATAGCACCATCGATTCCGACAAAATCCACCATCACAGAGGTGAACAGACCAACACCTCCATACAAATCAAGTACGTGATCGCCGTTGCGCAGCTGGGCATATTCTAAAACAGCACCGGTTAATGTTGCAGGTGCGCTGGCGTTGCTTTGCCAAAATGAATCCTGACTCACTTCCAAAACCTTATCCATCACCTCTTCATGCACAGTCTGGTTACCTTCTGTTAATCGAGCCTTACTCTCTTTAGTGGCCAATGCAATATTTCGCTCCTTCGCCGATGAAACCGCAATCTCAATACGAACGTCGGCCTTCCAACTTCGGGCTGCAAGTTCAGGCATGTTCATATCAGGTACCATAATTATGCAGTCATCGATTGGCACAACGTTGTGACTTCTGGCGCCGTAGAAGCCAAGCCTGCCCACATTATTTGTAGTTGCAATCGAGCGGGTACGCCAGTGCAATGCAGGGCTAACTTCTTCAACTTCAATGCGCAGATCCATTTTTGCGATGCGTGCAAACTGTTCAGTGATGACATCGGATTTAAGCTGGCGCTGACGAGCGATTGAGATATGTTGAAAATCGCAGCCACCACAACCGTCGCGGTGGGCATAGGAACATGGTGGGCTCACCCGATCTGGTGATGGAGTTAAAACCTCAATGACATCGCCGCGGTTAAAGGAGGAGCCAGTAGATGTAATCACGACTCGACATTTTTCACCGGGAATCCCATGGCGGATAAAAAAGACTGCGCCTTCATGGCGGGCGATGAAATGGCCGCCATGGGCTACTTTTTCAATCTCCGTTTCGAAGATATCTCCAACGGCCCAGCGCGCTGATTTAGGTGATTCCATAGATGTAAGCCTATGGGTGTACGTTAGGACATATGCACGTAGTCATCATGGGATGCGGTCGAGTCGGATCTTCTTTAGCTACCGAACTTGAAGCCGCTGGTCATAGCGTTTCAATCATCG
>CANJTH010000117.1:0-3017 GCA_947477185.1 Actinomycetota bacterium
CATATTGCAATTGAAAACTGGCAGCATGATTTAAATATTGGCTCAGTTGTTCGGACGGCAAATGCCTTTAATGTCGCTGGCGTGCATATCGTGGGAAAGCGCGATTGGAATAAGCGCGGTGCGATGGTGACTGATAGATATCTAACGGTTCATCATCACCCAACGGTCCAGGATTTCGCACTTTGGTGCGAAGAAAACAATCTTCCTATAATCGGTATCGATAATGTGCCGGGTTCAAAGCAGCTAGAAAGTGCACAGCTGCCTGAGAGTTGTGTTCTCTTATTTGGACAAGAGGGTGCCGGGATGTCAGATGAGGGAATTGCAGCCTGCGAAGTTTTATATGAGATTAATCAATATGGCTCAACGCGTTCAATGAATGCATCGGCTGCTGGAGCAATTGCTATGTATCACTGGGCGCTGCAGCACCTGCCACGATGAAAAAGATTTGGCTAACGCGTAACTTAATTCTCTTGACGTTAGTTTCCTTGGCACAAGATGCCGCGAGCGAACTGTTGTATCCACTCTTACCTATTTTATTAACAGGTGTAATAGGAGCTGCGCCATTAGCACTTGGGCTTATCGAAGGTTGCGCCGAAGCTGCTGCAGGTTTTACTAAGTTAATTAGTGGAAAATCTAGCGATCGCTTAGGTCGAAAGCCCTTTGTTATATCTGGCTACTCATTAGCTGGTGTCGGTAAAGCACTCGTTGTCGTTGCAACTGGCTGGCCTCTTGTTTTCTTAGGCCGCGTGACCGATCGAATCGGAAAGGGAATGCGAAGTGCCCCACGAGATGCACTTATTTCTGACTCAGTAGATAAAGCGCACTTGGGGCGTGCATTTGGTTTCCACCGCACTGGAGACAATATCGGAGCCGTTATCGGGCCTGGAATCGCTCTAATTGGGCTAGCCATGCTCGATGGAGATGTTCGAGCAGTTGCTAAATGGGCACTCATTCCAGCGATTATTTCAGGGCTTTTAACCTTATTAATCAAAGAAAACTTTGTCCGAACACCAAAGATTAAAGTAGCCAAAAAACCACACCCGCGTCTTCCCCAGACTCTTAAGCGAGCGATTGCGATATTGGTGTTGATTCAATTAACTAATATTCCAGACGTACTTTTACTGCTGCGTTTACATGACATCGGTTTTTCAACGCAAGGTGTCGTGCTTTCATACATGCTCTTTAGTGGAGTAACAGTGCTTGCAGCATTTCCAGGTGGTTATATTGCCGATAAACTTTCTCCGCGAATTGTCTATGCAGTTGGCTTACTTGCATTTGCAATAGCGTATGCAATGCTTGGTGCAACTCAGAATCACACAATCGCACTTATCGCACTCGCCCTATATGGCCTGTTTCCAGCACTTACCGATGGTGTTGGCAAAGCATGGATTGCAGGTTTGAGTGAAGATAACCACCGTGGTCGTGCACAAGGTGTCTATCAAGCTTCAATGAACTTTGCTGTACTGGGTGCCGGTATTTGGGGTGGTGCACTCTGGAGTAAAGGAGATATTCAGTGGCCTTTAATTATCGCTGCCGTTGGTGCACTTATTGGCGCGATAGTTCTTGCAATAGGCCATCTACGGCGCGCTCAATCATAAATAACGTCTCTTCATAGGCCTCAATAGATTGGTTATACGGATCTGGAACCTCTAAATCTGAAAACTGCGCAGATGTGGGATCAATTGCCGATAGTGCAGGATCAAAGCTACGTAAATAGAAAACCTTGCTCCGAGACTCCTCATCTGATGCAAGTTGAATTACCTTGCTGAAGTTGTTTGCATCCATTACCAAAATCAAATCTGTTGCAAAGAAATCACTTGATTGAAACTGACGCGCAGCATGTGTGTGCTTGTATCCAGCGTTTTCCCAGACCTTCTGCGATGTTGGGTGTGCGCCTTGACCAATATGCCAGGCCCCAGTGCCTGAGCTATCGACGATAATCTTTGGCTCTTTCCAATCAGCGGTGCGATTAGATAAGACAGCTGCCGCCATAGGTGAGCGGCAGATATTGCCCATGCAGACCATGGTTATGCGTATCTCGGGCAGGGATTTAAGTCGTTTAATCAAGCCTCGGGCTCTTCTGCCAACGCCTCTTGTACCGACTTCAAACGCCGTTCGATCTCATCTGCCTCATCGATGCGCCCCTGCATACGAACGATTTTTGCAATCCGAGATTCAACATCGATGATGAATTCGAAGTCCTTAGGCTCATCTTCGCTAACTACCGATAAGACTTGCTCCAAAGTTGCTAAGCCTTCATCGAATTTTTCAAGGAGAATCTGTGCTTTGCCTAATTCGAAGAGGGCAAAGGTTTCACGGCGATGGTCGTGGCCGGTTTCAAAGACATCGATTGCCTTGCGGGCGGTTTCAAGTGCGAGTTCGCCCTCGTTCAGCTCAATAAGACATGAGGCCATTTTTTGATCACACCGCGCAACGTGAATAACCTCTTTGTTGCGCTTAAATAATATGCGCGCCTCTTTAAATGAATCTATAGCTTTTTCGTAGTTCTTTAATTCACGTTCTGCGCAACCGATTAAGTGCAGATCATTTGCCGCACCGATTTCATTGCCATCAACTAAATGCTCTTGGGCGCATTCACGCATTGTCTCTACAACTTTGTCATACTTCTTTGATGTGTACCACCACTCGCCAAGTGTGCAGGCAAGCTCTAGGGCAATAGGTGATTTGTTTTCACGTAAAATCTCAACGGCTTTACTCATTGCAGTTGCGGCCTCATCCATACGCTTTAACTGATTAAGGTTGTAACCAATCGCTGAATAGGCTTGAGCTAGACCTTCACTCGGCGCACTCGCACCTAACGTTGAATAAATATCTCGTGCCGTTTCGGCAAGTGCTAAAGCCTCGTCATACTGTCCGCGTGCATAGATTCTGGCGCTGAGTTCGTAATACGTGCTAGCCCGCTCTTCGCCATCGACTTCAGGAATTCGATCCCAGAGCATCTCCTCTGTGATGATTTCTTCCATGTCATCGTCTTCGCTCACGCAGACCGCCTCTCC